>JBGSSY010000083.1:0-16339 GCA_041736775.1 Bdellovibrionales bacterium | reverse complement strand
TAAATTCTGATAAGAAATCCAGGCGGCCGTATTAAAAGCTCCTAAGGCGGTTGAATGATTGGCTGAGGCATCTCCAAAAGTGCAGAGTATAACGCTCTCTTCAGGAAGTTCACTCTCGACTTTAAGGTCTTTTGCTCTTGGGATTGAAAGGGCAGCTCCCACGGCTTTGGGTAGATGAGAAGCAATCGTACTTGTCTGTGGTGGAATAAAAAGCTCTTTACTCCCGATCACTTTATGTCGTCCGCCTGAAATGGGATCTTCTTTTGAAGCCATAAAAGAGAGCAGCAAATCATAAAGTGGTGTTGATCCCTCTTGTTGTTTGGCTCTTTGAATAAAAAAAGCGCCGCTTCGATAATGCAAAAAAGCCATGTCTGTTTTTCGGAAAGCTTTGGCTACGGCGGCGTTTCCTTCGTGCCCCGAGCTACCAATGGTGTAATAACAGAGATTGTCTTTTTTCAGTTCTCGCGCTCTTAAGTCCAGCATTCGACTCATCACCTGTGTTTCAAACAGATCCACCAAATCATAAGAAGTCAGTTCGGTTTTGCTGAATTCAGAGAGGGGCAAAGGGAGTCGGTTGCTATGAACTAAGTCTTTAAAATTCTTATCAATGATTTCAGCGCGATTGAGCATATTTGTGTCTCGGGTTTAGTGTCTTACGCCAAATCTGACCGCATGATATGATGCATAAGCTAGGCTATGACTGTTCTTAAAGATTATTTTCGCTTATCATAAGGGTCTTAGCAATCACTAAGCAGACCTCGACATTACGCGAGCAAAGGAGTACCCCATGGCCGCCTACGAATCTCTCAACTACATGGATTTCGATAGCATGCTCACCGAAGAAGAACTGCTGATCAGAGATACAGTTCGTGAGTTTGCCAGCGAAGAAATTATCCCTACCCTTCAACAAGCCAATCGTGAGGAAAAATTTCCTATGCAGCTGATTCCCCGCTTTGGCGAGCTGGGTCTTCTGGGTTCGAGTATTAAGGGTTACGGCTGTCCTGGCCTTGGTGATGTGGCTTATGGACTGGTGACACAAGAGCTTGAACGGGCTGACTCTGGGATTCGTTCTTTTTGTTCGGTTCAAGGCGCACTGGTGATGTACCCAATTTATGCCTACGGATCCGAAGAGCAAAAGCAAAAATATTTACCGAAACTCGCAAAAGCAGAACTGATTGGTTGTTTTGGACTCACTGAACCCGATGCAGGCTCCAATCCCGGTGGCATGTTAACGGTGGCAGAGAAAGTGTCGGGCGGCTATAAACTCAACGGAAATAAAATGTGGATCACCAATGGTTGTATCGCTGATATTGCTATTGTCTGGGCTAAACTTGATGGCGAGGTTCGTGGTTTTATTGTTGAAAAAGGCACAAAAGGTTTTTCGACTTCGCTGATGAAAGGAAAGTTCTCTCTTCGAGTCAGCACAACTTCTGAGCTGCATTTTCAAGACTGTATCATCCCCGAAGGAAATCTTCTTCCTAACATCAAGGGGCTTAAAGGTCCCCTTGGATGCCTTACCCAAGCGCGCTCTGGAATTGCATGGGGTGTGATTGGTGCGGCCAACACCTGTTACCATGAAGCCCTTCATTACTCTAAAGAGCGTGTGATCTTTAAAAAACCTCTAGCGGGTTATCAATTGGCTCAGGCGAAGTTGGTCAAGATGGTGCAAGAGATCACAAAAGGTCAACTTTTAGCCCTTCAATTGGGACGTCTTAAAGAAAAAGGTAAAATGCAGCACTGGCAAGTTTCCTTAGCGAAAATGAATAATTGTCGAATGGCACTTGAAGTGGCTCGAGATGCTCGTGATATCTTAGCGGGCAACGGTATTATAGACGAATATCCGGTGATTCGCCACATGCTCAATCTTGAGACTGTAAATACTTACGAGGGTACCGAAGATATTCATCGCTTGGTGGTTGGACTTCAGATCACGGGCGAAGACGCTATCCGCTAAGTCATTTTTTTAAGCTTCTCTCTTTAACCTTTACGCCAAAAATGGGGGGTAAAGATCGAGAGAAGGACAAAGATTTCGAGACGACCTGCAATCATATAAAAACAAAGCACGTACTTTCCAACCGGATGAACAAATTCATAGTTCATCGTTGGTCCAACAGCGCCAAATCCAGGGCCAACACTGGAAAAACAAGCAACGACACTGCTTGATGCTGTTTCCCAGTCCATTCCGAAAGAAAACATAATAAAAACACCAACAAGATAAAGCATAAAGTAGGTGCATACAAAAATAAATGTAGAACTCAGAATCCACCGGGATATGGTTTGGTGTCCAAGCTTTGTGCTCACCACTTCTTGCGGGTGAAGAGTCAATCTGAGCTCTTGCCAACAACGCTTGAAAACAATAATGACACGAGAAACTTTTAAGCCACCCGCTGTAGAACCGGCACAGCCTCCAATAAACATACATAAAAAAAGAAGATATTTTGCTGTGGCTGGATAGAGGTCAAAATCTGCTGTCATTAAACCTGTTGTGGAGGACACGGCAACGGTTTGAAAATAAGCACTTCTCAAATCATGGTGCCAACTTTGAGATGAAAGCCCTGTGTTTATAATAAAAACAACTGAGCCCACTATAATATTTAGAAAAATAAAAAAACGGGCTTCAATGTTCATAAAGATTCGTTTAAGGTCTCCGCGAAAAAGTCCGTAATAAAGATTGAAGCTGGTTCCGCCAATCAGCATAAAGACAATGACAATCCATTCCGCCATTGGGTTTTTATAAAATCCTAAACTCAGATTTTTATTTGAAAAACCACCTGTTGAAAGCGTAGAAAATGAATGAAGAACAGAATCAAAAACATTCATTCCAGAAAGGTAAAGAAGTACGGCACAAAGGGCCGTAAAAAAAACATAGATCCACCACAAGCGAAGTGCTGTTTGTTTAATTCGAGGTTTAATGCTTTCGCTATTATTACCCGAACTTTCACTTCGGAATAAATATTTACCCCCTAAGCCCAATTGTGGAAAGATCGCGACAAAAAGAACCACAATACCCATCCCGCCCACCCAATGCATGGTCACTCGCCAAATATTAATCGCGCGAGAAAGGACTTCGACATTTGAAAACACAGTGGCACCCGTGGTGGTTAATCCAGAGATTGTTTCAAAAGTTGAGGAACTCAAACTGTTGAGATCGCCCGTAAAAAGAAAGGGCAAACCGCCCAAAATTCCTGATCCAATCCAACTAAAAGCCACTATTCCATAGGCTTCTTTGCGTGAAATGGAGTTTATGTTCACATTCAATTGTCGACTTATAAATCGCAGCAGAAGTCCAAAACAAACAGTAACGATCATACTAAGAGCAAAAGCGTTACTTGACCTTGTATCTTTATCGATAAATGCAACAGCCAGAGGAAGAGTCATTAAAAAAGCAAGAATAATAAAAAGTTGGCCAACATAATAGGAGACAATCCGTTTTTGCATGGAGCCTACTTCATCTTAAAGAACATGTTTTCTAAACCTTTAAGTTCTTTTCTCTTGCAGACAATGATCAGTATATCTCCTGCAGAGAGATCTGAATCGGCATCACCGAAATAAAACTCTTCACTGCGAGAAATTCCCACGAGAAAAGATCCTGGTGGAATTTGAAGGTGTTTAACTTTGAGTTCCTTTGTTTTCATTTCATAGGGTATTTGAAATTCACCCACTAAATAATCGGTTCCCGGAATAGGCGCATCAGTCAGAACCACTTGATTGGGAAAGTATTTATTCACAGACTGTGCAATTAACTCATGAGCACTGGCCGTTCCTTTAATACCAAGGTGAGCATAAACGTTTGAGTATCCCGGGCGATGAACAAGTGTGTAGGCATTGGTTACACCGATTTCTTGGCTCACCAATGAGGACATCAAATTCACTTCATCCGCTTTAGTAACAGCGATGGTGTAATCTGCGGTTTCAACATGTTCATCCTGTAACAGCGCCAGTGAAGTTCCATCGCCGTGAACAATTGTCGCATGATCAAGGTGATCGGCCAAAAATTCACAGCGCTTACGATCAATATCGATGATAGTCAGTCTTTCTTCAACACCTTGAAGGGATTTTGCCAGCTGATAACCCACATCTCCCCCGCCGATAATAACAGCTTTTTTACCCGGAAAAGGGGAAAGACTACGACTTATCAAAGGAAGCTTTTCAAGTTTTGAGGCCACTAAAATTTTATCCCCGTGATAAAGATGAGCAAGCTCTTTACAGGATTTCATTTCTTGATCACGAAAAACGCCAATAATTTTTCCATTTTTACCAATGTCGATTTCAGAGCCTGATCTTTCGATAAAGCGGCATTTCTCACTAATTTCTATCAAAGCGACAGTGATTGAGTTTGAAGAAAAATTCTCGACAAAGGGCTTATCAATTTTACGAACAAGGCGTAGGAGTTCTGCACTGACGAGACGAGAGGCACAGACAATTGCAAAACTTCCCAATACGTTTCTTTCGATTCCGCCATTGGTGAGAAAAAACTCAGGGGCATCCACTCGTGCCACTGTCCTTTTTGCACCCATGGCGGAGGCTAAAGAAGTGATCACAAGGTTCGTATTATCGTGACTCGTTACACCGACCACCAGATCGGCGTCTTTAACTCCAACCTGAGAGAGTGTGCGCCGAAAGGTACCATTTCCCTTAAGAGTCATAACATCTGTGGTTTCTTCGACTCGTTCGAGAGCTTTTAAATCAGTGTCGATAATGATGACATCTTCAGACTTTTGCGAAAGTTCTTTTGCGAGATAACTGCCAACATCTCCGGCACCGACTATGATGATTTTCATGGGAGAAATAACCTAATACACAAAGAGGGTTCGTTACTGGTTGTCATGGTGCATCCGTAGTTTTAGTTTACTCTTTGTTGTAGAGTCAAGCAAAGCTCACCTCTACTTTATGCGAGGACAAGATTGGTATGCCCATTATTAATTGGGAAAAGATCAAAAAATACTCTTCAAAAGCCGGCAAAGAGGTTTTAGCACTTGCTGAAGCCAGCTATCTAACATTCAAGGACCCTAGACTCTCTGGTAGACACAAGGCCATGTTGATGAGTGCGCTTATCTATCTTGTCTCTCCTATCGACGCTGTTCCAGACTTTTTACCCACTGGTTTTATGGATGACATCTCAGTCCTGCTTGCTGCTCTCTGGGCCACAGGTCCAGTGGGTCAACAACATCTTAAAAAATGCCGAATAATGCATGGGCTGTGTGAGCCTCAAAAAGATCAAGGAGAAAATTAGTAAAGTGAGTCATCCCTATCGTCGTCCCCGTCGCAATCGCTCTCACCCGACTCTCAGACACTGGAGTTCGGACGCTCTTCTTTCTCGAAAAGATTTTGTTTACCCATTGTTTATTGTTGACGGTGAAAAACAAAAACAAGCGATTCCATCGATGCCCGGTCAATTCCGTTGGTCGATCGATCAAGTTCTTTCTGTGTGTGAAAAATCTCTCAATAAAGGCGTGCCTGCTGTTGCTCTCTTTCCTGCGATCGCCGACTCACTTAAAAATCCAATGGCCACTGAGGCTCTTAATCCCCATGGTATAGTCTGTCGTGCTGCCCAAGAAATTAAAAAAAGATTTCCTGAAATTATTTTGATCTCTGATATTGCGCTCGACCCTTTTTCAAGTGATGGACATGATGGATTGGTGCGCGATGGAAAAATTCTCAATGATGAAACTCTAGAAATCTTTAAAAAAATGGCCGTGCTTCACTCGCAGGCTGGATTTGATATTGTCGCACCCTCTGATATGATGGATGGCAGAGTTAAAGCTATCCGTGAAGCTCTCGATAAAAACCATCAACAACACACTCTGATCCTCTCTTATTGCGCGAAATATGCCTCTTCATTTTATGGCCCCTTTCGACAGGCGCTGGATTCTGCTCCTAAAAGTGGGGATAAAAAAACCTACCAAATGCAGCCTTCGGTTCAACAGGAAGCATTGATCGAAATGCAATTGGATACCGAAGAAGGAGCCGATATCTTAATGGTGAAGCCCGCACTGGCTTACCTCGATGTCATTTCGCTTTTAAAAACCCATTCTCAACTTCCGATCGCGGCCTATAACGTCAGCGGTGAGTATGCCATGATCAAAGCTGCGGCCGAAAAGGGTTGGATTGATGAAGCTAAAGTCATTAGTGAAACCCTATTATCAATGAAACGGGCCGGTGCTAAAATCATTTTCACTTATTTTGCACTGGATGATTTTCCTTTGGAATAGAACTTGATCAAACGAAGATTGTTTAAAAGCCGCTGATCCATTCTTGGTCTAGATCGAGTAGGTTCATAATCCTATTTATGAGGATTTAAAATCATCCCAATAAGAGTTCAATAAAACAAGAATCTCGCTTTAGGTCTAGCTCGCTCTGCCCATTTTTTAACATTTCTTGAGTCTTCACTCTTCGCCCTGTTAAAATTAGAAATATCTCAAAGGAGAATTTATGCAAAAAATTTTAATTACAGTTTTAGCTCTTTCTATTATGGTTCAACCCCTCATTGCCCAGAGTGAATCGGCGTTATCACTTAAGAACATCACTATCTCTATGACCCCAGAAGATAAAATTGAAGTCAAACAGGGTAAAGATGTGGCTGTTATTGAAGTTATTGGTGCTCAAAAATTTAAACTCAATGGAGTGACCTTTGTTGTTCAACCCACAGATACCGTAGAAATTGCAATGGAGAAAATCAAAAAAGCTTACAAAGCTGGAAATTCAAAAAACGCTCTTCTTGAACAACTCTTTATTGAAAAAGCCTTCGCTGTTCCACCTCTTTGGTTCACTGTGCTTTTTAGTGGAATGGTTGGAGCCGCCATCGGAAAAAGCTCATGCGAACGTGCTGCTGTTGCAGCGCCTGCCGGTTTTGTTCCTGTTGCGAATTAAGGATTCTTCCGTCTCAGAGGTGTTTAGGGCCTCTGAGACAGTTGTGTTTAAATACTTCTAAGTTATACAATAATTTATATTGAGGTTTCGCTCGGAGACCATCACAAAAAATATTCTTTCTTTTTTCTTAGGTTTTTCTTCAGTCTTAGTCATCCTTTGAATCAATCTGTCAAAAGTCTAGACAGTCATAACTGAAATAAATTCAGTCCGGTAAAGATGACTACTTAAAAATAAGTCTTCATTGTATATGTCCTGAATAACGGTAACAATTCTAGGAAGATTTCTTTATGTTTTTGCGTTCTCTTTTTATTCTAGCCACCTTAGTTCCAGCCTTCTCAACATGGGCTCAGAATTTTAATTCCAAGGAAAATGTAGAGTTTGTCAGTTCTGTTGTGTGCAAACCCTTCAGTGATATTAAAGATTCGGTTTATTTTAGCTCCAGCAAAGATAAAGCCTTTTTTATGAACTCAAAATATGAGCTGCAAAAATTTATCATCAACTCGGCTGATATCATTACAAAAGCTCTCGCCGATGGAAACTATGCCTTGGCCGCCATCGGTTGTGCTGAATTGGATGACTACACTCTTAGTTTTTCAGAAACTTGCGTTGATGACGAAGGTAAGAATATTTTGCCACCAAAGTCTTTTGAATTGTGCCAGTGTGAACTGGCACTTAACCCGGCTGAAACATGTAGAGAATTACAAAAATAACAATTAATCTTGAGTCTCTATCCCAACATTCCAATTGAATAGATTTTTATATTTCACTTTCTGTGCGCTGGCTGGCGTTCTTCCTTTGACCGGAGCTATAGCCTGATCTTCATGGATCTTAAATTGTGTGCCTTTTTTAGGATAGCCATGAACTTGGCTGAGAAAATAATAACCCACAGAAGGTTGGCACTCTTTTTTATCATCGTATTTTGAAGTCTGATGGCCATAACGGTCGGGACTGGTGATTTCAACGTTCACAATCGACCCCAAGGTACAACTGCCAAAGGCATTGTATTGAGTCAAAGGTTCGAAGTCTCCCGTAGGGATTTTTTCAAATTTAACCTGTTTGTTGATCACAGATTTGACCTCTCGATTTTTTTTATCGATTAAGATGTAGGATGTGGCAGAAAGTTTTTTATGTTTGTCATGATAGGCATAAATCTCTTTCATAGCATATTGTGATGAAGGATTTCTGTTGGCGCTGCCAGATTCAAAAAAAGTTTTTGGCAAATTCATCGAATAACGGTATCGCCCTTTTTCACACTCTGTGGCTGATTTTTTTTTGTCGACTTCGATGTAGATCACTGTTTGACCAATCGAGCAGTTTCCAAAAAAGTCCATTTGAATATTATCGCCATTAGGCTCGTGATAAAAATCACCAGAGGTTTCGATGGTCACCACGGGATTGTTTTTCAAAAAAAGAGTGTCAGAATCACTCTTTTCAGGTTTAGAGGAACAACTAGCTAAAATCAACACAAGGGCTAAAAATACGATCTTTCTCATGACTTTATTTTAGCCAAGAAAGTTTTTTTGTAATCCCCGACCTCTAAAATTCTGACCTAAGGGCCTTGATAAATCGACAAAAGCCTTGGGCTTGTTTTTCGAGAAGCTTGATAAGGGCGGGATTTTCAATTTTCCCATCCTTAACCACCTCTCCCACATTAGAGAGAAAGACTCGATCTGGAAAAATAAATCCATTTCTGTAACCAAAAACTTGTTGCAGATGTTCAATCGGCCGCAGGCCACCGAATCGACCGCCTAAACCAATAAAACAAACGGGACGGTGTTCGAAGGATTCTGGGTACTTCCAGTGGTCAATAAAAAGTTTGAGGGCTCCTGGATATGAGCCATTGTATTCAGGGCAAACAATCACCAGGCCGTCAGCATTCATAAGGTCATCCACGGCCTTTTTAATTTGAATGGGTTTCTCAGCGCTATAGTGACTGCCATTGAGTTGTTGAAGATTTAAATCAACCAACCTCATCACTTGAGTTTCAAAACCGCATTGTTTGTAAAGGGGTTCGATAAAAGAAGCCACTTCAGCACTTCGTGAGTGGGGACGGTCAGTACCAACAAGAATATAAATCACAAAAACTCCAAATATTTAAAAAGTTTAACTTCGTATAACCAGGGATTGGGTGGGCCATTTTAAACGGGATTTTCCCTCGAGAAAACCAAGCTCGATCATGAAGAGACAGCCTTGAATATGGCCGCCCACCTCTTCGACCAGCTCACAAGCCGCCAGTGCTGTCCCACCGGTTGCAAGAACATCGTCTAAGACGATCACACGATCCCCTTTTTGAAGGCTTGTCGGCAGGATTTCAATGGTGTCTGTACCGTATTCGAGATCATAGGTTTTTTGAAAGGTCTTTCCAGGAAGTTTCCCTTTTTTTCGAACCATGACAAAACCTTTTTTCATATGGAGGGCTAAAGCCGAACCTAAAATAAAACCACGGGATTCAATCGCCACAATTTTATCAAAAGACCACTTGTCAGCCTGTTCGGCCAGTTGCGAAATTAAGCTTTTAAAATGATCGCTATTCTCAAGCAGAGGGGAAATGTCTAAAAACTCGATTCCTTTTTTTGGAAAATCGGGAACAATTCGTAATTTTTTTTCTATATTCATTTTTGACCTTTTTAAGAGTGGTTAAACTTTGGCACCTTTTTTTCGACTGATCTGACTGGCTTTCTGTCTTATCTTACTAAAGTCTTCAGAGCTAATACTTCCTCGTCCGAAAGCTTGTGCGGCTAGCTCTTTCATTTGTTTGACCCTTTCTTGGCTCGGAGGATGAGTGCTCAGAGCATCGGCAAAAGCGGCGGTGATTGAGTTTCCACCGGTTTGACGCTCCTGTTCCATTTTTAAAAGTTTGGCATAGAAGAGACCAACATGATCTTTGTCATACCCGGCTTTTGTTGAAGTCCTAAAGCCGATTCGATCAGCTTCCATCTCGTCTTCTCTTGAATTAGCCATAAAGCCATATTTTTGAATGAGCAGTCCCCCACCGGCTCCAGCCGCACCACCGTAGGTGGCGGCTTTTGCCAAACATTTTTGATCTCTTGGAGCGCAGACTAATCGCCCAAGCCCGTAGCCTAATGCCGCTCCAGCGAGCCCCCCGCCGACAGCATAGAGCCAACTCTTACTTTGAGCTTTTTCTGCAGCAAACATTCTTTCTGCGGAGTGACGGGCCTGGATGTGACCAATTTCATGGCCCACCACTCCCGCCAATTCAGCTTCTGACTCGGCCATGGCTATGAGAGGAGTGGTCACAAAGACAGTGCCTGCCGGTAAGGCAAAAGCATTGATATAATTCACATCAACCACGCTGAAATTGTATTTATAGGGGTTGTTATTGAGATTGTTGGCTTGCACAATTTTTTGACCCAAATCAGAAATATAAGACTGCATCTGTGAGTCGTTTAATTTGGGATAATCTTTTTGCATTTTAGGTAAAACCTCAGCCGTCATTTTTTTTTCTTGATCCACAGTCAGAGAAGCCTCTTGACCTGTGTTATCACCTTCACGGTAACGGGTTTTAGGAGTACTGGCACAAGCGGCTAATAAAAAAGGAAGGGCTTTGATAAAGGTGCGACGCCCAGAGCTTGTCGAAGTCAATTCTTTTAAAGTTTTATCAAGCTCGCTCAAGTAATAATCCATTTTATGATCCATGTTGACTCCTCGCTCTAGTGATCAAGCTAACAGGAAAAATCTTAGGCAGATTCACTCAATTATTCAACGATTTTTAAAGAATAAGCCTTTGGATTTATTGTGTCTGCAGGGTATTTTGACTGAGAGAATTAAGAATTAATAGACTCTGGGAGTGGCCATGGGATTTTACAACCTTTTATTGTTCTGCACGTTTGTTTTTACCCAGTCCGAATCCGAATGGGAATCGTGGAAAAAAAACCGTGATTTAAAACATCAGAACTCACCCACCTCATTTCTTAACGCCTCTTCTTTGGTAAATACTGAGAAAGGCAATAGTCTTTACCTTATTCATGAATCAGATCGAAAAAAGACCCAATGGGTAAAAACAAAACCCAAAAAGTTTTTGGCTCATGCGGAGCATATTGGTGATCAAATCAGAATTAAAATTAATGAATTAACTTGGGCTTACTTAACTCCTGGTGAAAATAACAATCGCAAAAATTTCAAACTTCCTAATGGCGCCTGGGCTGAAATTGTCTACGGCAAGAGGACTGAAAAAATGTGGGCTTATCTTTACGATCCTGATCAAATTAAAAGTTTTTCTGGTTTCAAATACTTTCCATATAATCAAAGTGCAGTCATCAAGGGCTCTTTCAAAAAAACTCCTGAAAAAGTCATCAGTTATAAAACAGTTCAGGGTGAACCGGCTGAAGTCAGGAAAATAGGACATGTTAGCTTTCTATTGAATAATCAAGAACACACTCTTTCAGCCTACAGCTGGCAGGAACCCAGTGAGGTCAAAAAATCAATTGCTCTGATTTTTGTCGATTCAACCGCTCCCCAAGAAACCTATGCGGGCGGCCGAGAACTTATGGTTGATCTCACCGACCCCAAAAAAGACCAACAACAACTTGTTCTTGATTTTAACAAAACCACAAATTTTTATTGTGTCCACTCTCCATTTTGGCACTGTCCAGTGGGGTTACAGGAAAAAATCAATCAACCCGTTCGAGCCGGAGAAAGGCTCCCTCTGAGCAAAGTTCAAACAAAATGATCAGAATATTTTTGGCAAAAGCTCTGGCCTTTCTTCACCTCTTCTCCATTCTTTTTTTAGTCTTCGGATTTCTTTTACCTAAGCCCTTTTTGATTTATCACGCGACCTTGATTTTGCTGACAATTTTTCAATGGAAAATGAATAACAATCAGTGTCTTTTGACCCAATGGCAGCATTTTCTTGAAAACAATAAGGACGATAAAAAGTTGCAAGGGGCATTTACTGAAGCCCTTTTTCATAGATTGGGATTAAAGCTCAATCCGAGCCAACTTTTTTTTGTGATCTATGGCATTCTTTTGACAAGCTTTGGTCTGACGATCTTTCGTCTTTATGTATTGAGCATTAGTTGAAATTAAGGACAACCAGTCTGATTAGCCCCGATCAAACTATAAAAAGGATGACTTGGGTCAAGCCGATCACGATTTTCATATTTACAGGCGAGATAACCTTCGAGGAATTCTCTTTCACTATCACTGATCACTCGGTCCAAAACGATGACCTCATGGATTTGTCCATGGAGACGTCGGGCCGCCGAAGAGTTATCACCACCAATATTAACGGTGGTTGAAGTGTAATTGGCCATGGCTTGATTGGTTACTCTTTGTACACCGTCAGAATAAGCATTCCATTGTGCCGTAGCTCCATTGTGTGTTACTGAAGTAAAAATCTCTTCACCCACTGAAGTGGGACGTGGGGCAAGACTCGCCGCAATCCAACCATGAAAAAGATTATTCGCAGGAACAAGATTACCTCTTGTTAAACCAAGCCATGGATAAAGTCCCCCTGAATTTGAAGCAAAGCTGACTATGGGTCGACAACAGGAGCCCGCGTTGTTGCTCTGGATATCGGCCTCAAATAAAATGACCATTGAAAAATTGTTAAGCCAATTATAGGTTTTGGTGCTGATCGTAAGAATATCATCCACTCCATCAAAATCCACACCTCGACTTCCGAGACGAGGTGTATTGGCTGCGGCTTGGATCGCATGATTGACTAGCCCACTCTTATCACGCCAACAACCGACCGGTTGTCCCACAGTTGTAGTGGGAGTTGTGCAGGCTGAATTTTGGTAAAGCTCATTGGGGTCTTGACTATCAAGCCAAATGGATAAGTTGGCCAGTTGTGAAGGATGAAAAGTATACCACCCATCAGAAGTCACAACGGGCGAAACCAATCCTGCCTCATCAACCACTCGAATGGAAGTAAAATATTGGCGATTGAAAACGGGCGAGAATGTAAAACCATCCACCCCATTTTGAATTTTATATTGCGTGGTTGCAGATCCTCCTGAAAGATCAGTCCAGTCGATCACATTATTAATTTCAGCACTTTCTATTCCGTTATCATTGGAGTCATAACCCACGGCGATTTGATAATGACTAATGCCACAATTGTCTGATCCCGGCAAAGCAGACCATTCAACGGTGACCGCAGAGGTTGAAGAACCATCCCAACTGGGTATTTCCACCGAACCGACGGGCAATGGTGGAGAGCTATCGTAACGAAATCCAATGCTTTCACTGATGGCTGGTGATTCATTACCAGCCGCATCCACGGCCTTAACACTGGGATAATAAGTCACTGAACAATCGGCAAGATTAAGCTGAGTAAAGACATGGCTTGAAGTATTTAGACTGGGATTAAAAGAAGTTATCTCCTGTCCACCAATCGTCACACCAAGAGCCACTAAACTTTGCAAAAAATCTTGACTGGGGTTCGTCCAAGTGAGGATGGGAGAAGAGACTGGAATTGTTCCAGTGACCCAACGTGCGTTTAATGCGATCAGAGTCGGTGGTTGTGGAGGAGTTGTATCAACAGGGTTAGGGCTTATACTGCCACCCGTAGAGCCCCCGCCTCCAGTCCCTGGTGAAAATTGCGAATCACGAGCATCGCCGCTTCCCAGTGGATTTTTGCAAGAAGTTAAAACCAGAGCCAAAAACAGGTTGAGAAAGATGAGATTAAAAAAATATCTTTTTAAGTGTTCAGCCATTGATTCACTTATCGGTTAAATAATGGAAACTCCTTAGGAGTCAGGTCGAAAGTCGCGGTTAAGAATTCAGTCAAAATGTCCGATTATGAGACGATGATCAAAAATCTTTGGAAACTTATTCCATTTATCCTCTTTTTGGGGGGCACAGCCAGTGTCGCCCAAGAAAATGAATTTAAAGGTGATTTAAATCAAACGTATTTAGTGAATGAATTTAAAAGTGATCCAAACCAAACTTACTTAGTTTACGAAGTCAGTGAAAGTCAAACGCTTTGGGATTTCTCTAAAAACCTAGGGGTTAGGTCCCCGTCTATTTCTGACTTTATTAAAAAAATCAAAAGTCAAAATTCAAAGATCAATAATGCAAACTTAATTTATCCAGGAGATAAGATTTACATTAATGAAAAAACGATCAATGACTATGTGGATAAGAAAAAGCATTTTCGCACTCGCTGGATAGAGCCTACAGAACCTGTTCGGCAACCTTCGAGTCTCCAATCCATCATTTCTATCGATACAATAAAGTCTAAACCTTCCGCAATTTTTATTCAGCCGCAATTTTTGTTTTCTCGGGTGGAGGCTACACAAAGAGGTACCGGTGCGACAGCGCGACTGGTGAGTTCCGTCAATTGGGCCTTAAACACTGAATACACTTGGGAGAATTCGGTGGGGCTCAGTGGAGTCTCCTTATTTCTTGATTGGGTTCAGTATGCCGAAAACTTAGGTCAACAAATTGATCGAAATCAACTTCTATCCATTAATTTACATTGGCAGCAAAATTTAAAATTATTTTCTTCATGGCAGACTTATCTCGCTCTTGGAGCCTATCAATCACCTTATCTTTTTACCGACGTCAGCGATCAACTTTTACTGAAGCTGGCCACTCAACCAGGCTTGAGTTTGGGGCTTATTAAATCTTTTTATGACCTAAAAACTCAAGTCACAATCAGTGGTCGTTATCTCTATTTCGGTTACGCTGGAGATACTTTTATTGAAGACGGTGTTGGTTTTCGATTGCAAGTCACCCAGGGAGTTTCTTTTCAACAGCAAGAATGGTTATTGAGTTTTTGGGGTCAACAGGATTTACTTCTTTCAGAAGTCACCGAACAAAATCGAACCGCCCTTGGATTCGGCATAGGTCTGAGTTGGTAAATCAAAGCCAGGTTAAGAGGCTAAGTCATCGTTTTCAGAGTTTTCAGAAAAATCGTGAACTTCAAGATCAAAATTGGAATGGGAGATTTCAACGAAGTCTTCATCAATTTCTAACCCAGGCATGGTTAATCCTGATTGGGTAAATTCTTTCTTTTTGATCGATGCCGTATCCTCAAAGATTTCAAAAACTGTTTTAGTTGAAAGACGTCTCTCGTCAGCAATTTTCTCAATGGCTTGGGCTAATTTAAAGTGACAACAAAGAACTTCAAACAGCGCTTGTTGATTGAGTACAAGAAAAGTGGCCGAAGTTTCTGTCAACACACTGGCCGTTCGCGGTTGTCGAAACAGGGCCGCCACTTCGCCAAAGTGATCGCCTTCAGCTAAGCTCGTGACAGGCAGACCATCTTTAATAATCGCCACTGAACCTTGAAGGATAAAGTAAAAATCACCGCTGGTATCCCCTTGGGTGATAATGGTTTGTTCTTTAGAATACTTCTCGACCCGACACTGAGAGATAAAGAGTTGTAAGGCATCCGTTGGGATGTCAGAAAATAAGGGGTTGGCTGAAAGAGTTTGATTCAGAATTAATCGCGATTTAAGTCCTTTGAAAGAATCAAAAGACTGAGGGTCGTGGGTATCAACAATTTTAGAAGCATCAATTTTTAAGGCAAAGCTGGATTCTAAGGCTATGACATCAGCATTCCTTGCTTTATTAAAAACAGCAGCACTTTCACCAAAGACACTTAAGGGATGGAGTAAGGCCAGGCATTCGGCATCACGGTAAACTCCAACGGTCCCCGATAAAAGAACATAGAAATGAGGTGACTTCGTCCCCATTTGGATGAGTTTTTCACCTTTTTTAAATTCAAACACCTGGGAATGTTTTAAAATCCCCTCCGCTGTTTTGCGATGACATTGAAGAAAGAGAGTGGTTTTTTGAACAATTCCAATCAATCTTTCATTGCTAAAATAACTTTTTTCGTAGCTAAATCCCTTCGTAAAGTTTTCAAGACTGGGATCGGCATGACCCTTTAATTGTCGATAATCGTCAACGTGCAAAATAAGATTTCTCTTTGCCAATTCATCAACAAACTTGAGGCAAGCACTGATCCTGGGACTTTCATTTTTACTATTGAGAAACAAAAATATTTCTTGCAAAGAAAGATGACCATTCATGTGCTTAACAAATGAATTGAGCCCCTCAGGAATATTGACCACCTGGCCTTCTTCAAAAAGAAGATAAGAGCGTGCGTCTTTTTTAAAGCTGTGTTTTTTTAATTGCGGTACAAAATTTTCGAGTCTTCCCATCCCATAAGTCTATCAAGCGAATTGAATCCGCTCCACAGTGAGAAGGGGTTCCGCGGTATAAGTCCAGTCTAGGTTTGAAGAGAAATCAACTAAGGAGAGTCACTGGTGGAATTTTTTAAAACAATAAAACCAGCTTTTTGGGCTTTTAATAAATCTTGATGTTTGATTTTGTAAGTGTTGAGAATGCCCGTCTCAGCTCCACAAGCTTGGATTCGCATTAAACCGTCAGGTCTTTTTTCAGACTCAAGAATTTCAACACCTGGAAGCTCTTCAGAAGCCATGACATCTAAAGCGATGCCTGCACGAGCACCACACTGAAGGCTGCCATCGGC
>JBGSSY010000033.1:0-1747 GCA_041736775.1 Bdellovibrionales bacterium | reverse complement strand
GTGTTTAAATTTGAGAAAATAAAGGCAGCAGAGATCATCTCACCGTAAAATGGTGATTTTTGCCATTAGTCGTATTGAATGAAAGCATCTTCCCAATGTGGGGGATCGATATTGTCTTCGAAATGTAAACCAGGGGGATCTGGACCCGATACGTGAGGTGGATCGTATACTTCCGGAAATCCATCCGCTGACCCAGGCTCCAGCTGACAAATATCCCATTCTACTAAATCTTGGGGCCCATCAAAATCGGGTGCCGTAGTTGGCCAGCCGATTCTTGTTAGAATGCGCCATATTTGGGTGGGTTCGGTCACAATTTTAATGATTTTCATTTCTTTGCCGCATGAGCAAAGAAGTGGATCAACTTGATAGATTTTTGCGATGAGTCTTCTCCAGGTCAATGAAACTTTGGAGGTCTTCTGAGCTGCTTCTTGTATTGGTATGGGTGCGATGGACTGATTCTGGATGGCGACCTCAGTAATCGAGAGCCTTAATGGTGAGTTAGGAGCGAAAGCCCCGTGATAATGATGCCGGTGGCGGTGTGCAGGAGGGATCAGTGCAGCTATTTTATCGATAAATTCGACAGGATCGAGTTGGATAAATCGTTTACCTGTATGGCAAGGTTTTGGAAGGCGATAGATCAACCAAGGTCCATTCCAGTGTAAATTTTCACTGGCAAAAGCGGGTCTGGCACAGTAGCGGATCAATTTCTCTAAACCGTCACGATCCCAAGCCTGAATTTTGACTTTGGCGTTGAGAGAAAAACCGTTGTTTTCATAGCTAAGAATTTTTTCTACTTCATCATTGTTAAACCAACCGCGCCTATTAAAAAGCCTCAGTACACTTTTCTCAATGGCTTCTTGGGTATCGGCAATGTCATCGGGGGTAAGAAAGGCCTCATGAAACGCAACACTCTCTCCATTTTTTTCAAATACTCCGTCGGCAACAATGAAGTGGAAGTGAGGGTGAAAATTGAGCGAATTGCCGAAGCGTTGAATAAAAGTAATTGCACCAAATTCAGGATTTAAGGCTTTTGGGCTACAGGTGATCACTTTTTTCTTTATCTCATTCACCGCAATGCGCAGGACTTTTTGCAAAATGGCATCGGTTTTAAGGTAATGGCGGATCCGCTTGGGGAAGCTCACAACCCACTGTCGCACAGGAAGTTGGCCGATAATGTTGCTTTGAATATGTGCGGCAGTTTCTGCCATATCACGAGCACAGCAACTAGGACATAAACGTAGTTTGCAAGAAAACCCTACTAAAAACTCATGGTCACAGGCTTTGCAATGGGCGCAGGCAAAACCGTGCGCCAAGATTCCACACTTCATGAAGCCCTGAAACTCTCTATGAACGTAAAAGGGAATTGTCTTGCCATCTTTTTCAGATTTTCTTACCCAGGTCTTATAGAACTTTTTGATAACCTGATAGAAAACAGTTTTCTCCGGCCTTCGCGGTTTGTAAATTGATGGCGAAAATTTTGGACAGCTAAGAGCAGAAGTTGACATGACCTTGACATGACCCTAAGAGTATTAGCATTTTAACAGAATCATAAAAAATACAAAATATTTTTGTGAATAATGTAGGCGCAAAGTTAAAATGTCGTGTTTCGTAAGCGTCTAATGTAGCCATCTTGGCAAAAATCAAGAGGCGCTTTTTTGATTGCGACTTTTTAGCCACTCATCTGGTAGAAGTTCATAAAGTTTCTGGTTGCTGTGGCTCATGATTCTTCTCATGACATCCTCTAAAT
>JBGSSY010000011.1:0-4776 GCA_041736775.1 Bdellovibrionales bacterium | reverse complement strand
GAGGCTTTAAAAGCTCAGGCCATTGCCTCAATGACTTATTTTCTTTTTAAAAAACAAGAGCGAGTGAAATGGCACTATGACGTCAGAGCCGACACGCTCGATCAAGTTTTTAGATTAAAAGACGAAAGACATCCTGCCATTGTTAAGGCCGTGGATGAAACATTTTCTTTGGTCCTTAAAGAGAAAAAAAGCCAAGAAATGTTTGCCGCTTATTTTCATTCAGATTGTGGTGGGAAAACCTCCAGCGAACAAGAAGTATGGCGACAGCCAACGGCCGTGAATCAAACCGTCAGCGACCCCCTTTGCCAATCTGCTGAAAAAAATAATTGGAGTTATTTGCTCAGTAAAACGGAACTGGTGAGTCTCCTTAAGTCTCTGTTTTATCTGCCACCGGGGGTGGAATTAGAATCAATTTATCCAAGAGTGATCAATGAAGATCGGGCCCACGTGGTTGATTTTTTATTTTCAGAGAGAATATTTAAACGCATGAGTGCCAATGAATTACGCAAAATTCTTGGGTTTGGAAAACTCAAGAGCACCCATTTCAAGGTGGTCGATACCAATCAGGGCCTGCTTTTTACCGGCCGAGGATTTGGTCACGGTGTAGGACTTTGTCAGTGGGGAGCGCAACGATGGGCTGAGAAAGGAAAAGATCACCAACACATTCTCAATCATTATTATCCCCAAGCTCAAATCATTTCATTGGATGGATTTGAAAAGAGCCTTGTTAAAAGTCAGCAAGCAAAATTAGCTCAGTAAGCCTACAATTAAAAAATCATGATCCTTATTTTTTTGTTCGAAAATGATTAAATTCGCATTTTGCGACTCTGGTTACTCATCCAACTTGCTGCAGTGAGATATCGAGTGTTGCAATCTATCCTAATCATGTAACAATAAATTATGGCACTCGCACATTGGGTTGATTTTTTTGAAGATCTAAAAAATATCCGTGGTCGCTCACAAAACACCATCTTAGCCTATCGCCGAGATCTTGAACTCTTTGCGGAGTTTCTGACTAAAAATAAAGACCTAGGTTCTTTGTTTTATTATATGGATAAACAAAAGCTTTCCACCCGTTCTCAAGCTCGGATCATCAGTAGTATTCGGACTTACTACAAATTTTGTCAGCGCCAAGGGGAAAAGATTCCTGATCTCACTCATCTTCGCCCACCGAAAGTGAATGCTAAATTGCCAGAAGCCCTTTCGCTTGAAGAGTTTGAGCAACTGATAGAGTCATCTCGAGTTGAAGATCCTTATAAATCAGCACGAAACCATATGACTCTTACACTTCTTTTTGGATTAGGCTGTCGAGTTTCAGAATTGATACAACTCAGTCTGACCGATTATCACGAGTCCGATGCTTGGCTTAAAGTGGAAGGAAAAGGTGGCAAAGAACGCATAGTTCCTTTAACCGATCATCTTCTTCAGGAACTTAAAATTTATTTGCGACAGGTTCGCCCTCATATGGCTCGAGAAAAAGAAAATTCTCTTTTAGTGAATGATCGGGGCAAGCGACCCTCAAGAATTGACATTTGGCGATGGCTTGATGCTTGGTCGCAAAAAGCAGGCTTTGAGAAGAGTATTCATCCCCATCAATTTCGTCATGGCTGTGCAACGGCCTTGCTCGAATCGGGTGCTGATTTAAGGTCGATTCAAAAGCTTTTAGGTCACTCATCCATTCAGACAACGCAAATCTACACCTCAGTGAGCACCAAAAAAATGCAAGAGGCTATTGATGAACACCACCCCCTTTCAACTCTGAAGTCACAATAGATAGAGTTTTAAAAAGAGGCGTTATGTTTTTAAGCAATATTGAATCCATTCCCGGAAAAACTATTGAAGCTCAATATGGAGTTGTCCTCGGCAGTAGCGTTCGCAGTAAACATTTAGGGCGGGACGTGATGGCGGGGCTCAAAAATCTTTTTGGTGGCGAACTAAAGGCTTATACCGAACTTCTCAATGAATCCCGTGAAGAAGCGATGGAGCGAATGATCCAACAGGCAAAAATTCAAGGGGCCAATGGTATTGTTAATATTCGATTTTCTACATCAGCCATTACAGTAGGGGCTGCAGAAATTCTGGTTTATGGCACCGCTGTAAAAGTGAGTTGAAGTCGTGGGATTATTAATATTTTTTGGACTTTTAATCAGCGCTTATTTTGTGGGTCGTCGAATTGAAAATAATCATTTGCGCGATCTTGAGATCCGAGAAAAAAGATATAGAGACATGACCTTTCGCTCAACCGGTAAAAAAGAAAATTTTTCGGATCAACGAGGTCAGTTGATTTTTGCCAGTGTGGTCATAGGACAAGATTATTTTAAATTAATTTGGGCTCTGTTCTCAAGTCTCGTCGGCGGTCGAGTTTATGCTTATGAAAAGCTGGTCGAGCGGGGAAGACGGGAGAGTCTTTTAAGGCTCCAGCAAAAAGCTCAAATGATGAATGCCAAAGAAATCGTCAATGTCCGTTTTGAAACCGCCCAAATCGGTCTTGATGCAAGAAACAATGCCGCCGGAGCCATGGAAATTTTTTGTTACGGAACCGCCCTCAACTAAAATTTAAAATCCATATTCTGAATCCGACATTTTATTCAAGCTTTTGTCTTCTTCATCTGAATCACTGACAAAAAGTGATTTAAAGCTGCATGAAGGATCACTATGATCATAAACTCTTTTGTACGCTCTGATTTTGGTTTTCGTCCCATTCGGGTCGAAGTGGTGCTCACCCCTGGAATTTCCCAGATACAAATTCTAGGACAAGCCGACGTGGTGATTAAAGAGAGTTCAAAAAGAATTCTTTCTGCCCTTCGTTATCAAGGCTTTCAAATTCCACCCGGTAAACAAGTTCTAGTGAATCTGCAGCCCAATTATCTTAAAAAAAGCAGCCAAGGCCTAGATCTGGCGATCGCCATTGGGATTCTCCTTGAATCCGAACAATTACCTTTAGAAACTTTCAATCTCAAAGAAGATTACTTTTATGGAGCCCTGGGACTAAAAGGGGAGATCCTTGTTCCTGAAGATTTATCACTGCTTAATTTTGAAAAATTTCATAAAAAACTCATCACCGGAAAAAGCTCTCAGCAATGGCGCTTTGATGCGCTCGAGGCAGAAACACTCTCCGGCCTCAGAGAGCTGGATTTTAAAGAAAGAAATGAAGTGCTCTTTCAATGCCAAGACCACGAGTATGACCCTGAAATTTATTTTGAAACAAAACTCGCACGTTTAATGATGATCGCAGGTGCGGGTGAACACCCACTTCTCATTGCTGGTTATGCCGGCTGTGGTAAAACCACTTTGGTTGAAAATTTGGCCCATGTCCTTCCCCATCCTCCCGAAAATTTATTTTTAGAGTCCAAAAAATATTGGATGATCAGTGGTCGCAATTTAAAAACCCGACCCATTGTTCAGCCCCATCATTCGGCTACCCCGGTTTCGATGATTGGTGGTGGCAGTCATATTAAGTTTGGTGAGATTTCTCTCGCTCACGGTGGAGTTCTGATATTAGATGAGCTTTTAGAGTTTCACCCCATCGTTCAAAGTGCATTAAGAGAACCCATGGAGAAAGGACATATTTATTTATCACGAGCGGGGCAACGCAAAACCTATCCAGCACAAATGTTGATTCTAGCAACCACCAATCTTTGTCCATGTGGACAATTTCAACCCCAAGCCAGTTACCAATGCCGCTGCTCAAGTCTTAAATTGCGAAATTATTTAGAGCGACTCACCGGTCCCTTTTTAGATCGTTTTTCCCTTTTTCATCTTTACCAAAAACCCAAAATTGATCTAAAAGTTTCTCTCTCTGACATTAAAGCCAAAATTGAACAAGTGAGAACCTTTGCTCTGAAAAGCCGAGAACAATGGCAAACCAATCAAAGTTTAGCTCCAGAAATTATTGAGAGGCAGTTTTCCAAAAAAATCCAGAGTGCCATGATCCCATTTTCAAAAAGCCACCGTCGCCGTCAGTCCCTTTTAAGGGTGGCCAGAACCTTAGCCGATCTTGATGAAAGTACGAGCATAGAGCAGCATCATCTCGAAGAGGCACAGGGTTGGACGGCCAGTGATATCTATAAGTTAGAGCGCTTTCGCTTCGAAGATTTTGCTATGCGCTAAGATCTGTAGACTTGCATTGTTGAAGCCCTTCCACTTAATATCCCATTTCCGTTTCTGGTGGTGTGGCCGAGCGGCTAGGCAGCGGACTGCAAATCCGTGTACGGGGATTCGAATTCCTCCACCACCTCCAACCTACGCCCTACGGGCTTCGGTTGGCAGGCCAATCTTCTTGCAAATATGAATCACAATTGGAAACAAAATGTCGCGCGGGCGTAGGTTGGAGGTGTCCGCCGAAGCTTCAGCGCAGGCGGACCAGCACATCGTATATTCCCTAATTATATAATTTAATCCATGCACCTTAAGTTGCATTAAGCAAATCCATGTACGTATACCTCATCCGCTCAATTAATTTCCCCGCCCAAATCTACACCGGATGCACTACAAATTTTGAAGCTCGATTAAAATGTCACAATCAAGGCGGATCAAAGCATACTTCAAATTTTAAACCTTGGGCTTTAGAAGTTTTGATCTATTTCAAAGATGACAAATTAGGAAATTCTTTTGAAAAATATCTTAAATCAGGTTCAGGACGAGCCTTTAGTAAAAAACGGTTTGGTTTATGAAATATTGAATAAGTTGGCCAAAAACTAAGTCTTAAAAAGCACCCCAGTCTTGTTTCCCCGGAATATAATAAGAAGGGAGAATAAAGCGAAGGGCTTTTGCGAA
>JBGSSY010000366.1:0-3990 GCA_041736775.1 Bdellovibrionales bacterium | reverse complement strand
AATTCAATTTGTGAATGATCCATCGGTTAAAATGATGGCGAAACTCGATCGTATTATTAAACAGGATCCTGAATCCTGATGAATGATGGACTTCTTCTTATTGATAAACCCGAAGGTTTAACCAGCCACGATGTGGTTGATCATGTTCGCAGAAAACTCTCTCGTAAAGATGTTGGCCACGCTGGAACTTTGGATCCCTTAGCCACTGGTCTTTTAGTGTTACTGATTGGAAATGCCACTAAACTTTCTGATTTTATTCTCAACGGAGATAAGGCCTATGAAACCACTTTGCAGTTGGGAATAGAAACAGATACCGACGATAAAACCGGCAATATTATTAAGACTTTTTCCCAGACCTTGGATTTTTCAAAAGCCGATTATGAAAAAATCATTTCTGAATTATCGGGATCCATAGAACTTCCTGTACCTATTTACTCGGCCATTAAAATCAAGGGTCAAAAGCTTTATCACAAGGCCCGCGAGGGACAAGTTTTTACTCCTCCTTTAAAAACCATGGAATTTAGAAATATACAAATTCTTGAGTCCCACCCTGATCAATTGAAGGTCCATTTTGACTGCAGTAAAGGCAGCTATGTTCGATCATGGGTAAAAGCCATAGGTCAAAAACTGGGTTGTGGGGCCACGGTCACAAGCTTGCGTCGCACAAATTCAAACCCCTATTCTGTAGTTGAAGCGATTTCTTGGCCTGAATTTGTAGAACTCAGCCCAGAATCTCTCTATCAAGGCTCGTCTTGGATTCCCCTTAAAAAAAGCCTCCCTTCTTGGCCGAGCCTTAAAATTGAGGGTTTTGACGAAAAACTGATCTCTAACGGTCAAATTTCTCGCCGACTCCATCGCTTTTTAGAGCTTGAGTACGGCCAGATCGAGAATTTAGAGGGTGTGAAACTCTTAAGCCGGCGTTCTGGCGAGTTAGTCTCTTTGCTGAGCTACAATCCCCCTCTTAACTTTAAGATTCGTCGGGTTTTTCATAATCAATGATTGACGAAGAGCAGTCATTCCCATAATTTAGCCCCTTCATAGCTTTAGAACGCGAGCCGCCATTAGCACGCATTTAAAGAGACTCAGAGAGAATTTTTTTAGCACCGAAAGGTTGATTAAGAATTCACCCCTGAGATCTCTAATAAGGCTTTCAATTATAAGGAGGAGATAATGGCTTTATTAAATTCACAAAAAGAAGAAATCATTAAAAATTTTCAAAGGAAAGAACTGGATACTGGCAGTTCTGAAGTGCAAGTCGCTCTACTGACTTTTCGAATTAAAGATTTAACAGAGCATTTTAAAAAACATAAAAAAGACAAACACGGACAACTCGGTCTTACTAAAATGGTTAATAAAAGAAGAAAACTTCTTGATTACCTCAAACGCAAAAATCTTGATGGTTACACCAAACTGATCGGTGATCTCGGAATCAGAAAGTAAGCCGACCCAAAAACACAAACCTTAAAAAGTTTGTGTTTTTTTTTATTCCCCTTAAAAGCAAACAGATAAAAACAAACGGCGTGAAAAAGAAAAGACGCCATAAAATAGAGAGGTATTAATGAAACAAACAGTCACCTTTACCATTGGCAGCCAGACCATCGAATTAGAAACGGGAAGAATAGCCAAACAAGCTGATGGTTCTGTGTTAGTGACTTCAGGAAACAACGTTGTCCTTGTGACCGTAGTTTCTTCGAAAAAAGAAACTGACCTGGATTTTTTTCCATTAACAATTGAATACGCTGAAAAGTTTTATGCCTCTGGAAAAATCCCCGGTGGATTTTTTAAACGTGAAGGTCGTCCAACCACGGAAGCAACTCTTAACGCACGATTGATCGATCGTCCTCTTCGTCCCTCCTTCCCTGAAGGTTACAGAAAAGACACACAAATTGTTGCAACGATTATGAGTTTTGATGGAACTTTTCCGGTTGAAATTTTAGCCAGCATTGGTGCTTCAGCAGCGACTCACATTAGTGATATTCCCTTTAATGGTCCAACAGCTGCGATTATGCTGGGTCGAGTGAATGGTGAATTTATTGTTAACCCTTCTCCCACTCAGCTCGAAGCTTCTGATCTTGAAATCATCGTTGCTGGAACTCGTAACGGTATTTTGATGGTTGAAGGTGAAGCTAAATTAGTCACAGAAGATGTGGTTTTAGCGGCCCTTAAATATGGTCATGCTGCTATGAAACCGATTTTTGATGCTCAAGACGAACTCAGAGCTAAAGTCGGCAATGTGGCTAAAAGAGAATTCACTCCATTTCAAGTGGATGAAAACTTCAGAGCCAAAGTCACTGAATTTGCCGGTCCTCGAATTTCAGAAGCTCTCTCCATGAGACAAAAAGCCGATCGTTACAATAGCTACTCTGATACAAAAGCGGCTTGTGATGAGAAATTTATTAAACCGATTGAAGATGCCAAATAAAAAGAACTTTTCAAAAAACAATTGGGCATGGTGATTGAAGATCTTAAATACAATATTTCTCGTTCCAATATCCTTAAAAAAGGGGAGCGAATCGATGGTCGCGATCTAACCACTGTTCGTCCCATCAACTGTGAAGTGGCTCTTCTTCCACGGGTTCATGGTTCTGCCCTTTTTACACGTGGTGAAACTCAAGTCCTCGGTGCTATTACTCTTGGTACAGGTGAAGACGAACAAACCATCGATAGTCTTTACAATGCTTATAAAAAACAATTTTATCTTCACTATAACTTTCCTCCTTTTTGTGTGGGTGAAACGGGTCGTATGGGTGGACAATCTCGTCGTGAGATTGGTCACGGCGCGCTCGCGGAACGAGCTCTTAAAGCGGTTCTGCCTGATCATGCCAAATTCCCTTATACCATTCGTATGGTCGGTGAAGTGATGGAGTCCAATGGTTCTTCTTCAATGGGTACAGTTTGTAGCGGTACCATGGCGATGCTGGATGCGGGTGTTCCTTTAAAAGGAAATGTCGCTGGAGTCGCAATGGGTCTTATCTCTGACGGTAAAGACACCGCAGTTTTGACTGATATTCTTGGTGATGAAGATCATTTAGGAGACATGGACTTTAAAGTGGCCGGAACTCGTGAAGGGATTAGCGCAATCCAAATGGATATCAAAATTGATTCACTCACTTTTGATGTGATGGAAAAAGCTTTGAACCAAGCTCGCGATGGCCGTCTTCACATTTTGAATAAAATGGAAGAAGTGATTTCTACTCCACGGGGTGAAATTTCTGAATTTGCTCCTCGTATTATCACTATTAAAATTAAACCTGAGAAGGTTCGTGAAGTGATCGGTGCTGGTGGAAAAGTGATTAAAGGTATTATCGAAGAGACCGGTGTTAAAATTAATATCGAAGACGATGGTTCTATTCATATTGCTTCTACAGATCCTGAAAAGAGCAAAAGAGCTGTCGCCATGATCGAAGGCATATGTGCTGAGGTTGAAGTCGGTAAGGTCTATAATGGAAAAGTTGTGAAGATTGTTGAGTTTGGGGCTTTCGTTGAAGTTCTACCAAACACTCAAGGTCTTTTGCATATCTCTGAAGTCTCTAATGAGAGAATCCGTAACGTCTCTGATCATCTGACTGAAGGTGATCGCATTGATGTTAAAGTGATTGAAGTGGATCGCGCCGGTCGTGTGAAACTTTCTCGTAAAGCTTTGCTTGAGAATTAATGCACTTTCGTAAAACAGTTCTTGAAAACGGAATAAGGGTCCTCACAGAGCATCACCCTTATTCTCGTTCTGTGGTGGTTGGGTTTTGGGTTGAAACTGGAACTCGTTTTGAATCACCAGAGCAGGTGGGTATCTCTCATCTTCTTGAACATATGGTTTTTAAAGGGACTGAGAAATACAATGCCCTCGAACTGGCTCGCTGTCTTGAAGCTCGTGGGGGTGACATTAATGCCTTTACCTCTCGAGAACACACTTGTTTTCACACCCTTTCTTTAAAAGAAGATCTTGATCTCTCCGTCGACGTTCTCAGTCAGTTGTGTGCCTTTGCCCGATTT
>JBGSSY010000365.1:0-18782 GCA_041736775.1 Bdellovibrionales bacterium | reverse complement strand
CTTTAGCTCGCACAGTAAAATCCCCCATGATAACCCTTCCCCTGATTGATTTAAGGTAAGGATCGTATCAAATTGACGCACATAAGTGGTCAAAGTCCCTTGGGAATTAAAGGTGGTCAGAATCGCTTGGGAATAACATTTTGAGGCTATTGTTTGAAATCGTAAAAAAAATATACATGTGGACCACTAACGATGAAAAAAAGAGAATTTCTTACCAATTGGTGACTCAAAAAAATTATATATTTACAGGTAATTTCAGAGACTTAATGTAGGGTCAAATATGGCACAATACTTGATAGTGTAATAGTAGAGGTACTTCATGAAAAACGCATTTAAATTAATATGTATTTTTTCACTGATCAATCTGCTTTCTGTTAACTCTTTTGCAGAAAATGGGAAATTGATTCGAGTAGCATGTAAGATTAGAGATGTTCTTAACACTGGAGTACAAGATATTATAATTTTAGAGCAGCTTCCTTCTGACGATAATAATGGAGAAAGATTTTTAAACGAGCGTAATTTTGGCATTTATAGAAATAGTGGTCGATTTGCATTTCATCGTATAAAAAATAATGCCACGCAAGTGCACCAACTTAGCCCTGAAGAGTATCGCGAAGCAGTAGAAAAAATGATTAAATCAGCACCTGCAACCGACACAGAAGATCATATCGTTAAAGAAGGACAAGTTATTTTTGCTGATGGTGAATTTAGTTTTTCAAATCAGATTAGACCTAGAGTCAGATACGATTTTATAATGAATTCTTCTGGATATGATCGCTCCAGTATGTTGTCAACTAACACATTTAATTGCGGCCCCGGTTATCTGGTTGATCCACCAAATTTAGAAGCTGTATATGACCTTCCTCAGTCAGAACAAGAGTCAACAGACTGAGAAAACCCATTACCCAATTAAATTAATCATATGAGGGGTAAAAGGTTCTCAAAATAATCTGAGTTTATATTTCAACCCAAACTGGCTCTTCTTTGCTTGATTCAAAAGACTCTGCAACCGCATCAATCACAAGTGGTGCCATTTCATCCAGTGAATTCTCAGATTCTTCAACAAGGACCTCGTTACCGTCAGTCGTTTGAGCTTTAAAGGTAACCCGACCTGCTTCGTAATTAACAAATTTAACAGCAGTAAATTGAGTGACCACTTCAGCGCTAGGGCTTGATGCCAAAAGAAGATATTTAATTATACCAGGACCTGTTCCCTCGCCACCGGCAAAAACTTGGATTGATGAGAACAGCACGATTAAGCTAGATAGAATTTTAAGCATTAGAAATCTCCTTCATCGAGATAAGCAGCAGAGAAAGACACTGCTCTCACTTTTCTGTTCTTTTTATTTTTGGATGACATTTTTGAAAGTTTATTGAGTTGTTCGCCACAGCTAAACATTATGGCAGAAGCTTCTTTGAGTAATTCAGCATCATCTGGAAAATAATGAACTACCCCAAAATCGAGGTACTTATTAAATGAGCCACTCATTCTTGTTTTAAGACCACGTTCGGTAATTATTCTAGCAAGCTCAGGAACGGATTTAAGAGAACTAGCTAAATCAGTTGTTGACCAAATATTATTGACCTTAAGGACAATCTCTTCGCCAATGACTTCGATGATTCCTTTTTGTTCAAGTTCAAAGAATACTTGGTCAAGATGATCTTCGAAACCTTCAGCTTTATTTTTAAAAGCTTCAAATTCTGGGATAGTAGTAATCACTTTGTGCTCTAAATTAGCTCTAAGGACTAATCCAATGGGTGATATATGTTTTAAATCACAATCAGAAATTACATTGTGAATTGTGTTTTCGCCTAAGACAGAATTGTTTAGCAAAAGGCCCCCTTATTTAGAAATAGCTTTCAAATGTTTAACCAGGGCTGAGGTTTTAGATTTAGCCTTGCCACCCAAGTAATAATTTGAAACCTTTTCTACTTCTTGACGCATTCTACGTCTGAAACTTTCTGGAAGTAAATCATAAATTTTAGCAATACTGATGGCCTCTGGAGCCAGTTTTGACATATCGTTGAAATCACTAATATTTTCTGAAAATTTAAACTTACCAAGGCGTTCTATAACCTTTCGCTGCTTAGCTTGGTGTGAATATTTAACAGAGAAGTCTTCTTTAATCTTGAGAATGAATAAATGTCCGATATCCGGATCATTTAGTTCTTTTAAGCATACTAATATGTCAGCCCAAGTATCTAATTTGAAAGAGTAACTTTTAATAAATTGTCCGGATTTATCTTTCTTAAAAAAATGTGAAAGCGAGCTCTTGGAGCAGTGGGCATCAATAATTGTCAAGAATTCGTCAAGAGAGCCGTAATGAGAATATATATAATCATAAAGAAATGATCGCGTGCAATCGTAGTCTTGAATCTTCATTGTTTATAGTTGATCAAAAATAAACAAAAAAAACAAGGGTTTTTATTATTCTAATTGTTAAAGGTTATCGCCGTAGTTTAATCCTCAAAAAGAAATAACAGTTTTTGTAAGACACAAGTCTCTTTGGAAAGCCCTTTAGGTTTTTACGAAGATGAGGTCTCTAAATTGTCGTTTACGTTGATGAGGATTAAGGGGGAGACCATGATTTCTCAAATAGACTTAAAAATTGCTCAAAAGAGCTTAAAAGTGAATTGTCTTATTTTATTGACGCTTAATAGCCTCTTGATCTTGAGCTGTGGAAAAAGCTTTACCGATGAGATCGAGGTGAAACAGTTAAGCTCGACTCTTGAAATAACGGTAGAAGAAGAAAGTGAAGTCGGTCAATATCGAGTCAAATTTAAACCCCTTGAAAATATTAAATACTCAATTTTTAAACAAGACTATTTAAGTAACGATATTATTGAACTCGCGGTTGGAGTTTCTGGAATTTATTATGATTCAAAAATTTTAAGCGGAAGAATATATAATTACGAAATAGGGATCTTTAGGGAAGATAAAATATTTCATAAAATTCAAGAGCAAGACATTAAGATACCAACCGATCTAAGATTAAAACCCGACGAATCTGTAGTCTTAACACCAGATCAGAGCAACAACAGTAATAAGGACCATAAATTTGTGGTCCTCAATAGGGTTAGCCTATCTCAAGGTTCGAAAATCATCACTAACGGCGAAAAGCTTATTTTAAGTATCAACAGAATAATTTCAAGCGGAGGGGTGCTTTCCACCTATCAGCCCGATCAAACGGCAAAAGTTGGCGAACATGGAAGATCAGGTAACGATCTGATTGTAGAGATCAATTATATCAACGGTCCATTAAATTTCGAAATGAGGGGCGAACATGGGGGAGAGGGAATAAGACCCAAAAGCCTAGGTGAGATAGGTAGAGGAAATAAAGGGTTAAAGGGTACGGACGGTGAAGCGGAAGTTTACCGGCTGGGCATGACCGGAGGTATTCGTGAGGAGATATGTTTAAAGCGCCCTAGTGCCGGCACAGAAGGTGGTAAGGGCTTAAAGGGTATCAAAGCTAACCCAGGATTAAACGGCGGCAATTCTGGATCTGTATTTATAGATATAAAACAGTCGGATAATTTTACTTTTAACTATTCATTTCACCCTGGCCGAGGTGGTCATCCAAGCCTTGGCGGTGAAGGTGGCCCGGGCGGCTTTGCTGGCGATTCTGGGGGAGAGGTTGTCTACAACATCGACGAGGACCTCGGGCCCACTTTTACCTCTCGCAACGACCCTCCCAGAATATGTAACACACCCCAGGGACTACAAGGTCCCAGCGGGGATGATGGCGAAACCAATACAAGAGGCCTCGATGGTGTTGCAGAGAAAGTATGTATCCGCAAAAACCTAAAAGATGAAATTAAGTGTTTTGATAACAACTAAAAAGGAGAATGAAATGTCTAAAGTAAAAATCATAGGTCGCCTTGGTAACGATCCAGAAACGATTACAAGCCAAAAATCAGTTTTCACAGTTTTAAATATTGCCGAGAACCGCGATGTTTATTCAAAAGAAAGTCAAAGTTGGGAAAAGAAAGATCCTTATTGGTTCAGCATCCTATGTTTTGGCGATCTTTCTGAAAAAGCCTCGGATTTGAAAAAGGGCGAAAATATTGAGATCGATGCATACTTAAAACCAATTAAAAGAAAATTAGGCGAAAAAACCTATACTTTCATTAATGTTGTTGCCAAAAAATTATCAGCTCCAACAAAAAAAGTTGCTCTTCCAGCGAACAACAATCTTCCAGACTTTTATTCAGACGAAGAAATCGATTTCGAAACTGCTAAACAGGAAAATCAGCAATGATCAGACTAGTTGTTCTTTTAGCTCTTTTAATTAATCTTTCAGCATGCGCTACATGGCAAAAAGAAACACTAGCCTACATGGGCGGTGCTTTTGCCGGCGGAGCAGCTCTTGGAGCTTTGCAGTCTCCAAGAGGTGATGATCCTGCTATGCACGGACTTCTTTGGGGCTCAGTGGCTTCGGCGGCTGTAGGGGCAACGCTAGTGTACCTTTACGATGAAAATAGAATAATTAGAGAAAAAGAGAACGAGATCAATTCATTAAAAGTACAGCTCTCTGAAAATAAGATGATTCTTGAAGAAGGTACGAGTCAGTTCCTAGAACAAGAGCTCCCTGTAGACCTCACTGGGCTTGTCGAACCTGGAAGCTGGTCTCTTTACGAGGTTGATGAATGGAAGCAGAGCAAAAAAGGCGAATACACCCACGTTGATAAAATTTTAGAAATCAAACCAGCAAAATTAAAAATGAAAAAATAAATAAGTAACGGAGGCTAAAATGAGTATTAAGTTTTTTATCTTTATTATTGTGACAATTATTTCTCTAATGATTCCTGAAAACGTATTTGCAAAAGACGTTGTTCAGTCACTGAGAGCAACAGAGAACAAAGCGAGCGAGATTTTTATGACCCTTGGGCCAATAGCTCTCATTGTCAGTGGTGCTGCTTTTCAGTTCTCAAAACAATTGGGTGCAACCTTGCTTATGGGATCGTGCCTTGGAATAGCGATATTTGCCGGAAGACATGGGCTTTTTGACGCCATTTACGGAATCTTTAGATAATAAGAGGAGAATTAAAAGAAATGTCAAAAAAACCATCGCGAATACTTAACGACGACACACTTTTCTTTGGTTTAGACCGTAATGACATTATGGCTCTTGGGGCAGTCTTTTATGGCTTTGAATTTATATTTCGACCTTTTGGAAAAGAGTATCTTTCACTAGTAGGAACATTGGTGGCATCGATTGTGATGATCAATATAAGACTCAAATTTCGTCGAAAAATTATTCGAGATACTTTTCGGTATTTTGTTCTGAAGATTTTAAAGGGAGACATCTACAATGATCCCAAAACTGATTAATGTATTCAAATCCTTAAAAGGCATTGATGTCTATTTTTTTGATACGGGTGTGATTTGCACAGAATTTAAAGCTGAACATATCGATATGGAAAATATCCAACGTGAAGACTATATAATGGCTCTAGAAAACTATATCCAAGGGCTTAAAGAAGGGATTAGAACAAAGTTTATAAGTTCTAGCCAAAGGGTTTTTGACGAGGTCTCAAAAGACTGTGCACGCAATGAAGCCGTTCAATACATAGGGTGGACCAAACATGAGCTCGTCATTCGCTTTGAAAAAGACATACCACCGCTTAAGAACCTATTTTCTCGCTTCATAAAAAAACGCTCAATTAATAGTCTTATGGAAAATATTATCGAAGATTTTGTGTCGGACTTAAACATTGATGCCCTCGTAAATATTGGATTAAAGCTATCACCGCAGCCATGTAACATAATTGTTCAAAAGTCGTATATTAAGAAAATTGACGGAGGTTTAAGAATTGATAGTTCTAATGTATCTGTTTTAAAACTTCATAAACTTGGAAACTTTGAATCAGAGATCGAAAATCTTGCAATCCTTAGAGAAGGATTATCTGATCCCTATCAGATTGTATTTTCAGTAAAAAAAATCGATGAAAAAGAAACTCAATACCTGCTTAATAATAAATCAAAACGAGAAGAAAGCGGATCTGATTTAAAATCCCATAAAAAATACCTAGAGGCTCAGAAAGCTCTCGAAGAAATTGATAATCAAGGCAAAAAAATATTTGAGATCGAAATGTCAGTTGTTCTTTATTTCCAAGCCAACGATTATTTGATCCAAGAAAGTTTTGTGGCAAAGTCTAGGCTTAATCAGCTGGCAGATTTTGGTGTAGAGGATTTTGGTGTTTTACCGGCACTTGTTTCAACACTTCCAGGTGGTAAACCTCACATAACTAACCTAGAGATGACAGATAGAATTCCAAGCCTATTTCCTATTCTTATCCGTGGAAGAGAGAGTTTAAATAATTATTCTAAAAGAAGTCTTATTTACCACAGACAGGATGACTCCTTAGATGAATTAGATATATTTGATGCTAAATATTCTAACTTTTCAGCCCTTGTCGTTGGTCGAAGTGGCCGGGGAAAGAGTGTTTTTACAAACACACTTGAACAGTCATTACTCAACGATCCAGATCTAAAGATCATACTGGTTGATGTTAAGGGTTCACATACTAACACCGTAAAGAGACTTGGGGGCGCAGTTCATCAAATCAATACGTCTAACAACACCGCCATTAGCCCATTCAATTTTTTAAGATCAAATAAGTCTAAAGACGTTATCGAGATTATTTCTGATTTTGTAGAAAAGCTTTTAATAGAAAGTCATGAAACTTCACTTAAGAGGCTAGAACAAGCTCAACTTGAAAAATGCCTACTTCAGTATGTAAATAGCAATCCTTCAAATCCTTCTGTTGATGATTTTATAAAGAAAGTAAAAGATATTCCACGAGTGGAGAGCCTGAGCCGCTGGCAAAAAGACGGCATATACGGATCGATCTTCTCTAATTATAATCTTGATGATTCGAGTTCGCGCCTTCATTATTTTGATTTTACCAACATTATTACAGCCCAAAAGGGTGGTGTTGGATCAGCTGTCATGAGCGCAATCATGGCACATTTTAATTTTACACTTCTCACTAAAGAAACTCATGAGAAGCTAGTTTTTATAGCCGATGAAACCCCATTTTTTATCCGAAGTTGTTATTCAAGCTTTAATCTTTTGATGAAAAACGTAAGAAAACTCAATGGTTCATTGATTTTAATCGCCCAAAATCTTTCTGATCTTGTTGTTGATAATGACAGCTCACTTATAAATCAGGCCGAATTAAGAGTATTTTTTTCTAAAGATAGCGGTAATGAAAAGTTCAAAGAACTCTCTGGATTGAGTGATCACAGCCTTCAACTCATGGATCAACTTTCAACGGTAAACGGCCGATTCTCGCAGTTTATTATCAAGGATCATTTTTCAGAGAAAATTGGTCAGCTCAAACTTTCTAAAGAAGAATATTACCGAGCATCAACACATTCTGATGATCGAAGTAAAATTAAGCAATTAAAGGCTCTTTTTAACCTTAGGGATGAAAACCAAGCCATAGAAATACTTGCTGATATTGGGAGCCGTTATGAACTTATTCACTAAAATTATTATTTCTTTATTTATTTCTTGTGAATCCTTCGCCGGAGGATTCCCTATCTTTGACGGACATGAAGTTACGAAGCAAATCTCGGACTCAATTTATTTTATTACTACTGCCGAAACCCTGTTAAAAGAGGTTGGGGTCAATAATAACGACATTCAAGCTATTGGCCAGCTAACAGGAGAACTCAGAGAGTATCAAAATCAAGTCTCACTTTATCAGCAGCTTGGAGGTTCAATTAATGACCTGAACGATCCGAATATGGGCAGAAGCAAGGTCCTTGTTGATCAAATAAGTAGTGTCACAAGATATCTTAAGAGACTTAAAACAGTCATTTCTATGGCTAAGTTGATGACGGCAAGACCAGAAGCCGTGAACAGTGCTCTACAAGTTCTAAAAAGCGAAAGAGAGCGAGAAAAAGAACAGTACGAAATAGCCTTAAAAGCCTATGAAGAACAAGAGAGAGTATCAGCTCTTAGAAGAAAAATAACGGAGAAGATTGAATTTAAAGCGGCAATCGATAGAGAAGCTCAGATTATTCAAAATTTTTCAAACAACAGCAGTGTTAAAAATATCGTTTATTCTTCACCACATGCAAAGTCTGTACAAAAGACCCCCTTATGGTAACTTCTTTTCCCTTCGGTAACGATCTTATTAATGCTTCTTTTGCACTCTATAGGGGAACCACAACCTCACTCATACAATTTGTGCCGTTAATATTTGTTATTCGATTGGTTATTATTAAAGCAACCCTTGGAGGCACTCGAGACTACGGAGAATTGATCAAAGAACTAATCTTTCTTTATGTCGGATTTTTTATTTTTCAAGAGATCATGGAACTGGTTATGAAAGCACCACAAATTGCAGAGGCTATGATCAGTCGACCCGTGGCGCCCCAAGTGGATATGCTTGATAAAGAAAAATCAGTTTTTTATTACATTACGGGCCTTTCATCATCTGATTTGATGAAAATGCTTTCTACATTTATCTATTGGTTTGTTTGTTTTCTCTATCTAGTAATTATGGCGTTGATGATTGCCATTGGAGCTTACATAATCCTTTTTTCAACGCTCTTTAAAATGCGTTGGATGATTTCAGCCTACATGAGCTTGGTCCTTATTTTAAGTATGTGGCCTTTTGTTTGGTATTCCGTCGACCAAGCCTTTGTCTTCGCGGTGAACAGCCTTAAACATAGTAACTCACAGACGGGGGCTATTGTGGCCTCTGTTATTGGCGCCATTGTTAAACTATCAGTACCAGTTATCGGAATTATATCGGCGATGAAGACTCCAGTCGGCACACTTGCTCAGATGAAAGAAAACTTGTCTGCAGGTGCTAAGCCCATTAAAGGTTCCTTAAGCACAGTAAAAAATACCACACAAAAAGTTGGTCGCTCCTTAGGGTTAGATGTTGCAAGAGAGTCGTTTAGAAGTGACCCCATAGCACAAGAGCGAAAACGTAGCGATAAACTTAAAAATAGACGTTTTAGTGCCAGCCACTTCGCCCCTTTTGTTGCCTATAAATCTCAAAATCTTGCAAATTCTTTGAAAGGAAATTTGTCTAAATCACATAATTCAAAAAATAGTCAAACTTTCAAGGATTTTGTAAAAACAAATGAAGTAAAACTCATTAAAAGAAAAAGTATAGAAGCTTCCAAAAAACAATCCTATCCTAAAAATGCCCAAGAATTTAATAAGGAAAATAGCAATTTGGTTTCGATTAGGCAGTCAAAAAGCAAGGTAGAAAAGTCACAGCAAAATAATGGCTTTAAAAACACTAATTCGGGCGTTACCAAAACTCATAATACATCTTCAGAAAAAAAATCCAAATTTATCCAAAGCAAAGCTAAACGAACCTATAAAGTAACTCATCTAAAGAACAAAGACAGTTTAAGAAAAAGAAATTTTTCTGACGAGACTGGTCGGGCAGGAGATAATCTAACATGATCTATCTGTTAAAATATTTTGAAAAAGAAACCCGTCAATTAATAATTATGGGTTTATTATTAACTTGGGCTCTATCTTCAAGTATTTATGCGCTTAAAAAAGAGAATCAAACACTATTGCTTCAAATGAATGGCTTTGACACGAGAGTTATTGATCAGTCCGAACAACCACCCATTGAAATTGAAAACTTTTTTCATAACTTTGTTGGGCTATTTTATTCTTATAACTCGCAAAATTACGAGTCTCATATGAACAGGGCTGCACCAATGTTAAAGCTCTCTGTTTTAAAAGAATTTGCACCAAGACTAAACAAGATGTTTGACCGTGTGATTCAAACACCAGTCAATCAAATCGCATTTATAGAAAAAATTAATAAAATCCAAGATTTTGATTATGAGCTGGTAATCAAAGTAGAGCGTTCGGAAAAAGGCCAAGAAACAAGCAACGATTATAACATTCGTCTCAGTGTTGATCGTACAGATAGAACTCGCGAAAACCCTTACGGCATTGAAATAGTAAAGCTAGAGGAAATTTATGACTAAAATGTTTATATATTATGTTGCAATGATTCTTTTAATATCAACGAAGCCAAGCTTAGCTGAAGTCAGTCGAATTTCCGATAAAGAATTTGATCTGTCGAAGCCACAGATCGTATACATGACGCCAGGTCGTTCGACAGTGGTTGATTTCCCTTGTGAGATCTCACACTCGATTTTAGGTCTCACTCATGATGTTAAAGTAAGAATTGGTCCAGATAGCAAAACTACAATGACACTTTGGATTTCAAGCGAGCAATCACAACCTACTAACTTAACAGTTAAGTGTGATGATGAAATTTATGTATTCGACATTTATCCCAATAATTTTAACCACCAAGATTATGTAAAGATCGTGGACTCATTCGACGGAAGAACTAAGGCTAAGAGGGCTCTTGTTTCAAGTTCTTCAAGAGATCTAAGAAAAAACGAAAAAGACGACAAGAAACTTATAGCTCAATCTAAAACACTCAAGAATGTGAGCAATAACTTTGATTCTCAGATTCTAGGTCGATTAAATGTAAAAAAGAAAACGAAAAAACTATTATCAAAAGGGGTATCTAAATGATTCTTGAGATACTTTTTCTTATTTCTCAACTTAGTTTTGCTGTAGGAGAAAAAGAGCTTTTAATGGGCCTTAAAGAAAGTGGCGAGAGTAAAGACTGGAGAAATGCCACAATAGAGACTAATACAGAACCAAAAAAAGCAATTATCAGAACATATTCACATGGTAACTTGCCGCCTCGTCTGATTCGTAAAGATACACTTGGTTTAGCCTCAAGTCAGGATCCCATACAATTTCCAGAGCTTGCAAAAATGAATAAAAGTGGAATCGATGTCGGGGACATCTTTGACTGCGAAATCAGTCAAGACATCAAAGCCTACGTTGGCTCGATCAGCCCTATAGTAGCAAAGGTCATTAACGGCCCTCAAAAGGGTCTATTATTCGTAGGTAACGCCACAATGGATCCAAAAACTAAAGACATTGTTATTGAGTTTAATAAGATGCGTGATCTTAGTGAAAGTACAAAACACTCTGTAAAAGCAACAATTCATGATTCCAATGTACAAATCGGCCTTCAAGGAACCCTACACTCTAAATATTGGCAATATTTCTTTGCTACGGTTCTCAGCCGCTCTGCAGAGGGCTACGCTCAGGCCAGTGTACAAAGAGATCGTAATATATTTGGCTCTTACCAGGAGGTTCCTAGCGCCGAAAACGCTGGAAAAGTTGCAGTGACACAAGCTGCGGCCTCAACGGCCGACATTATTGCCGATGGACTAAAGAATCTTCCTGAGTTTGTGACCAGAAAAGGTCCGATGATAACAAAGGTTTTTGTAATAGAAACACCAACACTCACTAATTAGGAGAAGTTACTTATGGCACGTCCCAAAGAACTGCAGTTTAAACCAACAGAAGCAGTAAAAAACAGGATGAAAGAGATTGATTCTGAACTAAAAAGCAGGGGAGCCAAAGATTTCAATATAAATGAAATCATTGAAAAGCTGTTTTTTTCAGCGATATCACAAGTCATTATTGATGAATTTGTTACCCAAAAGACTCCAGAGAACTACAAATTAGCTCAACTTCTTGAAACCCCAGGCGAGAGGGAAAAAATTCTAAAAATCATTGAAAACAAAAAATTTGGGATAAAGTATGAGTCCAACTCTCAAACATAAATCTATGGATATTAGAATGCTCCCTAGAGATTGGGAGCTGCTTGAATATGTAGAAACTCAAGGGTTTGCTACTCTTTCTCAGCTCAGAAAGAGATTCTTTAATCGCAAAGCCAATTGTTCTATGCGGTTAAAAAAGCTATTGGCGTTTAAGTATTTGGAGAAAAAACCCCTTTTTGACTTCTTTATAACCGAAGCAAAAAGAGGGATAGGCCAGACCTATTTCCCACACATTCTCAACCTTAATATTTCCCCTAAGCAGCAAGTGTATTTTATTAACAGAGATTATTCTAAAGGTTTTGGTAAGAGTAAAAAATTATTTAAACCATCTATGGTCCTACATCAGCTTATTTTAAACGAACTTAGAAACTACCTAGATCAAGAAATTGTACATAAAATGATGCTTAACGACCCTAAACTACAGATCGCTTCATCTATTCAAATAGGTAGAAATCCCGAAATAGTCCCAGATTTAAGTTACGAATATGAATCCATTAAAATTGCCATTGAACTTGAACGTACGGTTAAAGGAATGGTGCGGTACTTTCACCGCTTTAACTTCTTTAGAGATTCGATATACTCTCACGTCATTTATTACTACACCGATGAGGCACAGCTTAAACCACTTTTAAAGCGTGCTGGTTCATCGCGAAAGTTCGCCTTTGCTCATTACAAGGCGCCCAACGAGCTTTATTCAAATGTCTATGGACCGCTAAGACTCAATGATTTTATCCATAAATTAATTACTCATTAAAGATATAAAAGAGGTCACATATGAAGCCCGATAAATTTGAAGAAATGTTTCTAAATATTTTTAAAACCATTCTTTTGATCTTTGGGTTGATTTTGATTCCGGTTGGTCTATTTCTTTATTTGAGGCTTAAAAAAGATAATTTCTTCTTGAAAAGGTTTGACCTAAAACAACAAAAGAACCTGCTTATTGATTCTAGTATTCTTTTAACAATCAGCCTTTTTCCATCATATTATTTATATTCTTCCCTCGGAGGGTATTCATTCTTAATTTCGCTACCAGCAATTTGGTACTTTGGCTTTGCAGTCAGTCTGTTTGTTTTGCCAAAAATTTTAAAAGATAAATTGTTTTATAGAATTGGACCCACCTATTTAAAAAATAAAATAAAAAACTTTGATGATCTTGAAAAAGATCTTTTAGACCCTAATTACTCACCATTAGGTAAGTCGTTAACTACCTTTAAACCTGTTTATTTGAACAGTTTAGTTAGAAATGAACACATTATGATTACAGGAAGTCCAGGCTCTGGGAAATCATCAACGGCTATCACAATGAGAAAATCCGACTATATTCAAGGTCGTCCCGTTATTGATATTGACCCTAAAGGTTCCAATGAAGACATCACTGTTATGAAAAAATATGCTGAACTTTATGACAGAAAGGATGATTTCTATCATTTTAACATTAGTGATCCAGAAAACTCTTGGGGCTATAATCCTCTTGAAATTGGGTCTAAACGATCAAAGATTGATAAGATTATCTATGCGTTAGAACTCAATCATGAACACTACTCTGGGATTGCAGTCGATATCTTAAGTCTGATTTTTGATACATGTGAGCTTATTAATAAAGAGCTTTGTATAGCTGATCTATCAAGACTTCTAATTTCTAAAGAGGAGCTTTTTCAACTTTTTGAACGAGTTCATGATTTACCGTCAAGCGATTTAAAAGAGGATTTATTATTAAGAATCACCTCGACAAAAGGTCTTAAAAGTGAAGATATTCGAGGTTTGAAAAGTAAAATAAACGCTCTTTCTTCATCAGAATTGCAGTCAATTCTAAATCCTAAAGGTAGTAAACGTATAAACTTAACAGAAGTTATAAGTGGCAAAAAAATTGCCTATTTTCAGCTTAATACCATGGAATACAAAGGTCTTAACAAAACTTTAGCTCGGTTTATTTTAAGTGATTTACAAATAGTTGCATCACAAATTAGTTCTGGAACCATCGATTTAAAAACAGACTTTGTTGCCGTTTATGTTGATGAGGCAGCGAGTTTTATCGACGAAACCTTCCCTGATTATTTACGAATGGTACGTGATGCACGAATTTCATTAACCTTTATATTCCAGTCAATGGCTGGTTTAGACCTACTTTTCGGCGATTCTTTTAAACACGAATTAATCAGTAATACTCGCTATTCAATTCATTTTGAAGCCGCCTCATCAGTGGATAGTGAAACAATAACCCTGATCCCAGGAACCATTAAGTCACGTCAAAGATCTTTTGCTGTTAACAGCGAAAACATCTCAGACTATAACGGAAGGGGTACAGAAAAAGTCATTGAAGAGAAAAAAATCGATTCAAATACCCTTCGTAGCCTCAATAAAAACCAGTGTTTATTTTTTGATAAAGCAAACAAATATTATGATCTCGTTGAAATATGGCATGGTAAAAAAGCTTTAAATAGCGCAAAAACTAAATCTGATCTGACCACTTTTAAAACTTTAGGCCCTTTAAATGAACCAATTAAGGCCGTTCAACTCATTCAACAAGACATATTATTAAGTCATTTAAACCCCAAGAATTGGCACCAAGCCCTTAATTATTCCGAAATAGATCAGGCTAGAAGCCTCCGTATCAGTTGGATAAAAACTAAATAAATTTCTCAAAACCACATTATTACTTTTGAATAGGAGTTGTGGAACAGCAACCTCCCCCTCCTCTCTCACACTCTAAACTTTGAACCATCGTTGAACTCGAGGGTCCTTAAGTCCTTCAATTCACTTCATATTCTAAATGACCACCCACTCTCGACGTTACACTATGAGATTGGGTGGTCATTTAGAATATGAAGTGAATTGAAGGACAAATAATATTTAATTATTAAAGTTTAGAGTGTGAGAGAGGAGGGAGAGGGAAGTAGGAACCCATTAAGCGAGTCGCATTCTTTACAGAATAGGACTCGCTTAATGGCTTGGGTAAATAGGAATCGAGGATTAAGGTGAGTATGATTTTGATGAGATTGATCTGGTTTTTTTGAGTACCTCGTCCCCGCCAAAAAGGGCCGCACCATTCAAGGCCGAAGGCCTTTCGGTTTTTATACATTAAATGTTTTGATATGTTTGCAGATTAAATAACTTGACTTAATCTGTCATTTAAGATAGATTAGTTAATGTGTCTGAGACCAGCATCCGAGAGTATCAAACAACCAATGGAAAATCGCCCTACAGGCAGTGGCTAAAGAAAATGGACACAGCCGTTCGAGCGAGAATCCAATTAAGAATCAAACGATTTCAGCAAGGTAACTTTGGTGACAGCAAAATTGTCGCAAAAGATGTGTGGGAAGCCCGTATCCATTTTGGGTCTGGCTACAGAGTCTACTACTCCAGGATTGAGGGGCAGATTGTTCTGCTTCTTTGTGCTGGAGATAAGAGTTCTCAAAGCGAGGACATAAAAAAGGCTACCGATTATTTGAATGATTATAGGAGTGAACATGGCTAAAAGATGGAAAAATTGGGATGAAGATTTAGCTCAGGATTTAAGAGACTATGAATTTGCGAAAGAATTTATTAAGGCTCAACTTGAAGAAGGGGCCTCTCTCAAAGAAGCCTTAAGCGAAACCATCAGGGCTTATGGTGTTATTGAATTTGCCCAGGTCTGTGGCATCAATGAGGCCAATATCCACCGAGCGATTAAAGAGGGCAGCAACCCTACCCACAAAACCCTCGAGGCCCTTTTGAGACCTTTTGGGATGAGATTAGGGGCTTTGGATGAAGCCAGCTAAGAATCCGAAAAAGCTCCTTTGGGGTAAGGGCCGTCTACACGAGGGAAAACAAAGCTATTTTCTAGACGAACCTTAGCCCTCCCCCGCCAAAAAGGGCCGCACCATTCAAGGCCGAAGGCCTTTCGGTTTTTTATACATAAAATGTTATGTTCTATTCACAGCTTCTCCTTCGGGTTCTCAAGATAGACGACATAATCCGCGCTGGATTCACCGCCAGTCACAAGCTGTACGTTGAAGCGACGATAGTCGGTATAAATGTATAGGTTACTTCTTGCGCTTCCATGAGTGGGCTTAATGGTGATGGCTTGGTCAAGGTACTCAACTTTAAATCCTCCCTGATCGCCTACGACAATGCTGTTTGGGCGCTCAGGAACTTGGATAATCGTTGCTATACCAATTGCGGTTCTTACGGTAACAATTTGGTCGCGCTTAACTTCAACTTTTCTCACTCGGACATCAGCCCAGACTTTTCCCGGCTGATAGAATAAACAAAAAATACTAATTAAAAATGAGAGCATAAAACCTCGTAGGCTTTTTAATCTCAATTTTGTGGAGCAAATGATAAATTTCTAAAAAAGAATCTCAGGCATACTAAGCTAACTTTAAATGTTCAATTTCTACTTTGGACCTGTAGAGCGATAAAGCTTAATTGCATCATCAATTACTCGAAACGCCTCGGCTCTATCAAAGAACTTTTCGACTTTTACAATCTTATTCTCAAGCATTTTATAATCCTCAAAAAATCTTTGAATTTCTTTAACTCGGTGAGGGGGTCTCTCTTCGAGAGAATTTATGTGAGAAAATTCCGGGTCATCAGCATGAACCGCGATAATTTTGTCATCAGCTTCTCCCTGGTCGAGCATTTTCATCACACCGATGGGCTTGGCCCTCATTATACATAAGGGCACGGCAGTTTCTTGGCCAAGGACCAAGATGTCTAGCGGATCGTTGTCCTCGCAGTAAGTTTGTGGAATGAAACCATAATTTGCAGGATATTGGACGGAGCTAAAGAGAATTCGATCCATTTTTATTAAGCCGCTTTTTTTATCGAGTTCATACTTAGCTTTTGATCCCTTTGGAATCTCGATAATTGCGTTTATAATATTGGGTGCGCTTTCACCAATTTCAACGTCGTGCCATGGGTCCATAAATTCTCCGTTTAGTGGTTCAGTAGTTTTTTATCGTTAAGTGTTAAAATGAATAGAAATGCGGCTATTATCGCGCCCGTCGCACCAAATACAAATGGCCAAATAATTCCAATTTTGTCCCATAGAAGTCCTGCAATTGTACTTGCAGCAATCGTGCAAATTCCCGTTACGGTGCCTAAAATTCCAAGTCCCGTTCCACTAAGTCCTTTCGGAGAAAAATCGACAGCAAGAGCTTTTCCAACTCCTTCCGTCGCGCCCATGTAAAGTCCGTAAGAAAGGAACAAAACCCAGAAATGCCAGGGCTCGCTTGCGAAACCAAAGGCCATATACACTAGAGCAAATACGATCAACCCCGCGATAAGAAGTTTCTTTCTCTCCACTCTATCCGATAGTCCGCCAAGCCAGGGGCTAGAGAGTGAATAGGTAACATTGTAAGCGCAAAAAAGAAGAATCACAGTTTGCGTAGAAAGTCCTGATGCTTTGGCTTTCATTAAAAGGAAAACGTCGCTTGAATTTACTAATGAGAATACACCCCATACATAAACATATCGCTTAAAGGCGCGGCTCATGTCGCCCCATGCAACTAGAGGATTCTTCCACTTTTTTGGTTCTTCAGGAGCAGTCTTTTCTCGGATGGAAAATATAATCAGTACCGACAATATTCCAGGGATAAGTGCCCAGAAGTAGAGAGGTCTTAATTCTGAAGGGTTTATTGAGAGTAAGAGAATCGCAAAAAGTGGTCCGACAGCAGCTCCAAGAGTGTCCATTCCCCTATGCCAGCCAAAGGCAGCACCTCTTTTTTCTGGAGACACGGAATCGGAGATCATTGCATCCCGTGGAGCAGATCTAAGACCTTTCCCTGTGCGATCAATCCCGCGAGCTAACAAGACACCAAGCCAACTGGTTGATAGGCCGATAATTGGTTTTGAAACGGCTCCGAGTAAATATCCTATGACAATAAATGGTTTTCTTTTCGAGATGTAATCTGACCAGCTTCCTGAGTAGGTTTTCATTAGGCTTGCAATAGACTCCGCAATACCTTCTATGAGTCCGACAGATGCCATTGACGCTCCAAGCACGGTCGTCAAAAAAATCGGCGTGACTGGGTAAAGCATTTCACTTGCTACATCAGCAAAAAAAGAAACTAGGCCAAGTTTTATGACCGTCGGATTTAGCGATTTTTCCTTTGATAGGTTTTGCTCTGACACTAGTTAACTACTTCACTTGTTTTAAAAATCACCACCCGAAAATCGGTGATCTGGCTTTTAAATTTTGCAATGAACTCCCGCAAACGATCTTCTTTATCAATAAGCTCTACCACTTCAGGAAGGTCACTCGGAGGCATCTCGCTGAGGTCGAAAACCAACTTTTTATTTTTAAGGTATCCTCCTGCAGATCTCTGGTAAATCGCTTGCTCGATCCCCGAAGCTTTGGCTTCTTTCAAAAGGAAGCCACTCAGCGACGGTGAGAACTTTTGCCAGAAGGTAAGCTTACCTTTTCGCTTTGCTCGGATCGGCATATAAATGCGCAGTAATGTTGAATCCATTATTTTTCTCCATTTAAAAATCGTCGCGGTAATTCTCCGAGCCAACTCAGCCACCACATGAGCTTTTTGTGTTTCTTCATGTGGATTCTCTGAGATTTATAAATGCCGTGATGCCCAGAAAAATAGTAACTCATAAAACAGGCCACAAATGCGAATGGACCAATTTGAGGTCCAAAAATTTCCATAGCCATAATCGTACAGGCAATTGGCGTGTTCGAGGCCCCTCCAAAAACAGCCGCAAATCCCACCGCTGCTAGGAGTGAAAATGATACAGGCAAAATTACTGAAAGCGCACTACCGAGAGTTGTACCGATAAACACAAGCGGAATAAATTCGCCGCCCTTAAAACCTGTACCAATAGTGAGTGCAGTGAAAATAGATTTGAGAACTGGTTCACCGAAGTGGGCCTGATTTGTTAGAGCTTCCTGAATATAAGGAATCCCAAGTCCCACATATCTATAACTTCCCTCAAGATAAAAAAATATGACAACCAAAAGTCCACCGATGAATGGCTTGAATGGCGGATAAGCAACAAACCGATTCGTCACTCTTTCGACAAAATGTGTGCTGAGTGAGAAAACGTTAGCAGCCACCCCAAAGATAATTCCCGCTACAGCGATCCAAAAAATAATTCTGGGTTCAATCGCTGGGATGTCCACTGATGGATACCGAGAGTG
>JBGSSY010000332.1:0-2402 GCA_041736775.1 Bdellovibrionales bacterium | reverse complement strand
CCTTCTTCTTGGTGTTATGTTCTTATCCCAGAGGCTGAAAATGCTAAACAGGCTTGGCAAAAGCTTTTGGCTCGAAAGCCAAGGGCACTTGAGTGGCCTAGGGTAGACTCAAGGACTACGGATCAGTATCTTCACGGATTTGATTTTAGTCGAAACATTTTGGACTCTCGGCAGGATCGCCTGGGTTTAAAACGTCAACATCTTTTTCAAATCGATTATAAAAATAACCAATTTCTTTTTTCTCTCGCGGGCGAGGAGTTAGTTATCGATTTATCAAGTCCACGGGCACTGTTTTTACACACAGCCCTTAAAATGCTTATGAATGCTCACTCCACTTTGCTGATGGGAAGAATGAATCGCTTTGAGTCCAACATCATGACCTGGGTAAGGCCCAGTAATGGTAAGCTGATTGACCGTGCGACTCGCTACATCCAAATATTACTCAAAGAAAAAGCTGTGGAAAAAACCTATTTAGAAATAGTTCACTGTCTTTTTGATGAACTAGAGTCATTGCAGCCCCATCAAAGTATTGTTATGAAAGTGGTCAAGCGTCTGGAGAGTTAAAGTGAAGTTGGATGATATAAAAAACAAAGTTCCATACAGCGTTGATGAGCAAGATCTTCTTAAGTATGGCAAAGATTGGTCAATGAATTTTCCGGCTAATGCTTCAGCCATTCTATTCCCAGAAAACGAAGATCAAGTGGTTGAAATTGTGAAGTGGGCCCTTAAAAATAATATTGCTTTAGTCCCTTCGGGGGGCCGAACGGGTCTCAGCTCTGCCGCTACTGCCACTGCTCAAGAAGTAGTGGTCTCATTTGAACATATGAATAAAATTTTAGATTTTAACGAAGTTGATCAAATCATAAAAGTAGAACCCGGAGTCGTGCTTGAAGATTTAATCGATTATGTCTCTGAGCGCGGTTATTTTTTTCCGGTTGATTTAGCAGCTAAAGGTTCAAGTCAAATCGGCGGAAATGTGGCCACCAACGCAGGTGGATTGCGAGTTTTAAGATATGGCATGATGAGAAATTGGGTCTATGGCCTTAAAGTTGTTACAGGAAAAGGCGAGAGACTCTCTCTCAATCGAAGTCTGGTTAAAAATGCCACAGGTTATGACCTTAAGAATCTCTTTGTCGGGAGCGAAGGGACTCTCGGTTTTATCACTGAGATAGAACTTAAAGTCACCCATCCCCCCGAAGCCACTACCGTTTTAGTTCTAGGACTCGGCAAACTATCGGATGTTATCTCAGTCTATTCTTATTTTAAGGGGCGAACACATCTATCGGCCTGTGAGGTTTTTTCTGATTTTGCACTCAACAAAGTGATTGAAATGCATGGCTTGCAGCGTCCGTTCGAAAGCCAAGCCGATTTTTATCTTCTTCTTGAGGTTGAACATTCTCAAAAAGAAGATGGATCTGAAAGGCTTGCAGAAATTTTTGAAGCCTGTTTTGAAAAAGGTTGGATTTCAGATGGAGTTATTAGTCAGTCACCTACTCAAGCCAAAAATCTGTGGAGTCTTAGAGAATTCATTAGTGAAGCCATAAGCCCAATGATGCCCTATAGAAATGATGTTTCAGTCAGAACACCCTTGATACCTCAGTTTGTTGTTGAACTTGAAGAAGCTTATCAAAAAGAATATCCCGATTTTCAAGTGGCTTGGTTTGGTCATATTGGCGATGGAAATCTTCATGTTGATATCTTAAAGCCCGAAGGATTACCTCGCGATGAATTTATCAAAAAGTGTAAAAAAAGTGACAAAACATTGTTTTCAATCGTTCAAAAATTTGAAGGCTCAATCAGCGCTGAACATGGAGTCGGTCTCCTTAAAAAAGATTATCTGAGCTATTCCCGCTCTCCCGAAGAAATTGAAATTATGAAAGCCATCAAAAAGATTTTTGATCCCCAAGGTCTATTAAACCCCGGGAAAATATTTGACAGCCCCAAAAAATAAAACCATTGGCTTGAGAAATTTAATCTTTTTGCACTTCAAAGTGAATAATGGGATCTTCTGATTTATCGTCATAAAGTTTTAACAGCTTAACTTGAATATCCCTGTGTTTGGCGGTAATTAAAAAATCTTCAATAACGTCAATGACATCTTGATGAATATAAAAAGTATTTGTTGCATCAATAGTGACATCTCGGCCGTTGGGTATGTCGTGCAAAACCTTCTGAAGGCTCGCTTTTTTTAAAAATGACACATCCTCTGATAGCTTTATCAAAAACGAACCTTCTTGTTTAATTTGGTCATGAATAACAATCGGAATTTTATAGTTTTTATGAAGCATAAAAAATATCGCTGTAGCAAGGCCAATAAATATCCCCATCAAAAGATCTGTGAGTAAAATACCGATAATCGTGGCAATAAATGGAATAAATTGTTCGTAACCTTGTTTAAAAGT
>JBGSSY010000202.1:0-9925 GCA_041736775.1 Bdellovibrionales bacterium | reverse complement strand
CTATTTCCGGTGCGAAGAGCCTCGAACTCAAACTTTTGAATGTAAGAGGACCAGCCTAAAACAGTAAATATCAGTCGATAGTAATAGTCCGTGAGTTGGCTTGGGTTGAGACTGATCTGAGACATTAGTTTTTTGGTCAGCTGTTGCAATGCTTTTTCTGGTTCTTCAGGAAGTGAATCAACAAAAATTGTAAAATCAACACTGACTTTTTCAAAAGAGGTATCAAATCGGCTGAGTGATTTCCACCATTTATAAAATCTTTGGTTTTGAGTGGGGATTTTCCAGAGCGCCTGGACTTCATCAAAGTAAGCTGCAGACCATTTTGAAACCTCTTGAGTGATCCGTTCCGTTGTTTGAGATTGGTTTTGAAGGTCACAGAGGTCACTGATGCAATAGATTTTTTGTTGGCTAGAGTGGGGAGGCTGAGGATTTTGAATAAACTCAACAAGGTCTTGGTACTTTATCGGTGAAGATGAATGGGCTCCGTTTTCTTGAGAAGAGAGTTTCATTGCAATTTCAAGATCAAGTTCAGTGATTTCTCCACACTTGTATTTTTTAAGAAAAAAATATTTTTTTGGTATTAGGTTTTTGCCAGACACACTTTTTATGTAATTGATTGTTTCTAAAAACGATTTCTCTTTTAAGCCAAAGAAAGGGTTTACGGCAACGTAGTCTCTTATATCCCAAAGTGGACTGATTTTTTTTGCAGCATGGTTAAAGGAATCCATGACCCACTTCATGTCTTCTTCAGTGGGCCTAGGTGGGGTAAGGCCAAATATGTTATGTGTTCTTTTTTTTTCTTTGAAAGGTCCGATGTTTAAGCTCATTAAATACCTCCGTTCAAGGCTTTGACATAAACTCTCTTTCCGAGCCGGGTTTGAGAAATTCGTTCGAGATTGTTCTGAATAAAGTAGAGGGCAATAAAAAAGCCTATACATACAATTAATGTTAAATGGTCTACTCTTCCAAGAGTTGAAAGTTTTGGTGTTTGATCCTGCAACAAATAAGTCATAACTTGGGTGAGTGATAAATAGAGAGTTATAATAGATAAGATGTAAGTTAGAGATCTTAGTCGATTTTTCGAACTCATAAGAATTTGAGACGCTGAAAGTGAGAGGATGACGAGAAGAACAGAAATTCCGGGGCTCTCTAAAGTGTTGTTTTTAAGAAAAGTATAACCTCCAAAGATAAGAATGAGACAAATAGCAGCTGAAAGAAGAGATAAGCCAAGGTTTTGTGTGAGATTCATCTTTGGATAATATCGATTCAGCCTTCCAAAATCAGTGGCAGTTCCAGCACTTAAAAAAGAATAGGCTTTATAAAAGGCGTGACCAACAATGTGGGTAACCGCAATTGGAAAAGCACCCAGTCCACACTGAAGCATCATAAAACCCATTTGGGAAATCGTTGAATAGGCCAACTGCTTTTTAATGTTTGTTTGGGTGAGCATAATCACCGCCCCCCAAAAAGCAGTAAAACTTCCTACGAGAGCCAGAAGAGAAAGTGATAATGGAGCTTGTGTCAGGAGCGGACTCATTCTAATTACAAGGTAACCACCGGCATTAATAATTCCAGCATGCATGAGAGCGGATACCGGTGTTGGCGTTTCCATAGTATTCGGCAACCAATAGTGAAAAGGGAATTGAGCGGACTTTGTCATCGCTCCAAGGACAAGGAGTAGAGAAGCGCCATTTATGGAAAATTTGTTTTCCTCCAAAAAACGGCTGTCTTTGAGTGTTTCAAAGAGGATTTCAAAATCGAGACTTTCAAAAGTCACAAACAGGAGAACTCCTGATAAAATAATAAAAAAATCACCCAGACGACTGACCCAAAATTTTTGTCGAGCCGCTTTTTGAGCCATGGGTCTGTCTGAAAAATGGATCAACAATCGATGGAGAAAAAAAGAGGTGAGTACCCAAGCCAAAAATAATTGCAAAAAGTTGGGAGCCAAAAGCATAAACAAAACGCTGCTTAAAGTATAACCAAGGTTGTCCATGAATTTCTTTTTGGCAGGATCGTCTTCTAAGTATCGAACCGAGTATTGCATAACAATTAAACCGATAGTTAAGACGGTGGTTGCAATAATCCCTGACAGGATGTCGAGACTTAATCCTATATAAAGGGGTTTAAACTCCCAGAGCACCCATTTTAAGGGCTCGCTCTTCAGGAAGGAGAAGAAAGAAAGAGAGAGAAGTGTCACCGGACCAATCAGTATGAGTGTGCTCTTTTTGAGTGAGGGGAAGCGGTTAAGTAAGCTATTAAAAAGAATAGGGAAAAGGAAGATGAGGGGGAGTAAAAAAGACACTTTAAACATGGGATCTCCTTTTCTAAAAGAATGCCAGCCTTCACTGTAATATGCAATATAATTCATGTAATTAATTTCATGTATATTTTTTCACTAAAATTGTATACATTTTTCTTTTACGGAGGTAATGGTTGGATCATAATGAGTCGGGGTGGACATTTTTTAGCAATCACGGCCATGTCTATTTTCTTTTAGCAGCCCAAGAAAACATTGTATTGCGAGAAGTGGCTTTAAAAGTAGGGATCACCGAGCGCTCCGTTCTCGGCATTGTTCAAGATTTAGAAGAAGCAGGATATATCAAAAGAGAGAAGGTCGGTCGCTCCAACCACTATAAAATTGTCCCCAAAATGACACTTCGTCACCCTCTTGAATCCAATGTGCAACTGAAAGACCTCTTAGAACTCATTAAAAACAAAAAACGAAAATAAAAAAAACTGAGTTAGGGTTGATTGGAATAGTAAATCGATAAATGAGTCAGATCTTCAGAACTTAATCTTTCACTGATTGTTTGCATCGTTGCGTTTTTTCGGTATCCCTTTTGATAAAGAATAAGTTGCTTGCGCAGATACTCTCTCGGTTGTCCATTGAGAGAAGGCACTAGTTCTGAAATAGGTCGCCCGTTATTCTCGGTATTAGAGTGACAGGAATCACAAGAAATCTCAGCAAGCAAACGACCTCTTGCAATTTCAACTTCAAGATCTTTTAGTTCTTGTTGATCAAGACTCACTTTGGGGGGGGCAAGCTGTGAAAAATATTCGGCCAACTGATCTATGCTTTCATTGGTCAAGTTTAGAGCTTGGCGATTCATCTCAAAACTTGGATCCATTCGATCGAGCCACTTAAAAAGAAAAAGTTGTCTTTTTAAATAAGCTAAGTTTTGACCGGCGATAAGAGGAATATCTCCACGACGATTTACATTAACCTGATGACAACTTATACAACTTTGAATGAACTCAGTTGTAGAATCACTCATCGCTGGTCCAATGACTGGATCGGCTGAAGGAGATCCAGATATCTCGGTTCTAGCAATTTTTGTACTTGTTTCTTCAAATCCAGATTCGACCCATCGTTGGATTAAAGCACGATCAGACTCCTGCATTGCTGCAGCTTGAGGACTTGCTGGGGGAGGCATCGAGCGTTGTTCGATGACTCGCCTAACAAGAAGTCCATTTTCCGCATAGACAGCAGCTTCATCATAATTCTGCCAATTCGGGCGAGAGAGTGAAGGGTGACAGGCGGCGCAGTACTGGTCGAAGATGGGTTGCACATCTGAATAATCCACAGCCACGTCCACCTCTTCACTTGTTGTTTCTATTTCTGGAGCAACCAGTTCTTTATGATTCTGACCACTCGGAGCACAGGCGATGAAGAGTAGGATGAAGAGGAGTGTGAAGGAGAGTATTTTCATTAATCGCCTTCTGCTATGGGCTCAAGACTCATTAGATACTCAATCACCGCTTCTCGATCATTTCTTCTAAGAGCTGAAGTGTTTTTTATAATTAAAGCCATCTCACCACCGACACTATTTCCAGCAGGAGTAAAACCTGATGTGAGAAAGTTTTTCCAATCGTTCTGAGTCCATTCTTTAAGAGCCCCTTCGCCAGGAGTAATATTAGGAGCCCATTGTCCTTCGATTTTGTTATCCGATCCGGCCATCCAGCGTGAACTTCTCAGTGCCCCCATTGAGTTTCGAGGTGTATGGCATTCGGCACAGTGAAGGATGGCTTCAACCAAATAAGCCCCACGATTCCATTGGTCTGAACGGTTGGGAACATTTTCAAAAGGTCCTACACCCCTCTTAACAGCGTCAAGGGGTTCTAAGTGACGATCAGAGAAAAATAAAAGCTGCCAAAAGAAATTTACCCAGCGGTAACCAAATGGAAAACTCAGATCATGAGGAGCATTCTCCTGTTGAACGGGAGCTTGCTCCATCAAATAATTGTAAATCAACTGCATGTCAGCATCGCTCATTTTGGTGTAGGTTCGATAGGGGAAAGCCGGATAATAAATTTTATCTTCTGGGGAGAGCCCCCATCGCAAAGCTGTTTTAAAATCTTCAAAACTCCAAAGACCAAGTCCCGTTTCAGGATCAGGAGTGATATTTTGAGTATAGAAAGTCCCAAAGGGAGTCAGTAGGGCGACTTGACCGCTCAAAGGATCGCCTATGCCATGACTATGGCATTCAGCACAACCTGCTAGACGAGTCAGATACTTTCCCTCACGAAGTTTTATTTCATCCTCCTGACCATAGATTGAAAATAGAATAAGAAAAGCCAACAAGGGGTTCATTTCGTAATCTCCAACTGAGAAAAATAGGTGGCCAGCTTTTGAATCTCTTCATCACTGAGCATTTTTGCAATCGGTGACATCAGTTCATTAAACCTCTCTCCACTTCGGTATGCTTTAAGTTGTTGAGCTAAATAAGTTTCTTTTTGTCCTGCAAGGTTAGGCCATAAGTCATTGACACTGATTCCTCTTTCGCCATGACAAGCCACACAAGTTTGAGCAACCGCAGGAGTATTGGCCCTGAGAAAAGGACTTTTAAAAATAAGAAGAAAAAATATAAGAATCTGAATGAACTTCAAAATTTCACCTCCAAAATAGCAAAGTGTGCGTCTTGTGCCAGTGTTCCTTGTTTCGTCATTTCGCTGGGGTGGGTGGCTCGAGCCATTTCTGAGCGGAGTTGAAGCCCAATGGACACCGCAATCATCCAACGAATTCCCATTCCATGACGTTCATAGAGATCATCTGGAAATTTGCGGTCGGGAATGAGCCAATCATATTTGTAAATGAGACTTAACTTTGGAGTCAGCCAATATTCCAATTGAGCAAGAAGTCCTTCTGCTTTTGATAATAGCGAGGCTCTTGCGAATTGAGGATCGCTCACATAACCTTGAGAAAGAATAGAGTTAAAGCCTTGGGACTGAGTCCATTCAAAATTAACGGATAAAGGAATTTTATTATTTGTCAGTCGATTGATTGAGGCCACAGTATAAAGTGACCAAGCTTGAGAGGTTTGCGTCCCGGCCGTTTCATGATAGCGACCACTGAAACCTATCCAAAAGAAGGTGGGCATATATCGAATATTAAAAAAGCCACCGAATTGCTCGGCCTGTCCTTGGCCGAGTGACTGCCCTGTTGAATTGATCCCATTGACCAGGCCAAAATCATAATGAATCTTTGAAGAAGGGGTACCTGATAACATCAAACCATTTTGAAAAGTGAACCACTGGGTATTAGAGATAATTTGGGTGTATGTGCGATGCTCGTCATTAACAATCCCGAAGGGAAGCCTAAATCGACCCACAAGAAGTGTTTCAAACCAAGAGTCGTCTTTGAGTTTTGCAAAGTTAACGAGGAGGTAGGTGTCGCGATAGGGTGCCGCTGCAAAACCAGCAAAATTGTGTTCAACAACAAGTCTTATTGTTTCAGCTCGATCTAAAGCCACATGACCAGCCATTGAACCCGACATAAGACCCATACCCCCCTTTGAATCAGAGGGAGTTTCAGGTTGATAATATAGGGCGCGAACATCGGCTGAAAAATAATCTTGAACAAGAAGGGGATTGGCTTGAAAAAGTCGGTTTTGAAAAAGTTTGCCATTTTTATTTTTTGGCCCACCACCCACCGGACTGTAGTGGCAAGAAGTGCAGCGAATATTATTCAAGAGGACGGCTTGTTCAGGTCTGGCTTCAATCAGCGGAGTCAAATGCAAAACAATCAAGATCAGTAGAAAAGACCCCCCGTTAAAGACATGGGTCATAAGACCTTTTTATGACTCTCCGTCACTCGAGTCAACTTGTTAACAGGTGAAGAACCTGTGGCATTGGGGTTGCGAATTATTCACATTTTATTTTAAATTTCATTTTTTTCTTCAATCCAAAATATGTCTGTTTGGAAGTTAGAAAGAATGCTCTTAGGAAAGCGAATTCGTAAGCCAAGATGACGTTAGCTTACGAATCGAAAGATTTTATAAAGTTAAAACTATTTTAAGTTTGAGCAATAAAATAACAATAGATCTCAACGGGTTTGGTATCTTGTTTGAGTCTAAAGTGTAAAAACTGACTTGAGTAAAGATTAGCTTTTAAGAAAAAGATATCCTCTGTTACGACATAATCATCATCCATTACGGAGATTTTGAGATCAAGATCTCCTGTCTTTGATAAGTATTCACCTTCAAACTTGTATGAATCAATATCAAATGAACCTTTGTAAACTCGATCCTTAGAGCCCACTCTGATCAACTGAAAGCCTAATGTGCTAGGCTGAGTGATCGAACAAAGAATGATCCCAGGGTTTACTTCAACTTTAGCTTTAGACTGTGCGTGGGCACTCAACATTAATAACTGAACCAATGAAATAACAAATAAATTCATAATGACTCCTCTGTGTTTTTTTGCGGTAAGGTAAATGGTTATTAGTTATTGCGCACTACGCTTTATCCCAGCCTTTGTTGTAAAGATTTTAAAAAAGAACATTTTCATAGAGAAATATATTTCCATAGAATTTTTTGAGAAAAATCCATGGGAATTTCTTGAATAATTCTATTTGATAAAAAATGAAATTCTCAGTTTATTTATTCGCCCGAGCTAGAGAATATAAAACTGCAAACAACTTCTGCAATCAGTGTATCTGATTTTTTGAGATTGGCCCAGAATCCGCGACTGTTAAAATACTGTTTGTCAGATAACTCAAGTGTGTATTCAGAAAACCCAAAAGTTCTAAGGTCGGAGCTGGCTTCTGCTTGTTTTATGACTGTAATTTCTTGCTCATAATTTTGTTTTAAAGTGACTTCTTTTATTTTTCTCTGATCAACGTCAAGAGAGATCGTAAGATTGTATCTTTGATTTTCATGATTATAATTAAGATCAGTACAGCTTATAGAATCAAGTGCTTCGTCATTTAAAAGTTCGTCCAGTAGATTGGCTTGACAGTAGTTAGAATAGATAAAAAATGTTAACGCTGTAAAAATTAATTTTTTCATAGGCCCCTTCAATTCGATTATTAATTTTTTAATCCCTCTTTTTCTTTACCTAAAATAACCTAATAGGGTTAACTCAAACAATAGGCTTGATTTTTTTTATTAAGAAATGTAAAAAAGACATGACCCGGTTTGATTCCCGTCTGAAACACCTCATTTTTTACAAAATTGAATTTAGGCTTCATAGAAACCCATCATTGGAAGAACTATCGCTTCATACGATTTTAAAAAAGTAGATTTTTGGGAGAGTAAGACCAAAGCCTCTGTATTGAGACGTGATTCGAGTGAATTTAAGTATTAATTTAACTAACTCACAATTTTTCGGCCCTGAAGAGCAATTGCCGTACGAAACGTTTTTGTCTCATCAACCTGCAAATTGGCCCCGTTAAGGTGCTTTACGATTTCATCGAGACTGTGCAAATAGAGTCTATCTGTCGACTTTGTCCCATCTGATAGTACATTCGTACCTTCAAACTTTATTCCATTACTTTTTGATTCTGAGTAGGTACGAGTCCATTCTTCATACGAACCAGGATTTGCAGCAACAATTAAAAAATGACCGTTTTCTCGGATGACTCGCGATAATTCTTTTGAGGCTTTTGCTTTGTCTTCAAGAAGGTGCCAGACAGCAATCGAAAAGACACCCTCGAAACAACAGTCTTCAAAGGGAAGAGAATAGGCGTTTCCTAAAACAAAATGAGCCTTAGGATCCTGACAAACTTCCTTTGCTCGATCCAAGAGAAAAGCTGAGGGGTCAACCCCGGTATAGGCGCAAGAGTTCAAATCAATCTGATGAGAACAATCACCCTGTCCACACCCTAAATCCAGAACGGATTTTATTTTGGATTTTATGAACCAGTTACGAAGATGTGGGTATAGGTCGGCGGCCCGAACTCGACGCCCATTCCCTTCTATTGTGGCGATCCACTCATCAGCCGCAGCTTTATCGAAATCACGATCATTCATGAGTCTGATCCTACAATTTTAATAGAAAAGGGACCAGCCAAATCCAATCGATAAATTTCACAAGTTCAGCAAACCACGTGCTCGATTTCGAAACCTCAGTTTGAAGCGCATGTACTGTCGCTACGGCAGTCAGTTGTTAACCAACGCGAGCAAATCGGCCCGCTGAACTCTTTTAAAGAGCCCTGTTACCAATGTATGTTAAATTAACTTTAGCCTTTTTTTGTGAAATCAGAGACTTTAACTGATTCAATTCTGCTTTATATATTTCTAAGTCATGGGTTGCCGCAAAACTAGAAAGGACAGCGATCTTCCCATCAATCACAGATGCACTATAAAATCCTTTTTGAAATTTTTCTGAACTTCTTATATCCAAAACATCATCAGGTAAATCAAGACTAGTTAAGGCAACCTCACATAGAACTCCTGAACTGAAATGAATCTCAGCATCTACGCAATTTTTTTCAGATAAAGTAAGAGAAGCTTCTTGTTTAACAACATTTATCGGCGGGGAAACAGCATTTAAATCTGTTGCAAATACCGCATCTAAACAGGATATCATTATCGATGTGACTCTAAAACATCCTGATCCGATGCCCTGATCAGGGCATCACGTCTATTCCATAAACTTTCGTTTTTGCTGTTAGTCCAGATTTTGAATAAGAAATATCGGCAACTGGATTACCGCTAAGATCAAGCACTTCAAGAACAGGAAGGTTACTAAATAGGCTATTTGGAATTGTTTTGATTTGATTGTTGCGCAAATCAAGTACGTTGAGATTTGAGATCCCACGAAAAGCATCTTGATCTATAGAACTGATTTGATTATTTGAGACATAGAGCAAAGTAAGCTTTGTACAACTTAGAAATGCATAGGCAGGGATCCTATTAATTTCATTGTTCCTAAGATGCAGTGCCCACAGGTTTGGCAGTTCCTGAATAGCGATGTCGTTCAGGCTCGTAATTTTATTGGAGTCTAAGTAAAGTTCTTGCAGACGATCAAGGCCGCGGAAAGCACCGGGTGAAATACTGCTGATTTGGTTGCCGGATAAATCAAGATTTGAAAGTTTTCCCAAATCACGAAATGCGCCATCATGAATTGAACTGATCTCATTGCTATTAAAACGAAGCACTTTGAGGCTCGAAAGCCCTTGAAACAAATTGGCCTGAATTTCGCTGATCTTATTGTAATATAAAGAAAGGTTCTCTAGCTTTCCGAGTCCGTTAAAGACCTGCTCGGGGAATACATGGATGCCATTTTCGGCAAGCACTAGTGTTTTGAGATTTGCTAAACCTTGAAAGGCATTTTCAGGAATTGTAGTCAGCGAAGGGTAGCCGACTATTTCAACGGATTCTACTTTTGCCATCTTATCCACGGAAACGGCCGTGCAATCATTCGCACCAGTGGCTAAGGCAATCGCGTCTCCTATTTGGTTTCGATCACAAATATTTACAAAAGTATCCGCATATATTGGCTTAGAAAAAAAACTCACCGATAGCAACAAAGTCAAAAATATCTTCTTTAACATCTAAATTCCCCCTATTTATGAAATTTTATAATATGAATATAGAATGAGGGGGTAGTTTTATTTTTCAAAACTGGTTAACTGGTATACCTGAATCCCAGTAAAGAGTTAGGATCCCGTCGTTATTCTCCCTTGAACCTACCCCCATAA
>JBGSSY010000111.1:0-2489 GCA_041736775.1 Bdellovibrionales bacterium | reverse complement strand
AGTTTTGGTATCGGTTTGGGCTGAGACAGTAATATGTTGTCCGTCTTTTTTTATATAACCACCGCTAAAAGAAACTCCCAATGAACTAACGGACTGAAGTATATCGTTGGTCGTCAGTCCATATTCTTTGAGTTTTTTGGGTGTGAAGTTAATATGAACTTCTGAAGAGAAACCACCGTTGGTGTCGATTTCAGCAACACCAGGAACTTGTTTCATCGGTGGTCGAATGACGTAATCTTGCACTCGTTTAAGATATTGCAGCTGTTCTTTTTGAGATGTTTGAAGAAGCGGGGAGCCCTCTTTAAGTGACAAGGTCCACATGAAAATTTCACCCAGTCCTGTCGAGATGGGTGCAAGCTCAGTTGTCACAGATTGTGGAAGTTGGGATTTCACATTTTGCAGCCGCTCATTCACCAGCTGTCGTGCAAAATAAATGTCGATATCGTCGTTAAAAACAGCAATCACTTGTGACAAACCATATTTAGAAAGCGATCTCAGTTCTTTAATATTCTGTAAACCCGACAATTCGGTTTCGATCGGATAGGTCACAATTTTTTCAATCTGTTCGGTCGAAAGAGCTCCAGTTTTAGTATTCACAACCACTTGTTTAGAAGAAATGTCAGGAACGGCGTCTATTTTTAGATTCTTAAGGTCAAAAAGACTCCAGAGACAGAGAATAACAAGCCCAATCAGAATGGAGGTGCGATTGTCAAAAATCTTTTCAAAAAATTGTTTCATAAAAATTCAGCCCTTAAGTCTTTTTCGAGATTGTTCATTTGTAAGGCTTTGAGAGTTGCATCGATCAGATCCAACTTCGATCTTGAAATAAGATGGAGACTTTCATGAACTTGATCCTCTAAATCCAGGTAACTTGCAGCAGGAACAAGACCCTTCTTAAAATTGGAAGTAGCACGATCCAATTCTCTGTCTACTTTATTGATGTATTCGACACTGAATTCTTTCAGCGTCATTTGGGCGGTGTAAAATTGGCTGCGAAGTTGAAGCGACTGAGAAGTGCGGACAATTTTATTTTTATTCTGCTCAAGAAGAACTTCAGTAACGGCAGCCGTTGTTTGAGCTCTTTCACTTCGTCCCCAATTGAAGACGGGTAGAGAGAGTCCAAGTCCAAAAGCGTCGATGATCACTGGATCTTGAAACGCTTGATCTTGAGTATTTTGAGTGTAGTAAAGTTTTAGATCAGGAATCCAAAGGGATCGGGATGCTTGAGCTTCAATCTCTCTCATTTTAAATTCTGTTGAAAATTGTTTTTCGATGGACTGAGTGTTGTTAAGTCCTTCAAGGAAAAGTCTTTCTAAAGAAATAATCGATGGCCATTCGGTTTGGATGGAAGTGGTGTGCTTAAGCCCGGCAAGATGTTTAAAGTAGCCGATGGATTGAGCCAAATCGTTTTCGATATGAACGATCTCAACTTTTAGATGTTTGATGCGATTCTGAATCTGAGCTTTCTCCACCAGATCTTTGGGAGAGGCAAATTTTTTATTTTTAAGATAGGACTCTAGGTTATTCAGCCTTTGGATGCGCTCCTGAATATGAGCCGCACGTTCGAGATTATATTGATGAAAAAAAATCATGCGAATCACTTCACCATGAATTTCGTGAGTGAGTTGTTGACCCTGCCATAGACTTAAGTTTTTTTGCAGCTCAATTTGTTTTTGTTTAGCGGATCTTTGTCCATTGAGTGGTATGGATTGAGAAAGGCTCCATTCCCTATAGTTTCCACGAAAGGCACCTTCTTTAGCTCCACCCCATCCCATTTCAAGTTGAGGGTTAGCCCAAGCCGTTTCTTTTTTGAGGCGTTTTTCTTCGAATTCGGCTTTTGCCTTTTTCCATGACTCCAGATCGTAGCGCAGAACGATGAGGTCAAAAAGTTCTGTCGCTTTGATGTTCTTTTCTGATGCCAGAAGCATTGTTGGTGCGAAAAAAAAGAGAATAGCGAAGAGATAAAAACGCAAAATAAATCCTCCTCCATTGAAGGCAGCAAGGTCTGTCACTGAAGTGTAGGTTTTCTGAGGCTTCAAACAGACACATTCTTATTAGAGGGAATACAGAGATGAATCACTATAATTCTCCTTGTAGAGGTTGCATCAGTGGATTTTAAATGCGCTGCGGTACTTGAATTAGCCTTGTTGTATAAAGGCTTTACACAGCCCCTTGGAATAGACAGCTGGAGTGGTCTTAAAAAGCTCTGTTTTTGGAATAGAAATCGCATTATAGATAGGTTGCTATGGAAAAACTCCAGATATTGCAAAGACTTATAGATTTAATCAAGCCGGCCCCTAGCCGACTTCTTCGTCTTATAGGTCTTGGGCTCTTGATTTTTTTGAACCTAAAGCCGGTTTATGGGGAGTTTGGCTCTATTGTGGATATTGGATTAGCGGGTGACCTCTATTATACCGACCCTAGTGCCAATAATGGGCAGGGCTTTGTCAATTTATTGATTCAAAACACTTGGTCTGAAAGTCAGCTCT
>JBGSSY010000079.1:0-13306 GCA_041736775.1 Bdellovibrionales bacterium | reverse complement strand
GGTTTTTAATCTGCTCAATCAGCTGATAAGCAAACGAATAACCCTCTTTATGGGGGATCCAGTCGGTTTCTCCCATCGGCGGATCGCCGCGAAGAGCGAGAATATTTCTGACACCAAAATAATGGTGATCAATCAGTTGGTTCTCAATATCTTGTGGTGAAAGGTCACGGCAGGTAAAATGAGCAATACAAGGTTTGATAAATTGATCCTTAATTGCTTGAGCAATCGGAAGGCTTCCTCCGCGCAAAGAGCCACCAGCCCCTTTAGTCACAGAAAGAAAATCAACCCCACTCTCTACCACTTTGCGAAGACCATCGATGGTGGCTCTCATCTGTTCACCATTGCGAGGGGGGATCACTTCAGCTGAAAGGGTAAAAGGTTTGGTTTTTAAGACATCAGTGATCTTATGGTCACGACTATAGCCCAGTGTGGTTCTTGTGATTGGTGAATTCATAATATCCATCCTAAGCTTCACCGGACTTATAGTGAAGCGATAATCCCAATAATGGCAGATAAGCCACAAAAACAATTGCTAAACCAAGATCACTCATAATCGCCGCCAAATTGGAAAGGGGAAAGAGCCAAAGAACGAGAACCAAGGTGTAAAAGACAGAAACTTTACGATGAGACCAACCTCTTTGAAGAAGCTTATGAAAGAGAAACATCTTATGGGCATTAAAAACCCTTTCGCGGCGAAGAGCTCTTCGAAAAAGAACATAGGTGGCATCAAAAATAAAAAATCCAAAAATTATAATATGGGAGTAAAAAGAAACTCCCGCATAAGCCTTAGAGATAAGGGCGAGCGAGGCAAAAAGAAATCCAAGAAAATAACTACCCGTATCTCCCATAAAGATTTTTGCCGGAGACCAATTAAAGACCATAAAGCCGCCGACAGTATAGGCAATCAGACAATAAATCATGGCGAGCTCACTGGAGCCATTGATATAACAAACCACGGCCATCAGTGTTGATCCAGCGATGGCCGTTGAAGAAGCGAGTCCATCGGCTCCGTCCATAAAATTATAAAGGTTAATAAACCAAGCTATAAAAAAAACACAGAACAGAAAATTGATCCAAAAAACGTTTGGCAAAAAAGAAATGGTGAGATCAACCGTAAATCCTTTAGTCACCAATCGATAAATCAAAATTGCGACAATGAAGTGAACCATGAGGCGTATCAAGGCCGATAATGTATAACGATCATCAAGCCAACCTAAGATCACCACTAGGGGGCCACCAAAAAGAAGGGGTGAAACAATTTGATCATACTCAGGAAAGAAAAAGTAAAGACCTGTTGTGATCAAGGTAAAGACAATAAAGAAACTTAAACCTCCCCCTTTGGGAGTCGGTAAAGTGTGTGAGCTTCTCTCGTTGGGAGAATCGATCATACCCAAGGGTCTAGCAAATCGTATCAACGATTTTGTGATCAACAAACTGATGAGAAAGGCGATCGAGCCGACCACACTGACCTCAAGCATAGAACCTCTCCCACTGGATCAATAACGCAACATAGCTATAACCCTAGACTATATACCACATATTTTGATTTTGCCCAGTCTTCTTCATAGACTTATGGAAGATGAAATTTTCCATGAAAGCAAGTTCTCTTCTCTTGCTCATATTTTGCGCATCACAATCTTTAGCTCGCCTAGAGTTTGATTCCGTAGCTAACAAAGTTAAGCTCTACGGGCCTTACATAAAATACAACACTCTCAAAGAACCTTTCTCAATCGGGCAATTTCAAGTTGAGCTGATGGATATCCGTCTTGAAATGAACGAAGAAAATAAACTCAACGCCATCTGGCCCCGATTTCTTCTGAGTTACGGCAGCCTAAAAATTCTCAATAAAAACGGACGTGTGCTTTTGACTGAGGTCTTTACTGAAGAAGAGTTGGGCGGAGATGACAAGTATTTTCGTTACATCCTTAAAGATCAGGGAAGTTCACTGCAAGAAATTTTAGCCAATGATTTTCAAGTTTGTGTTGAACAAATTTTTAATCAAGCCCAGGTTCGTGCCTGTTCGAATTATCTTAAACTCGTTGGTGGAGCCTCACAATCCACTCATACCGGAAAGAATGCCTCGGCCGTTACCATTAACAAAAAAAAATCACCTAAGAATGCACAAGTCAGTCTTGCAGATCAGCAAAAAAGAGTCAGCTTTGAACTTAAGTTTAAGTCGGGTTTTTCTATCTCAATCAGTGATGACATTCGTCACTTAAAACTTGAAAACTTGGTGATTGATCCCAGTGAAAAACGAATTGGAATCATGGATGGAACCGGAACTATTCGCCCCACACAGGTGACTTTGAAAGACCGACTCTTTTCTTTTATTAAAGAAAAAAATGACTTTAAAAACCAATATGAATCTACCAAAATGTGGCCTCAAGATCTTGAAGATGCCGAGATGGAATTTGCCCCCTATCAGTTGGGTGCCTCACTCCAACTCTTTGGACTTATCATGCCGCAAGTGCCTCCTCCTTTTGAGTTCAAGCTGGACGACGGTATGCCGATTGCCACTTATAAAAAGGAAGTTGAACTTAAAGGGACAAAATCTGAAAATGAAGTTCTGGCTGCGAAAAATCAGAACGAACTTTTTATTCACAAAAATCAAAAAGAGTTTTTGTGGAAGTACCCTGCTCTAAAAAAGGGTGAAGTGAACCAAAACTATTTAAGTCTTCAACACAAAAACAAAGACTTCTTTTTTTCTCAGCGAATTTTTAGAGCCCATCAAACCGCCTTTGCCGGTTCAATAGGTTTATCCACTAGCACCACCCTTGATATCGTCCCGGGCTATAACTTTTCAGCGGAACATTGGTTTGAAGAGATCTGGAATAAAAGTAAATACTCTTTTCAGCGTTGGGGCCTTGCTTTCAACTACTACGAAACCATGCAGGGTTTTAGGCCCAAAAAAGACTTTCCTGAAAAGATCAGTATTAACCCCATTCACATGGATTTGCTTTATCGCCTGAACCAAGGGGTTCGACCCGTTCAAAGTAGCTTCGGACTGGGCTTGCGATACCAGAACTTCACCCTGTTTCGAAGTGTGAGTAATGACATTAAAACGCAACTTCTGGGTGTTGGTGCCTTTTGGCATACGGCCCCGCAAAAGATCGTGGATGATATTTTTAATATCATTCCCCTCTTTCGCTATCCCAAATGGATGGAAGTGAGTTTTTTCTACTACCCTCTCACCTTTAGCGATGTGCAATTAGGTCTTTCTTTCTCGTGGCAACTCAAAGGTAAAATGTTTTTCTCCAAGAGCTGGTACCTTGAAGCCGCCTTCAACGTCAACAGCGTCTCCTTTAAACAAGAAACCACCATCGGCACAACCGACCAATTCGGAATCGCCACCGCCCATGGAACCATCGGCCTCGGCTACCTCTTTTAATACCCTCTTCAACTTGACTCCTTGAGAGTCTTGGTAGGTCAATTTGACTTAAAGTATATACATGTATATACTTTAAGTATGTTTCTCTACGAAGTCCTGGATACTCTTAAAAACAATAAAATTAAATTCGCAATTGTTGGCGGTTACGCCCTCGCCCTTCATGGCATTGTACGAGCGACTGTCGATGTTGATATTATTATCCAACTCCAACTTAAAGACTTTAAACTTGTTCAAAAATCTCTTAATGAAATTGGGCTTACATCTCGATTGCCGATAACTCCAGATGATCTTTTTAAAATGAGAAAAGAGTATATTAAGAATAGAAACCTGATTGCTTGGAATTTTATAGACTATAAAAATCCATTACGCCAAGTGGATGTACTTATTACTACAGATTTAGAGTCTGTGAAAATTGATTCTATAACCGTATCTGGCAGAAAAATCCCTGTTATATGTCTTAAAGACTTGTTGGTTATGAAAAAGATTTCCTCTCGCCCTCAAGATCTTGCCGATATCGAAAAGATTAAGGAGAAGTTAAAAAATGAAAAAGCTTAAAAAAAAATCAACCTCAGACATCACTCTTGAAGAGGGCTTAAAATTTCTTGAAGACATCCGGCTCATGGCGGGGGATATTCAAGAGCCAACAAAACCCATTAGTATCCGAGTGCCTGCCAATTTACTTCGCACCCTCAAGCTTAAAGCCAAAATGAATCACACAAAATACCAAACTCTGATCATCGACTACATCCGTGAAGGCCTCAGAAAATAAGTAACGTCTTTTATTTCTTAGACCGACTTTTAAAACAACCGGCACTGTGAAAATGGATAACCTTGGGGGGCTTATCTATCATTGATAGTATCAAATGATACTATCAAGCGACGTTTTTAGGGGGCTTAGAAAAGCCCAGCCACTTCTTTCACAGACTTAATGACGTGTTCAATATGGGCTTCGGGCATATCGGCATAAAGCGGAAGGCTTAAGACTTCTTCGCAAAGGGTCTCTGTCACCTCAAGTCCGCTCGCTGGAGCAAAGTGGCTCAGTGCGGGTTGTTGGTGCATTCCTTTAGGGTAATGGATCGAAGTGGGCACACCTTTGTCAGAGAGGGCTTTTTGAAAGGCGGGTCGGTTTTTAACTCGGATGGTGTATTGAGCGTAGACCGATTGACGATCTTTACCAATCACAGGGGTCATAATATTTTTAACCGAGCTTAATCCGTCATCGTAATGGCGAGCGACTTTTTGTCGATGTTCGATTTCCCATGGATAGCGGTCGAGTTTCACTAAAAGGATTCCACATTGAAGGGTGTCCAGTCGACCGTTGATACCTAGAATGGTGTGATGATAGCGAGTTTCTTGACCATGGTTTCGCACTTGAAGAAGTTTATCGTAGTCTTCTTTCGACTGACAAAAGACCGCTCCACCATCGCCAAAACAGCCTAAGGGTTTAGCGGGAAAAAAGCTGGTGCAAGAGTAGCGGCTTAAATTACCACTGCGCTTTCCTTTGTAAGTGGCGCCAAAACTTTGGGCGGCATCTTCCATGACGACTAAGCCATGTTTTTCAGCAATGCTATTGATGGTATCCATCTCGGCCACTTGGCCATAGAGGGAGACTGGTAAAATTCCTTTGGTTTTAGATGTAATGGCTTTTTCGATTTTGGTGGGATCAATATTAAAAGAAACCGGATCGATATCGACAAACACAGGCTTTGCCCCAATCAGTGCAATCATTTCTGCGGTGGCGAAAAAAGAAAATGAAGGAACAATAATTTCGTCACCGGGCTCAATGCCGTGGGCCATAAGGGCCATCAAAAGTGCATCGGTTCCGTTGGCGGCCGTAACGCAATAGGGTGCGCCGACAAATTCTGCCAGCTTTTTTTCACACTGCTCCACCTCGGGGCCAAGGATATACTGACCACTTTTTAGGATTTTTTGCACCATTGCATTAAGGGGTTCTTCGATGGCTTTGTACTGAATGGTCAAATCAAGATAGGGAATGTTCATAGGGATCCTCTTTCTTAAATACTGTTACCAGATCTAGTTATAACTAGCAACTTGCAAGGTCTGACAAACATTGACTACAATCAAAGTCTTATTTGGAGACACGATGACACTTTTACTCAAACAACTCTTTGGATTTTTAAAACTTCTTAACTCCGAAACCGGATCCCACCAAATTGCTTGGGGTATCTCGCTTGGATTTGTTTTAGGGATGACCCCGGTCCTCTCCCTGCAAACTTTTTTAGTGATTCTGATTCTGCTCTTTTTTCGGGTGCAGATTGGAGCGGCCCTGATCGCCGCTTTCTTTTTTAAGTTTGTCGCTTATCTTTTTGATCCTTTCTTTCACTCCATTGGAAGTTCTGTTTTAACCATGGACTCTCTCCAACCCCTGTTTACTACTCTTTACAATATGCCGATCATTCCCTTCACCCGTTTTAATAACTCGATCGTGATGGGCTCAGGTGTTCTCGCTTTTTTACTCACTCCAGTGATTTTTTTCTTAAGCCTTTGGGCGATTAAGAAATATCGAGAGAAAGTTTACGAAAAATTCAAGCAAACAAAGTTTTTTAAAGCTCTTAAAGCAACTGCACTCTACAACTGGTACGTGAAATATGACGAATTCTACGGTTAAGAAAAAGAAAGCCAAAGGCCCCATCCGTTATGAGGCCATCATTCCCATTACTATCATCATAGCTCTTATAGTGGGTTATACGACCTACTTTTTTGACTCTCATATGCGCCGAGGTTTGCAGTGGGGTGCAACCTATGCTCACGGAGCTGAGGTTAATATTGGTCGATTTAAAACCAACTTTTTTGCTCCCTCCATGTCGATTGGCAACATTCAAGTCACCAACAAATCAAAACCTGAATTTAATTTTATTGAAATTGGTGAGATTAAACTTGAACTCCTCTGGGATGCTTTGCTCAGAGGAAAGTTTGTTATCCCCGAATCTTCAATCCTGGACATTCGACTCAATTCAAAGCGCAAACGCCCCGGGCGAATTTTACCCGTTAAAGAATCCAGTGGTGCTCCCAGTGCCGTTAATGTGGCCGCGCAGAAAACCCTTAATGAATTAAAAGCCAAAAACGAATCCAACCTTCTCTCTGATCTTTTTTCTTTAGCGGGTGGAACGAACTACAAAGATCAACTGAAAAAGCTTGAGGGTGAACTTAAATCTCAAGAGAAAATCAAACAGCTTGGAGCCGAACTTAAAACCAAAGAAGCCGAGTGGAAAAAAAGATTGGATGAGCTTCCTGACGACAGTGAGATTAAAAAACTCACAAAACGAGTTGAGTCGGTTAAAATCAATACCAAAACCCCAAAGGACATTCAAAATTCTCTAAAAGAAATTGATACCCTCTACAAAGAGATCCGCACCCAGTATAAAAATGTAGAAGAGGCTCAAAAGGCTTTTAAAACGGATATGAATAAATACCAGAGCGAATACAAACAGCTCGAAGCCTTTATTCAAGATGACATCAACGGCATGGCGCAAAAACTCAATATCCCAAGCCTTGATCCTGCTGAAATTAATAAAATGTTACTCGGCCATCTTGTGGCCAATCAATTGGGTAATATTCTCAAATACAAAAACTTAGCCCAAGAGTACATGCCCGCAAGAACCGACGGCGGCAAAAAAGCACGCAGTGAACTGACTCCTCGCCAAAGAGCCAATGGAGTTAATTTTCGCTTTCCGATTACGGTGAGCTACCCTCAGTTTTGGCTTAAAAAATCACAGATTAGTTCGGTTTCAAATCGCGGTGATTCCGGCGACCTTAAAGGAACAATACAAAATGTGACCAATGATCCTAAGCATATTAAAAAGCCTGCGACCTTTGATTTTGAGGGTGGCTTTCCCAATCAAAAAATCTTAGAAGTCAGCGGTAATTTTACGGTGGATCACACCACCGATAACACCAAAGAATTTGGCTTTCTCAATGTGGGTTACTTTCCGGTGACCGAGAATACTTTGGTGAATTCAAAAGATGTTAGCCTTGGTTATACAAAAGCCGACGGTGCTTCTCGTGTCGACTTTAAATTAGAGAATGATCAATTGCAGGTAACCTCTACCACTCTTTTTAAAAATATCGATTTTGCGGTCAAAGCCACTGACCAAAATGTAGAGAGAATGGTGACTGGAATCACCAAAGAATTAGAACTGCTCGACATGAACCTTAAGGCCAGCGGTACCTGGGACAACTTGAAACTTGATCTGAACTCAAACCTTGGTGACAAATTAGTCAACGCCGTTAAAGCCCAAATCTCTGGTGAGGTCGATCGTCTTAGAAAAGAGGTCGAAGGCCAAGTGCGAGGTCTGGTTGATAAAGAAAAAGGCAAACTAAACGAACAAGTGGCTTCACTTGAGAAACAACTCGGTATATCCCTTAAAAGCAAAGAAGACGCGGTTAAATCCATTGAAGCCTTGGTCGACAAAAAGAAAAAAGACATGACCCAAGGTGAAAAGAAAAAAATTGAGGACAAACTCAAAAAAGACGGGGGCAAAGAGCTTAAGAAGTTGCTCAAGGGCGTTAAATTTTGACACTCAACCTGTCTTTAAGAGCCAATAAGTTTTTTTTAACTCTTATATTTTGACCCAGCTTATAGATACTTGTTAGGAAGTATCTATAGGGCTTTTTATGAAAAAAAATAAACTCATTTGTTACGAACTCAACGAGGTTCCCTTTCGTGTCCTTGACCATTATGTCAAGGCTCGCCCCCAATCCTTTTTAGCCCAAAACCTGCAACAATTTTCGCAAATCACGACTCACACCCAAGACTCTGGCGAACTTCACCCTTGGAGCACTTGGCCCACTATGCATCGCGGAGTGACCAATGATCTTCATAATATTCGTTACATCAACCAAGATCTCTCTTCTGCTAAAGCCTATCCCCCCGTTTGGGAAATTTTAGCCAACAAGGGTTACTCAATCGGTCTTTTTGGAAGTCTTCAAAGCTACCCTGTCTTTAAACATCAGAATGTTCTTTTTTATGTTCCTGATACTTTTTCACCAGCACCAGACGCCTATCCCGAAAGACTTAAGCCCTTTCAAAAATTCAATCTGATGATGGCCGGAAAAAATAAAGCGATTGCTTCTCAAATTCAACTCTCTGATCTTGTCGAGTCTCTTAAGGTCTTTCGATCTGGAATTGGAGTGAAGTCACTTTTAGAGGCCTCACGACAATTGCTGGCTGAAAAACGAGACGAAAAAAACAAAAGTTTTCGCCCTTCGATTCAGGCCCACTTTGCCTTTGAGAGTTTTTTTAAGGTTCTCAAAAAAACTCAGCCTGACTTTGTTAGCTTTTTTACAAACCACGTAGCCGGCCTCATGCACCGTTACTGGAGATACTCCTTTCCAGAGGATTTTGATTCTCCTCTTGAAATCGATGAGTTTTCAAAACATCACCAAGAGTCTATTTTAAAAGGTATGGATATTGCCGACGAACAAATTAAACAGCTCTATGACTTTGCTCCAAAAAATGGCTACGATCTTGTGATTGCATCAAGCATGGGACAAAAAGCCCAAGATTGGGGTGAGTATGTTCCTGAACTTTATCTCAAGAGTTGCGAGAAAATCAGTGAGATTTTTGGACTTACAGGAAAAGTAAAACTCAATCCTGCCATGCAACCGGATGTGGCCTTTGAATTTTCTGATCAAAGTGCACTTGAGCATTTCAAAACAGAGTCCCAAGAACTCAAAAATGAAAAGGGCAAACCGGTTTTAGTGATGAGGTATGAACCCCAAGGTCTTACTTTGAACTTCACACTGGGCACTCACAAAGTGTTTACTCGCTCCAATAAAGTTCTTTATCGCAACAAAACCCTGACCTTAGAGGACTTTGGATTTAGCCTCATTCACCGCGATCCGGGCACAGGATATCATTGTCCAGAAGGAATGATTCTTTGGAGTGGTCATAAAAAACCCGATCGCGAGCACAGAGAATTGATGGATTCACGCGAGTACTTTTTGACTCTCCTCAACTTCTTTGAAGTCCCTGCACCCGACTATGGCTTTCAACCAGAGAAATTGACTAGGTCCACAACACCACTATCATCTCGAGCCCGCCAGTGAAAAACGCCAAAATTCAAGACACACATTATCCTGCGACAAGCCTGACCCATGAACATATCCTCTCTCTTATTCTTACAGCTCTCAGAGAAAATCCGCGGGGTCAGGAGATCTCGATTCTTGATGCGGGCTGTGGCAATAGCTTATTGATTGTTTATTTAATGAAAAATTTAAAGGCCATCTATCCCGAGAAAAGTTTTTCATTTTCAGGTTATGATGTGTGTGACCATAGCGTGCAGCAAGAAGGTTTCTTTCAGCAGGGTCTTAAGAATCTGTATAAAGCAGACCCCACCTATCCTTGGGATCAATCGGTTCTTTTGATCGAACAAGATCAACCTTGGCCTTTTAAAAACCAACAATTTGACTTTATTATCTCTAACCAAGTGCTCGAGCACGTGATCGATCGAAATCATTTCTTCTCTGAGATCCACCGCTGTTTAAAACCCGATGGTGTCTCAACTCACCTGTTCCCAGTGATGGAGTGTATTCTTGATGGTCATATTTTTATCCCCTACATCCATCGCTTTAAAAATCGTGAACGCTTGAAGCATTTTATTTTTGCCTTGTCGCTGATGGGTTGGGGAAGTTATTGGAGCAGTCCTGAAAAAAAGAAAAATGGTTTTAGTTTGAGAGGTCTCAAAAAATGGAGTGAGTTTAATGCCGATTACATTCTGAGCAGTTGCCATTATATGACCTTAAAAGAACTTAAAACTTATGCCCGTCAGTCCAATTTTGAAATTGATTTTAACTTCACCAGAGAATTTTATTCGAGAAAAGTTTTTCAACTCCTCGGATTTAAAAACAATTACACCTACACCCCAAGCTCATCAATAATGAACTGGTTCTATCTTCATTTCTTTAAAAAAATAAACGGAATCACCGTCACCTTAAAACCACAGACTTAGATTGAGATTTTTGATGGGGTTAAAACAAACTTTATGTGTAAGACTGGTTTACTTGTATTCGAGCCAACAATCGCCAAATGATCAAAAGTAATGCTACAACGATAAAATTCAATGCAAATCCAAGTGGGATCGAGTTTTCAGGCTGGTCGATCAATCCATAGCACAAAAACTGCACCAATAAACCCAAAGTGCAAACCACAATTGTCACGCGGATTTGACCGAGCACATGCAGAAAGCGAATAAAGAGGCTGGTCAGCACTTGCACGCTGAGAATAGAAAAATAAATCCGTTGGATAAAAACAATGTCTTTAAGACTCTCACTGGATATAGCGTTGCCATGACCATAAAAGAGCGCCACCATTTGTTCACTCAAAATAACTCCCAAAAAAGTAATGCCAAGGCAAAGTGCACCCGTCTTTAAAAGTCTTTTGGTATCTTGGTGATTCAGCTTCGGCTCTGTTCCTTTAGACTGACTCGTCGGTAAAGCAACAGTCCAGAAGGCAAAGATAAGAATATTTGAAATTGCAAAAGGGATTCGGCTGGCATAGCTGATCATTGAGACCATCCCCTCTCCAGCAAAAGAGGCCAACTGCACATTGAGAAAATGAGCCGCTGGAAAATAGAGGGTCGCCAGAGCCAGCCAAAGCCAACTTGAAAAGCCGATAAAGTAATCTTTAAAACTTAATAGGGTCATTTTTAATTTTTGGCCCCAATAAAAAGCAAAAATCAAATAGATCACTAAGGTTTGAACAATTGAACCCACTAAAAATAAAAGCAGCAGCGAATAACCACTGGTGAGATTTAAAATAAAAAAAGCAAAGGTCGCTAAAATCGGAAGGCCAAAAAGAAGGGAGGGAACTAAAAACCAACCTTTTAAGTTCAGTAAGGCTGAAAGGTATTGGCTCATACTTTGACTGATAAAAATAAAACAGCAGACGAGTATCAGTGGGACTTCAAATGAGCTTAAAAAAAGAAAGCCCAAAAACATCAAAAGACTGGCGATCAAAACAGCAAAAACAAACTGAGAGTTGAATTGATCCTGTCGTTTTAAAAAGGTATCCGATTCTGCCGAGAGTATTTTTATTTGGGGAATGAAAAAGTGAATGGCCGAGGTCGCGATTACGGTCGTAATAAAATGAGACCAATCGAGCAGAAGAAAAAATTCATCGGCGTTTTGGCTCAAGCCCAAGCGACCCGCCATAAGGCTATCGCGCAGCAGAGTGAGTGCCCTCACTAGAATTGTAACCACCGCAATTAAGATGGTTGCACTTTGTAAACGTGTGAAATTCAACACTTTTGAAACCCTCAATTCATGCTATCAAATTGACTTCATGATGATATAGTTTTACAAGTTCCAATACTATTTAGCTTTTCGCGTTATATTGTGTTTTAGCAAGAAGAAAACTTTTATGGAATCTCAAAGACGGCCCATGGACCCAAAAGCGAAAATTGCCTTTATCGTCAACGATACTGATTTTTTTCTCTCCCATCGTGTTTCATTAGCCGAAAAATGCCAAGAGGATTTTGAGATCGTGGTGATCCTCCCCCGCTCTCCCAAAAATCAGTCTGTTCGCGATCTTGGCTTTCGAGTTGTGGAATATCCTCTGCAAAAAACCGGCACCAATCCTTTAGGTGAAATGGTTTGTATTTATAAATTATTTCGAATTCTAAGACGAGAAAAGCCCCATCTCGTTCATAACTTCACCATCAAACCCGCTCTTTATGGCTCACTCGCCAGTCGCTGGGCCGGAGTCCCCAATATTATTGTGACTATTACCGGACTTGGTTATGTGTATGTTTCTGAAAGTAAAAAAAGTCAGATTTTAAGATCCTTTGTGAATGTGCTCTACAAATGGGCCATGCAAACACCCAAGGTTCGGGTGATTTTTCAAAACCCTGACGATCAAAATCTTTTTACCGATAAAGAATTTGTGGCCAAATACCGAACCACCACGATTCCAGGCTCAGGGGTGGATCCAAAGGCCTTTTACCCGAAAGAAAAAAGTGTTTCGGATTCTGATTTTCGCATCCTAGTCCCCTGTCGCATGCTTTGGGATAAAGGTGTCGGAGACATCGTTGAGGCCTTTCTTAAATTAGATTTACCTAAGAACTATAAACTCATTCTCTCAGGCCAAAGTCTTCCTCAAAACCCTTCAGGGATCAGCGAAAAACAACTTCGCGCCTGGGAGAAACAAGGAGAGATTTTTTGGCTCGGTCATACCAGCGACATGAACACTCTCTATAACGACGCTGATATTGTTTGTCTTCCGTCTTACCGTGAGGGACTCCCCTTAGCTTTACTTGAAGCCTCACTTTGCCAAAAGCCCATTTTGACCACGGATGTGCCCGGTTGTAATTTTTTAATTCAAAACAATATTAACGGACTTTTGGTTCCAGCCAAAGCACCTGACCAATTGGCTGTTGCTCTTAAATCACTCATCGATCAGCCAGCCCTTAGAAAAAAATTAGCCGAAAACGCCCGAAAAATTGCCCTTGAAAATTTCACGACCGAATCCATCAACCAACAAATTCTTGGCTTTTACAATGCTCGTGAACAGTTCGAGAATCAAAATGCTTAACGGAAACAAGGTCGGAGTTAAAAATTACTTCCCCGAGATTGATGGTCTGCGTGCATTAGCGGTCTTGCTGGTTTTTGCATTTCATCTTAACCCCGCGCTCTCACCCGGTGGCTTTATCGGGGTTGATGTTTTTTTTGTCATCTCAGGCTTTTTGATCAGCCGAATTATTATCACTCAAGTTCAAGAGGGACGTTTTTCATTTATCCAATTCTACACTCGACGAGTGCTGAGAATTTTTCCCGCACTTTTTTGTATGCTCGGGATCACTTCTCTTTTCGCCCTTCTGATCCTTGGTTCAAGCGACATGGAAGATTTCTTTCGAGCCATGCGTTTTGCGGCCGCTCAAGCCTCTAATTTTCTCTTCTCGC
>JBGSSY010000068.1:0-2066 GCA_041736775.1 Bdellovibrionales bacterium | reverse complement strand
GACCTTTATCCCCACCTGGACGGTTCCTTTAATTGTGGCCATGTGTCTTTCAATAAAAAAATCCTCGATTCCCTTGTCCGTAAAAGCTGTTTGAACAATAGCAGCCTCAGTTTTTTTGAAATCGGCTTTGATGCAGAGTGGGAGCTTGATTTCTTTGGCAAGACAGAGCATGAAATTGCTGCGGCAAAAGCACATGCAGAAGGGATTGAAGAAGATCTATCCGGTATTTGGGTCACAGTTTCAGCTGAAATCGCAAAAAACTATGTCGAATTGAGAGGCCTACAAAGACGTCGAGAGCTACTTCTTGAAAAAATTGAGCTACAAGTGCAAGAACTTTCCTTGAATGAAGAATTAAAATCGCGAGGACTGATCAAAAATCAAGATCTCAATCAAATGATTGCAAACCAAAACACCCTTGAAGCGGAACTTCCAACCCTCCAGTTGAACATCTCTAAAGCCATCAATCGTATTTCCATCCTTCTTGGGTATAATCCTGGCGAACTATCCGAATATTTGAGCTGCTATCAACCAATAGAAGTTCCTTGCAATGCCCCTATTGGACTCCCTTCAGAGCTCCTCCAAAGACGTCCAGACATCCGAAAAGCCGAACGGGAGCTCGCCTCCGCCACTGAAAAAATCGGCAGTGCAATCGCAAGCCTTTTCCCCCGCTTTTCCCTATGGGGGTTTGTAGGTGATATCAGTACAAAAGGCGGATCCCTTTTTGACTCCTCAAGCTTCACCTGGGGTGTTGGGCCAAGTGTCGTAGTCCCCATCTTCAACAGTAAACTCCTTTTACAAGATGTCGAATACAACAAACTCGCCACCCAAGAAGCCCTCTACACCTATCAAAAAACCGTGATCGAAGCCCTCGAAGAAGCCGAAAACGCCATCGCCGCCTATTCCGCCGGTGAAACAACATTAAACCATATCCGAAGAGCGAGCCAAATCATTCAGGAATCCGAAGCTCAAGAAGAAGAGCTGAAGGCAAAAGGTATCAGCAGCACTCTTTCTTTAATCACTGTAAAAAAACAATCCCTAACAGCCAAAGAAAGTGAAATCCAAGAAGTCACATCTCAACTTATCCGCTACATCACCGTCTATAAAACCCTCGGCGGCGCCTGGGAAAATTAATAAAATTCAACACGGAGACACGAAGACACTAAGACACAGAGATTTACGTTATTCTTTGTGTCTTAGTGCCTTGGTGCCTTTGTGTTGAATTTTATAGATAATTTCATTACTATCTTCGTTATGATTGAATGTTTTGAATCGCCACCGGATAATTTTAATCCCAAAATTGAAACATCGGCCGTTTATGTCGAATGCCAGGGTAGCTACTTATTTTTAGAAACGAACTCCCATAAAGCTTTAGCCGACCAATGGGGCGTTCCGGCCGGCAAGCATGAAACGGATGAAACACCGCTTGCTGCTGCAGTTCGTGAACTTGAAGAAGAAGCCGGTATTAAAGTTCGGAATCTCGTGTCGATGGGCACTCTTTACTTCAGAAAACAAGACTTGGATTTTATTTATCATACCTATTTTATACAGTTTGATAAGTTTCCGAAGGTTCAGTTGTCTGATGAACATAAAAATTTTAAATGGGTGAGCGTAGATGAGGCTAAAGATTTACGCCTAATCGCCGGCGCAGATGCCGCTTTAGACTTCGTTCATGAAAAGCTAATTGATTTTAAACGATAAGAAATAATAATTTATGACTGTGCAACCGAAAATATATTCTACTGATCTAAATTTTGAAAAACACCTCGTGGACCGTGAAGCGATCCATGTGATCCATCGCTTAAAGCAAGCTGGATTTCTCGCCTATTTAGCCGGTGGGGCAGTTCGCGATATGCTTCTTGGACGGACGCCAAAAGACTTTGATATTTCTACATCGGCAAAACCAGAAGAAATCAAACGCTTATTTGGAAGGCAATGCATTTTGATTGGACGCCGTTTTCGTTTGGCACATGTCAGATTTGGGCATAAAATTTTAGAAGTCTCCACCTTCCGAACCGGAGAAATGACCGGCGATTTAATCACACAAGATAATGTGTGGGGAACTGAAC
>JBGSSY010000038.1:0-8247 GCA_041736775.1 Bdellovibrionales bacterium | reverse complement strand
AGTCAGTTTATCTTGCTGCTTTCTGAGCCATGAAAGTCGTGATTTCTTATAATCCTGAAGCCAGAAAACAGTGGGTATATCATTCCAAGAGAGTAGTATTTGATGTCCAGGGTTTCTCGACTCAACAAAGTATCGATTTTTAAAGTTATATTTATTCTCAAGCTTTTTTAAACTTTTAATAAGAGCAAATGCTTCTTTGAGATCAGCATTTTTTAAATCAATCCAAATCAGAGTTTCGGTGTTCATTTCGTGGGCCATGATGTCGTCGAGATGGATAAAATCTTTTTGAGGGGGCCAATCGTGGGAGAGGATGAATCGACCGCTCTCCTTATCAAAAAAAACATCGCACTCTATGCCCTTAAAACCTTTGGCTAAAGAGTTTTTTAAACCCTCAAGTGTATTAGCAGGCTCTCCAGTGTGGTGAATCCAAAGCGAAGTTTTGAAATCAAACTCCTTCGCCTTTTTAAAATGAAAGAGAGCAAAGGTGCTGAGCAAGAAGATGCTTAAAAGAACAATGATGAGTACTGCCACTTTTTTCAATTGAACCCCTTAATTTTTTTCCTTCATTTAATTTATAAATGGAAACGTCTTAATATATTCATTTATTAAAAATTTCTTAACACTAAGCCTATTAATCAGTGTTTTTCAATTTAAGCCTTCAAGGAAAGCTCTTCATTCCAAGTCCTTATAAAAAACTTTCTTTTGATTCGGATCAAAAAGAAACCGTGGTCCATGGAACTCATCTTTAAAAAAGTTTTTCTTCTCATGAAGTGTTGTCGAAATTCCCAGAAGATAAAGATACGATGGAAAAAAGTCATAAAGACTGAGCTCTTTTTGAGAGGCCGCTTGAATCTCACCCAAAAGCTCAGGACGATTCTGCTGAAATTGATCAGAAAGCCATATTAGAAAGGGGATTTCAGCCTCTGCTTTACTCACCACAAGGCCACCGTGGCCAATCTCATGTTTGTTATCTAAGAGGTTTTCTCCATGATCAGAGAAATAAAGCAAGCTACTAATGGGTTCTGATTGTTTTAAGCGAGTAACGATTTCACCTAAAAGATAATCCGTAAAAAGAATTGAATTGTCGTAGTCATTGATGACCTTGCAATCCTGTTTTAAATAAAGCGAACTGTTTGGCGTTTCACATTCCTTAAAGACTCTAAAATTCTCTGGATAACGTAAGTGGTAGTACCCATGACTTCCCATAAGATGTAAAACGATCAGTTTTTTGGGTGCTTCATTTTTTAATACTTTGTTGAGTTCGGGCAAGAGAAGATCGTCATGAGAGGACGTGGTTCGAATAAAAATTTGATTTTGTGCACGATGGGCTAACACAGAGGTCGGGTTATCATAGATGCCAAACTGAGGTTGGTTAGATATCCAGTAAGTTGAAAAACCCGCTTGATTGGCTATATCAAAAAGAGTCACAATTTTTTGATCTCGCGAATAGGTGAGCGTGTTGTAGAGGCTGGGTATTGTTGAATTGGCTGTACTGATCACATCGGCAAAGACTGTGACCTCGTCTTTTAAACCTTCAACCGAAGGATTTGTTTTTCTCGGGTAGCCGTAAAGACTCCAATTTCTTTTTCGCGCCGATTCACCAATCACAAGAATATGGGTTTGGTTCTGAACATTTCCTATGAGATTAAAATCAAGGGTTAAGAGCTCTAGTTCTTGCAACTTGTTTTTGTAATCATTCAGAAGATCGGCCCCACTTTTAAAAATAAAAAAAGTTTTTAAGGGGTGGGCTTTATAAACCACCTGCTCAACTGAAATTTTTAAGCTTTTTGAACTGGCTAGTTTCATTCCGAAGGCCAAAAAAATAATCACTGAAAAGAGAATGAGTGAGCGAGTCGAGAACTGAATCCGAGCGGGAATTTTTCGAGACAAAAGAATTTGAAGGATCAAAAACAGAACAAACAAAAGAAAAAGTGATGAAGGAAGACTTAAAAAAAACTCGGTCGCTTCGGTGGGGTTTGTACTTAAAATGGCAGCCAGTGCCCCTTCAGTAATTTCGTATTTGAATAAATAATAATGGCCCCATTGCAGGCAGACTGCAAAAATAAGAGGGCTAAAAACCAAAAGAAAAAGGGATTTTTTTCTGAGAAGGTGAGCGACTAGAAAAACCATTGAAATTTGTGAGGCCAGAAAAACGGGAATAAAAGGACTGGGGTGAGACTTGGTTAAATAAAACATTAATGAAGGTGAAATCAAAATCAAAGCATAAAGCCATAAAAAAATTTGATCGGATTGATTCCGCACCCGACTTTTGAGTTTTTCTTTCATAGGTCAATTGTAGAGTGAAAATTCGGGGATATGTAGAGTTGTTTTTTCACATATGGACTGGACCCCTCTTTTCAAAGTGACTTTAAAATCAGCACTTTTTAAAAACCGGCGGCGCCCCCTTCGGAGCGATCATCATAAGCGGCCTCAAGAAAGCCTTTTTCATTGATACGAACACCATTCACCCTAGCTCCCCAACCTTCTTCAACCGTGTGCCCCTTTTTCTTAAGCTCTTCAATGGAAAGGGGTGGAAGTCGTTTGCTATCGATAAAAACAGTATTTGGTAAAAATTGATGGTGAACACGGGGGGCGCGAATAGCCTCTTCCATATTATACCCGTTAGTGAGAACACGATAAATCGTTTGTAAAACGGCTGTAATAATCCTTGGTCCGCCGGGTGCACCAAGGGCCATTACGATTTTCTTATTTTTTTCTACAAAGGTGGGAGACATAGAACTTAAAGGTCGTTTGCCCGCTTCAACAGAATTGGCTTTTCCTTGCATCAGTTCATAAAGGTTTGCTTGGCCGGGAAGGGTGGTGAAATCATCCATTTCATTGTTGAGTGCAATTCCATATTTGTCACTGACCACACGCGAACCAAAAACACCATTGAGAGTGACGGTCATGGCAACGGCATTCCCTTGAGCATCCATAACCGTAAAATGAGTGGTCTGATCAGACTCTTTAATTTCGCTGTCTTTTAAGGGTTCTAATTTTAAAATTTGGTCTGGTTTAATTTGTTGCACCCAATGACTGATTTTTTCTGCATTTAAAAATTCATCCACTGGGTTTTTAACAAAGTCAGGATCACCCAATAATGAACGGTTACGAAAATTCACTTTCATAACTTCGGCGAAATAGTGAAATTCGAGAGTGCTTAAAGGCTCTAGTTTTTGGGTCTCAAGTTTTTCAAGCATCTTAAGACTTGAAGCAATGATGAGACCACCACTGGATGGTGGCGGCATAAGGTAAAGTTTATAACCTGCATATTCTGAAATCACGGGTTTAAGCCAGCGAACTTTATAATCTCTCAAATCTTTTAAACTAAGAACTCCACCCTCTTTTTGAACGGTTTGAACAATATCACGTCCAATGTCCCCTTGATAAAAGGGGACAGGTCCACGGTTACGCATTTCTTTTAGAGCTTTGGCCAATTGGGGTTGTTTAAGGATTTCTCCCGGCTTATAGACTTGGCCTTTAGGGTTTAAAAAATATTTTTTTCCGGCTTGATTAAAATCTTTCATAACGAGAGTTGTTCGCTCTACATTTTCTCCGGTCAGGGCATGACCATCTTTCGCCAGTTTAATTGGTTGATCAAAAAGGACTGACCAATGGAGTTTTCCGTATTTTTTATGAAGAGCCCAGAGTCCTGCGGGCATCCCCGGTACTCCAATGGCGTGGGCCCCGTCTCTTGAGGCATTGGTTTTTTTATCGACAAAGTATTTTGAATGGGTTTTTTCAGGTGCGGTTTCTCTAAAATCAAGGGCCTGTACAGGATCTTTTCCCATTTTCACTAAAGCAAACCCACCTCCACCCAAAGCCGCATGGCGAGGGTTTGTGACTGACAAAATAAGTGCAATCGCCACCGCCACATCAACCACATTGCCCCCCTTTTTAATAATTTCTTCAGAAAGTTGTGCCGAGAGGGGCGTTGGTGTGGCCACCATCATTTTGTGGCCTAACAGGGGTACAGAGAAGGCAATAGGTGACGGAAGCAATAGAGAGAGCGAAAGAAGAAAACGAAGCAACATAGAACCTCACTAGGATGGTCTTTTTAAACATGTTTGATGAATAAATTCAACACTCTATCTGTTTTGCTTGATTCCTCTAAAGGGCCCTGTTAGAGCCCATAACCAATGATAAGAGCCTGCGCCCACAATCCCTACGTTGAACAAATGTACTCTGAGTTTAAAGACTGGAGCTTTGACGACAATGCTATTGAACAAAAGGGATACTGGCGAGAAAGAGTCTTTGAAACAGAAGCTCAACAAACGCCTCTTGACCTTGAAATCGGAACGGGAAACGGAACTCACTTTGCACAGTTGGCTAAAAATCATCCCGATCGACTCCTGGTTGGGCTTGAGCTGAAATATAAAACTCTCGTGCAATCCATTCGCCGCTGTTTAAGGGACGGAGCCACTAATGCTCGTATGGCCAAATTTTCGGCCGATGACATCGATCAGGTCTTTGCCAAAGAGGAAATTAACGATGTCTATATTCACTTTCCAGATCCTTGGCCGAAGAAAAGACATCACAAGAATCGCTTGATCCAAAAAGAATTTTTACTTCGACTCTATGAAGTGATGAGAAAAGACTCTTATTTTGAATTTAAAACCGACGACTATCCTTATTTTTTATGGGCGATGAACTTGTTTGTTCAAAGCCCTTTTGAATTGGTTTTTTACACCGAAGATTTACATCATTCTTTTCGAAAAAATAAAAACTTTGTGACCCACTTTGAATCTCTTTTTATTAAAAGAAATGAGCCCATTTTCTACTGTCGACTTAAAAAATAATTCGCCTTTTAATAAACTCTACATCCTTTAATATCGAAATAGGAAAATGGGGCTTCTATGAGGTCGGCTTTCATCTCCTTGATGACCGAGTGTTTGGAACAAATATTTTTTATGTTTCTATTGGGACTCCAATACAAGGGCCTATTATTTACAGCGGCGGGTTGAAGCCCTGTTAAATCCTGTTTGATCCATTGCCATTGTTCATCGTTATTCCATAGGTTGGTTTTGATTTTCGGAAATTTTTCGATATTATAAAAGAGCCCCGTTAACAGGTGTTTTGTTTCGCACCGATGATCAACGAATTGGTTTTGGTTATCAACCAGACCCGAGTTACACTCAAGAGCTTGAGCTGCAATTAATTCAATCACAAGCTCCTCCTGTCCAGAGAGAATATAGATCGGCGTGGTCTCTTCCGAACTCATTTTCCGTTTTGGTGTTTGAGACACAACCATCCACAGAGCAGAAACAGGCGATTGTTTTTTGTAAAAGCCAATAGGACTTTGCAAAGAGGAATAGATCGGAATGGGCGTAAGTCCCGTGTAGAAATCTTTAAAGGCAATGTAAATTGGACTTTTCCCTTTGTTTTTTATTCGAATTTCTGCCAGTTTTTGTTCAGGCAAAATCGGATTAAGCTCGCCGGAAAAAAAAGAATGGAAGGTTGTTTGCAGTTTGGGTTCGTCTTTCTGTAAATAAAAAGATCGACTGGCCTGAATTGAATTATTTGTTTTGTTCTCTAATATAAAACGACAGTGCAAAAGATTAGAGTTTTCGAAGGATAAATTTTTTAAAATTAAATCATAAGAGCTTTCTTTTTCAGTCAGCAGAAGATGTGATTTTGTCTGATCGCATAAAATTGTCATTAATGAGGGAGTCGACTCAACAACAATTGGGGTGGTTTTAATTTCAGATAATAAGTAATAATGAATTGTTGGATCGTTAAGGATTGAAAGGGAGAAATTGTCTTCTTCAAGACCTTTAACTTGAATTTGCTTCAGTTCCAATTGAGAGAGATGATTTTGATGTTCCATAATTTTAAATTGAAAATCGCAATAAACTGGGATCTCTTCTTTCAATGAAGGGTCAAAGAGAGCGATCGGGAGCAGGTCGCGAATAATGAATTGATTCTTTTTTGAAAAGAAAAGAATTCTCTCAGCTGGCTCAGGCCAATCTGTCGCCTGACAAGTGGCTGTTGATTGAATTTCCAATTTTTGAGCGTCGGCTTTACTGACACCTAAATCAATGGTGCTGCTGACAGAAACATGATTAAGACCCCTGAGTGAAAAGCGACTTTGATCAATATTTATAATTTCGACTTTAAATTCACGGCTGGGGTATTCATCACTTTTTGTGTCCGGTGCGCAGGAAATTAATCCGAAAAATGGGAAGAAAAGAAGCTGTAAACCAATTAATTTTATTTTCATCGTGTTTCTCCTTGATATTTCCTCAAGGAGAGCAAGCCCTAAGCCAAAGAAAAAACTGAAAACCCATCACAGCACAGTTAAGCCATGAATAAATAACAAATACTTTTTTACACAGGCCTGAGTTGTGACTTCATAGTTCAAATTTCGATTATAAAAACGATCATAAAATTCGGTATTCAAAGACCTTTGGAAAGGCTCACCAGTAGTTGGTTTCTACCTGGGCACTCTCTTTGAGATGCATTTGGCAAGAGAGTCGCTCTCCAGGTTGTGCCTTATTTTTCTCAAGAGTTTTTCGTTCTAGATCACTCATTTCGGGTAAAGGGGCTGGGGTGAAAACTCTCATTTTACAACGACCACAGATGCCGTCTCCACCACAGCTGCTGGCCACGGGTATGTTGTTATTGAGAAGATTCTGCATCAGTGAGACTTTGGGGTCCAAAGGAATGACACGATTGCATTGGGGAACATTGAGTTGAGCCATGGTCTAAAACCTTTTCTCGGAGTCAATCTCACAAAAAAGAGACTACTCTTCATCACACCTCTTATGCTATCAAATCCTCCATGAGTGAAACAATTGCTTTTTTAGGATGTAGTCGAGGATTTGGTAAAGAAGTCCTTCATTTAATGGATCAAAACAGATCTCTCAAAAACTCTCTCCTTATCTCGCGCAAACAGGGGCCTCTTGAGTCACTTTCTCAAAATCTTCAATCCCCCCATCAAATTTTCTCCATTGATTTTTCTAAACCAGATTGTGTAAGCCAAATTTTATCCTCTCTTGAGGCTTATCCTGTGAAGAGATTATTTTATTTCGCAGGAGGTGGACCCTACGGCTCATTTGAAAGTAAAGAATGGAAAGATCATCTGTGGTCCTACCAAGTGAATTTCTTAACACCCTCTCATCTTTTGCATTACCTGTTGCGAGATTCTCGATTTTCAACTGTTGAACAGGTGGTTTTTGTTGGCTCATCGGTGGCTGATCATCAAGGAGACTTGAATGCCGCTTCGTATGCGGCTGGAAAGCACGCTTTGCGTGGTCTTGTAGAATCCATTCTTTTAGAGAGTCCCAGTAAAGATTTAAGGCTTTTCCGCCCCAGTTATATGGACACCTCGATGCTCCCTCCCAAGGCCTTAGTTCGTCAGAATCCAGAACAAATTCAGTCTCCCGCGAAAATGGCAGAAATTTTTGTGAGCTGGTGCCTAGATCCAAAGGGATCCAAAATTCTTTCGATCTGACACAACATATCCCAATGCCATCGGGAATAGTCTGTGCCTTTGATGTGTGTTAAAAATCTTTATCATTTTTTTCAATGAGGAGAGACTATGAGCAAAGTTGAAAATGTCATTATTATTGGTTCTGGCCCCGCTGGATTAACGGCCGCCATTTATGCTTCACGGGCTCTTCTTAATCCCCTTATGATCGAAGGTGAAGAGGTGGGGGGTCAATTGATGACCACATCTGATGTTGAAAATTATCCTGGATTCCCCGAGGGGATCATGGGACCAGAGCTCATGATGCAAACCAAAAAACAAGCCGAGAGATTTGGTACTCGTTTTATTTCAAAAAATGTAACTAAAGTTGATTTAAAATCTCGTCCCTTTAAAGTTTGGATTGGTGAAGAACTTTTTCAGAGTCAGACTTTGATCATTTCAACCGGAGCCAGCGCCAAATATCTTGGTCTTGAGTCAGAAAAGAAATTATTGGGCCGCGGGGTTTCGGCCTGTGCCACTTGCGACGGAGCTTTTTTTAGAGAGCAAAATGTCGTGGTTGTCGGTGGCGGTGATACAGCCATGGAAGAAGCCACGTTTCTCACCCGCTTTGCTTCGAAAGTCACAATCGTTCATCGTCGTGATGAATTTCGCGCCAGTAAAATTATGGTTGAAAAAGCATTGAAGAATCCCAAAATTGAAGTGATTTGGAACTCGGCCGTTGAAGAGGTCCTAGGCGATAAGCTAGTCGAGGGCGTTCGTCTTAAAAATTTAGTCACAGGAGAAGTTCAAAATCTCAAAGCTGAAGGGGTTTTTATAGC
>JBGSSY010000032.1:0-2123 GCA_041736775.1 Bdellovibrionales bacterium | reverse complement strand
CGCTTGGTATCAAGGGGGGATTTAGCGCAATTGCTGCGTTGAGCTGTATAAAATAAATTAGGTAGCCGGTTTTTTATATACACTGAAACTGTCCACGGATAGTACCGTCCTTTAACATAAAAATTAGTTGGAACGCGGTACTATATAGGTACTATGTCAGAAGGTGCACCAAAAATATTTTCTTCACCAGAAGATGAGATTCAATACTTGCGTCAACAAATTGCAATGCGTGAGCGTGAGTTGATGTCGCGTTCCGCGGAGGTTGATCGGGCAGATATTGAAACTATCGGTCGACAGGAGATTAGAGAATATGGTTTATTTACGCCAAAGGTAATATTAGATCAGAGTCAGGTTCTGTCTGACCACGAATTGTCTGCTCATGTCGAAGCCGTTAATGTGGCCAAAGAGCCGGTTGACGATATTATGCGGATTGCGGTGGAGAAGGGAATTCGGAATGCCCTTTCTGTTTTGGAAAAAGTCGAAAACCCATTTGTGATTGATGAGGTTCATCGTCGTTTAATTGAACATATCCAAAGTGGTGCAACTGTCCAAGATTTACATGAAGATGTGCCGCCTTGGCATATTATGCATCTAACACTTTTCGAGATAACCTTGCCTGAACTAAAAGGGGCGGCTGATCGAGAATATCAACTGGCAGAATTAATCGGCATGATGGAGCAGTTGTTTTTGGGATTGCGAACAATTGGCGCCAAACAACACAATAATCATTTTGTACTCGAGATTGCGGTAGCTGATTATAGTGACGACATTGTATTTTACGCGGCTGTGCCTGATGCTTTTGTGACTCTGTTTGAAAAACAAACTCTATCACTATTTCCTCACGCTGTGATTACCGAGCATGTCCATGATTATAATATCTTTGTTAGCGGCGGTGTGTCCCAAGTGGCCGAAGTGACCCTAAAAAAGCATCCGATTTATCCAATTCGCACCCATGACTCTTTTAGTTCTGACCCTCTGGCCGTGATTCTTAATGCTTTTTCTAAAATTGAGAGAGAGGGAGGAGGAGCAGCCTTGCAATTTGTGATTCGTCAGCCGCAGCATGATTATCGAAAAAGTTATGAAGATATCATCAAGCGTATCAAGAAGGGAATGAAGGTGGGCGAATCAATTTCGCGTAGTACTTTTGGTGGTGAGGTTTTGGCCAGTATTAATGATTTAATTTTTTCGGCCGCCAAAAAAGATACCAGTTCACCTAAAGAGCCAACCGATAATAGCGAGACAACACAACTTTTCTCACAAAAAATAACCGCTCCTATTGTGGAAGTGAATATCAAAGTAGCTGTGTCTGCTAAAAATGCCCAGCGATCCAATCAGATTATGGAAGAAATTGAGGCAACTTTTAATCAGTTTTCTCTAGTTGGTGGTAATGAATGGGTATTCAAACAGCATAAAGGCACGGCTTTAAAATTGGCCGAGAAAGCCTTTTCTTTCCGTGAATTTAACCCCAAAACAGCGGTGCCGCTATCTCTATCTGAATTAGCGACCATCATTCACTTCCCAGGCAACGGCATTGTCTCTTCGCCCCAGTTCAAGCAGGCTAATGCCAATACTGCTCCGGCACCAACAACTATGCCGACCGAAGGAACTCTGCTTGGTTTTAATCATCATCGCAACGTATCGCGGGATATTTACATCACTCCCGAAGATAGATTGCGGCACTTCTATATCATCGGTCAAACTGGTACTGGTAAAACGACCTTGATGAAGAATATGATTGTGCAAGATATTTTGCGGGGAGACGGTGTGTGTATGATTGATCCTCACGGAACTGATATCGAAGATGTTCTCGGAGCCGTTCCGCCTGAGAGAGCTGATGATGTTATTTATTTTGACCCGGCTCAAATGGATAATCCAATCGGATTAAATATGCTCGAGTTTGATCCTAAAAAACCCGAGCAAAAAACTTTTGTTGTTAATGAACTCTTTTCAATTTTCCAAAAATTGTATGGTGGTAATCCAGAGTCAATGGGTCCAATGTTCGAACAATATTTCCGTAATTCAACCCTATTGGTAATGGAAGACCCAGATTCAGGTTGTACACTAATGGATATTAGTAGAGTGATGGCTGATGCCAAATATCGTCGTATGAAGTTAGAGAAAGC
>JBGSSY010000364.1:0-2984 GCA_041736775.1 Bdellovibrionales bacterium | reverse complement strand
TCTGTTTTCTTCAGCTTGTAAAAAGAGAAAGGGGCCAACGAGACCTTAAAAAAATAAAATTAAGTTTTATACCGATCCCGGAAGGAAATGAGTTTGCCCTTGGCCTCATCCCACAAATGAAGTTGCACGCAACGAAAACTCTCCCAAAGAGTAATTCGACTGACACCTTTGAGCTCTGGGTGTTCTTTGAGAATCTTATGAAGTCGATAGTAGGGAATTTTACTGTGCAAATGATGAATATGGTGAGCACCAATATTGGCCGTTGCCCATCTTAAGAAAAAAGGAAGATCATAAAAAGAGCTACCCTCAAGGGCTGCTTGTTGTGGATCCCACTGATCGTTTGGGGACCAGTGGGTCTCTTCAAATTGGTGTTGGACATAAAAAAGCCAAACGCCCAAAGTGGCGGCAAGGATAACAATGGGAAGGTGAACAAAAAAGAAAGCGGCACTGCCAATAGTGTAAAGAAGAATGACGACAGTGGCAGCAATTGCGATGTTAGTTCCCATTGCACTCAACCAAGAGCGCACTTCGGTCATTTGTCCCACAGGAAAACGGTTGCGAATCAAAAACAAATAAGCTGGACCAATACCAAAGAGAACCAGGGGAAAGCGGTACACTCGATAGCCGATTTTTCCAGAAACGCTGAGTTTATTATACTCTTCTAATGTGAGAGTGGTGATATCACCGTAACCTCTCTTATCAAGATTGCCAGAAGTTGAGTGGTGTAGAGCATGATCTCTCTTCCAAACTTCATAAGGTGTAAAAGTAAAAACTCCCAAGATTCGTCCAATCCAATCGTTGACTTTTTTATGGCGAAAAAGTGTTCCATGACCACAATCATGTTGAATGGCAAACAATCGAACAAGAAAGAAAGCGGCAGGAATAATAAAAAGTAGGCTCAGCCAATAACTCTTGTAATAAGAATAAACGGCAAGGGTCCACAGAAGCACAAAGGGAATGACCGTGATGAGAATCTCAGCAACACTACGAACATGGCTGGGGTTTTTATATTTTGCAACAACCTGTGCCCATTCCTTAGCGGATCTTTGGGCAAGACTGTCTTTTTTGGGTTTCATAGGGGACCCCTTTTATGAAGTGTTAAAAAAGTGATCGATGACCTTTGTCGTAGGCCTTATTTAAAATTATGTACAAAATACGAAAAAAGAAAAGTCCAAAAAACAAACCAATGAGTGCGCCTGCAATAACGTCAAAAGGATAATGGACGCCGACATAAATACGGGAGTAGGAGACCACAATTGCTATGGCAAAATAATACCAACTTAATGCGGGGTAGCAGCTGCTGAGGAATGTGGCGGCCGCAAAATTATTTCCAGCATGATTTGAAGGAAAGCTATAGCCCGCAAAACGATCGGTACGAAGTTGAATGGTTTTTTCAACCAAAGGAGGTCGTTGTCGTTTAAAGATGGGTTTTAAAATACGGTGGTTGGTGTTGTCAGTGGCCGCGATACAAAGAGCAAGTCCCAGCATAACGGGGATCGCTTTGGCCTTTTTTCGAAGAATCCAAATAAAAAGAATAAAGGGGACAAAAACTTGGGTGAAAAGAGGGTCCTTATGGAGATCGGTGATAAAAGGCATCAGGATATCGAAAATCGAATTTGATAGTGTGGAGTTAATCAGCACAAAAAGCGATTGATCGATGTGGTACATGGTGGTGGAAGACTAGCAACTTAAAGGTCACCGAGCAAGACGAGAATATGATGGACACTGTCTTAATATGTCCTACAATAATTTGATGGGTCGTTATTGGTCAAAATTAGAGCATGGAGATACAGTCGATATTGTTGCGCCAGGGATGAGGCCTTCCGCTGAAACTCTAAAAGCCATTCCTGCACTTCTTGCTTCTTGGGGTTTAAAAGCCCGTATTTCAAAAAAACTTTTAGGTCCTGATTTAATTTGTTCAAACAGTAAAGAATTGAGGTTTCAGAATCTTAAAAATGCCATTATGGATGAAGATTCAAAAATGGTTTGGTGTGTTCGTGGAGGTTACGGAAGTCTTCAGTTTCTTGATCAACTGGATCGTCTCAAGCCTCAAAAAACAAAAATTTTTATGGGTCTCAGTGATATCACCAGTCTCCATACCCATTTTATTCAGAAGTGGGGTTGGTCCACGATTCATGGATGCAATATTGATCGTTTAGCTCTGCAAAAAACCACTCAAAAAGAAAACAATAGAATTAAAGATGTGCTTTTTGGCAAAATAAAATCACTCAACTATAAACTCAAAGCACTGAACCCAGCGGCACAAAGTCGAAAACGGATCTCAAGTTCTGTTGTTGGTGGAAATCTGATTACCCTTCAATCGGGTTTTGGAACAAAACATCAGATCAAGACTCAAAATAAAATTCTTTTTTTTGAAGACATTGGCGAGCGCGCCTATCGGATTGATCGCGTCTTTAACCACATGGAACAGCTCAGTTTGTTTAAAGGGGTTGAAGCTGTTATTTTTGGTCAATTTACGGGCTCACGAGAGCCTGATGGAAAAGATTTAGTACCAAGTCTTCTCAAAGAATTTGCTCTCAATCAGAAATTCCCAGTTTTCAGCGGACTTGCTGTGGGTCATGGAGAAAACCAGCACCCTCTTCCCTTGGGAACAAAAGCCCAAATTCAATCGGGGTCAAAACCCCAGTTGATGATCGAAACAGGCTGTCTCCTTTCATGATCAAATGGGAGGCCCAAATCACAAAGCAAGTGATGGAATCTGGTGACTTTGATTTTCAAGGTTTCAGGTTTCAGGTCTATCATCGCGGCCAAAAAAAAATAGATCTTTCTTGTGGAAAAACCTATCGCTACTACGACATCGCATCACTCACTAAAATTGTTTTTTCGACCCTTTATTTTATCAAAGCACGAGAAAATAAACTCTTTAAAACCAGTGATAAAGTTAATCAACACTTGCCGTGGTACCCGCATCAGGACGTGAGTATTGAAAAACTTCTTAATCACAGTGCAGGTCATCAGTGGTG
>JBGSSY010000319.1:0-2376 GCA_041736775.1 Bdellovibrionales bacterium | reverse complement strand
GAGGTTAGGATCCACGTTTATTTTGTTAGACATCTGTCTGTTCAATCTGATAATTTGCGTTCTTAATCTCTTTTTGGTCCTAAACAATGGGGTGCTATGCAATTTTCTTCACTTAAGGGTGATAACCCACTTCGCTTCTTTATCGATTTGTATCAATTAAATCAGGACTCGAATCGCCCTCCTCCGCTTATTCAGCTTGCAAAAACAGACAACTCAATTCGGAACTATCTCTTTAAAATCATTCAAGCATCCACAGAAGATGAAGCGTACGAGACTGCAGCAGCAAATGCGATTACTATCCTCAATGAAGCTCGGGCTTCTTTGAGTGGGCAGAATTTTTCTGGGGTAAGGATTAGCGGTGCACATTTAACTCAGGCCATTGCTGATGAAGCGATTTTTGATCAAGCGAATGTACAAAAGGTGCGATTCGTTGAAGCCCAATTGATAGGGGCATCGTTCAAAGATTCGGAGAAAGATGGCGCAGAATTTACTGAGGAACTTTTTGAGCCAATTGCTCAGCAAACATTAACAGGTCATAAAGCAGGAGTCGTTTCACTTTGCGAGCTCCCAGAAGGGCTTGTGGCAAGTAGCTCTTTTGATGAAAAGATTAAGATTTGGGACTCTAAAAAAAATTTCATCTGTATCAAAAACTTGGATCATGCTAGCGGCGTCATTTTTGATAGCACCCCAATTTATCCACCCGTCATTAAATGGTTAAAGAAGTATCAACTTCTTGTCAGTATGTCTAGTGAATATATTAAAATTTGGGATCCTAATAAGGATTACAAATGTATTAAAAAAATCTCCTGCAAGGATGCTTGTAGGTTGTTTGTCGAGTTATCAGATGGGTCTTTTGTGATTTGGGATAACAAAAAATTGAAGATCTTCGATCCGGGAAAAAAATTTCAGTGTAGTTATGAAGAAAAGTTGGTAGGCGATGGTCGCAACTACTGTGAACTTCAAGATGGAGTCATTGCCCAAAGCGGAACACCCGATGTGGTCATATTAAAACCCACCATTTCTCCGCAAGGCAAGGTTCTAAAATACACGACAGTTAAAATCATACCATGTGAGGAAGAGTTAGGCGGAATAACAAACCTTTTTGCAAATGAGCAGGGGCAGCTTGTATGCACTTATAAAATGGGAAACGCTAGATTGCTAGATCCCAAACGAGATTTTGAGTGCATCCGCAGCATACCGACGTTGATTGGCCCCTCTCCAATAACCAAACTTTCAGAAAATCTTATTGGTTTAGGGTACTTCTTTGACAATGATGTGATTGAGCTCAGGACTGCCAATACCGATTTTTCTCTTCTTACCGCTCAAATTTTGAAAGGACACACCAAAAGCATTCAAACTTTGTGCAAACTTACCAACGGCTTGCTTTTAAGCGGATCGCTGGATGGCACCATCAAAGTTTGGGGACCTAAGGAGAATAAAATTAAATATAGGGACCCTATAACTTTCAATCTCCCACAATCATTTGCCAGCATGATCAATCTGGAAAAATTGTACTCCTATTTTAATACTATAGGTCAAAACAAAAATAATCTTAAAAAATTACAAACCAACACAAATACAAACAATGAATTATCTGACAGGGAGCTGGAAAATTTATTTAATCAGCTTTTGGGAGATGCTGTTTACTTCTTCAACAATTCAAGCATGGAGGCGATCTCAACAGCCAAGGAGGAAACAAGTAAGCTGCCAATCCCTCATCAATATGCCAAAGCTATTATTGACTGTTCTCGTGGTGACTTGGGACTTCTAAACGAATTGCTTGCTGAGGGTAAACGCTTGGATAAACCTATCATTTCAGTTTGCCGTAGATCCACTTTGACCCAAAGAAAATCTGAATCCACTGCTGTTTATATGCTTCTGCCTGATAGATATTCTTTTTCTCCTCCATTTTTTCAAAAAGAACATACCGTTGAGTATAAAAAATTAGTTTTAGTCTTTTGGTTTAATGACGCAGAGAGGGAAGAAGTCCTCCTTTTACCAGCGCATAAGCTCTGTCGTACAGAAAAGTTTAGTTTAGAAACGGGTCGTAGGGACCAAAACTACGCATTATTTTACCACATCATCATGATTCTATGTGGTAACAAAGGCATTTCAGATCCTCCTCTAGACACTGTACGTTTGATATGCGATCTCTTCTATGAGAGAAATATAAAGTCTTTCCTTCAAATATTTAATCAAAAAACGGGTGTTGGGCTGGATATAAGAAAAGATATCAAATATCTTTCACCACAAGAACATCTTGAAAGCTATGCATTCTATGAGCCTCATCCAATCCTTGTCCTGGAAGGCTATGAGACTCTCTATCCGGAAAATATAGAATTGATCAATGTCATCACTGAGCGTGTTTACAAGATT
>JBGSSY010000306.1:0-4566 GCA_041736775.1 Bdellovibrionales bacterium | reverse complement strand
TTAAAAAAATCGGTGGCTTAATTGATATTCTCGCTGTTCGAATGGCTTATGATATTTCATTAATAAACGATAATCTTGATCTTAAAGCTTTGTCCTCGCCCTCTCAAACTATTTATAAAGATATTGAATTCAGTTCCATTTGGTTAAAAGCGGCTGAACAGTCCTACCGAAGAAACATTGAAGATCTTATCAAAAATAAATCGGGACACAAAAAACTCAGCCACCGCCCCAGAGCACAAATGGTATTTTGCATCGATGTTCGAAGTGAAGTTATAAGGCGACATCTAGAAAATAGCTCTCCCGAAATACAAACTCTTGGGTTTGCTGGATTTTTTGGGTTACCCATTTCGGTCAAAGGTCTTGGACATAAACAGTCCGATCAAAATTGCCCGGTACTTCTTAATTCAAGCTTCGAAGTTTCAGAGACCGCAGACGGCCACAAAAACGATCTTCTCATAAAAAAGAAAGACTTTGCCGAAAACAAATATTTAACCAAAACGATACAGTCAGCACCCAACTCAGGATTTTCATTTGCTGAAACATTGGGTTTTTCTTACATTGCTCAACTATTAAGAGCCGGATTAGCGACAAGAAAACCAAATACCGAACTTTCTACTTTAGGCTTAACACCAAAAGAGCAAAAACTGATTCGACTTGAAACTTCAACTTTAAGCTTAGAAAACAAAACCTCAATGGCCAAAAGCGCCCTTAAAAATATGGGCCTCACTCAAGATTTTGCAAAATTAGTGTTCTTTTTTGGTCATGGCAGCGAATCAGCAAATAATCCCTATTCATCTGCACTGGATTGCGGCGCCTGTGCCGGGCATAACGGCCGTGGCAATTCTGAACTGCTGGCCACACTTCTCAATGAATCGGAGGTTCGCCTCTCTCTCAAAGAGGAGGGAATTATCATCCCTGAATCAACACTCTTTATATCAGGTTGGCACAACACAACAAAAGATATTTTGATCATCGACGAAAACAGAGAACTTAAAAGTGAGATAAAAAACGAATTGGAGAACTTAAAACAACTTTTCATTAAGGCCTCTGACCAATCAAAAAAAGAGCGAGCCCAAAAATTATCATCTTGTCAGAATCTCAATGATCATCAGCTCAACCATGAATATAATATCAGAGCCAATGATTGGTCAGAAATCAGACCCGAATGGGGGCTCGCCAGAAACGCTGCTTTTATCGTTGGCTCTCGGGATTTAACCCGATGTATTGACCTTGATGGACGCACATTTCTGCATGATTATGACGCCAAAGAGGATCGAGATCTTTCTAAGCTAGAACTTATAATGACAGCTCCAATGATTGTAACGAATTGGATCAATATGCAATATTATGCAAGTACAATTGATCCGGTCAAATTCGGCGCAGGCAATAAAGTCCTTAACAATGTTGTCGGCGGAATTGGCTGTATTCAAGGAAATACCAGTGATCTGCTCGGGGGACTGACTGAGCAATCGGTTCTCTATAAGGGCGATTATTATCACGAACCTTTAAGGCTTCAAGTCTTTATTCAAGCTCACCCCTCTTCCATCCAAACAATAATTGATAAACACCAAGTCGTGAAAGACTTGGTTGAAAACGAATGGCTCATGGTCATCTCAATGGATCCGGATACAAGTGAATTTAAAATTCATCACAAAAAAAGTTGGATTTCTACCAAGGAGGATCTATGGAATTAAAATTGACCAGTCTATCCAATAAGTCATTTAAATTTATCTGGGGTGATTCTTCTCAACCCACTCTGACTGAGATAGAAGTGCCCGACTTAACAAAATTAAATCACTCTGTTTGGGGTGATTGGGGCCCGATGTACACGTTTAGTTTGAAAGAATCTCAGCCCATAAAACTACGACACAATCAAGAGAGCTTTGAAAGTCCTCAAAAAACTCTTAGTATTATTTCTCCCATGGAATTTAGAGAAAGAGACCAGTATCCTTTTTTTATGACCATTGAAGATGTTCATCGAGATTTAAATTTCTATATCTACCTCGACAAGGATTATGAACTCGGTAAAATTCAAGTTTTCGACAAAATGAACAATAGCAAGTTGTTCGAAAATGATCTTGGGTAGTCCGAGCGAAGACTTAAGTTTTCATTTCTTATTTGGCCCCCTAAGATGTAGTATTAAAAAAATCAATGAGAATTAAAGAGAAAATTCATTGGGGGGAGCAAAATGAATTCTCAGTATTTAGGTTCATGTCTTTGTCAAAAAGTTCAATTCGAAATTATTGGGGACTTTGAGAGCTTTTATTTATGCCATTGCTCTTACTGCCAAAAAGATACAGGTTCTGCTCACGCGGCAAACTTATTCTCATCTCAAGCCGAGTTAAAATGGCTCAAGGGCAAAGAGCAGATAAAAACTTTCAACCTTGCACCCACCCGACACACAAAAAGTTTTTGCATGGAGTGTGGTTCAGCTCTACCCACACAACACAGCAAGACTCAAATGATTGTCGTCCCCGCTGGTTCTCTCGACTCACAGGTAGACATAAAACCAAACGCCCATCTGTTTTGGTCCAGTAAAGCCTCCTGGGATAATGAGCTTAATGAAGTCAAAAAGTTTCTAAAGCTTGTAAAATAGAAGCCATACTGAGTGGCTTTTTAATAACAGTCTTGATGTTTTCAATTCGTCCCGTTTTATGTATAGCTTCATCACCAGACATAAGAATGACTGGAATGTCTTTGATAACGGGCAATTCTTTTCTCTGAAAAAGGAAAGTTAATCCATCCATAATAGGCATTTGAAGATCAAGTAGAATCAAATCTGTAGGTTTTTGACGGGAAGCCAGAAAATCAAGTGCTTCTTCACCATTTGAACGACAATCTATTTGGTAACCTTTAGACTCTAATAGAACTCTGAGGAGCATTTGAATTTCAAGGCTGTCATCGACTATGAGAATATTTTTTACCATCAAACCCTCTACCATGCTTGTAGCCCATTAACAATTTATATCCCTCGACTTTTCGCTCATTAAAGAGCCTAATAACACCAGCGAAAGGGAGTTTTATGCTCCATGAGTTTTTAGAAAAATACAGAAATGAAATTTTAGTTCTCAGTGAAGATAAGACTATAGTTCTTGCCGGAGTTCTCAGTAGTTCGCCTCAGCTCAAGAAGGGATTACCAATCTTCTTTGAACAGTTAATTAAAGTCCTTGAACAAAAATTAAATTCAAATCCTACCGAAGCACTTCTTGCAGCGGCGGCCGAACATGGTAAAGAATTTTTACGTCTTGGGTATACCCTCTCCCATGTGGTCCACGCCTACGGGGCCATGTGCCAAGCAATTACAGAGTTGGCGACGACTAAGAACGCTAACATCTCAGCTACTGAATTTAATATTCTGAACGGTTGTCTTGATGTGGCCATAGCGTCTGCAGTTTCTGAATACCAGTTTCGCAGTGATGAAGCGAGCGAATCCCGAGAAGTCAAACATCTCGGTTTTTTGGCCCACGAGCTGAGAAACGCCCTTTCTAGTGCGACGGTGGCCCATGAGATGATTAAAGCTGGATTGGTTGGAACCGGCGGAAGTACTGCTAACGTTCTTGAACTCAATCTTACTCGAATGCGTCACCTGATTGATCGCTCTTTATCTGAAGTGAGAATGCGTGCGGATGCAGACATCTATGTTGAAAAATTTCGACTCGCCACTTTATTCGACCAAATTTTAATTACGGCAAAAGTGGATGCTGATAAAAAGAAACAGATACTGATTAGTGACGTTGATTGGAGTCTCGAAGTCGAAGCTGATCGTCAATTTATTTTATCGGCGATTGCCAATCTTATACAAAATGCGATGAAATATTCTAAAGTTTCTGGTCACATAATCCTCAGGGCAAAAACTTCGGGTGATCACTGCATTATTGAAGTGGAAGATCAATGTGGCGGTATTGAACCTGATAAAATCGCTACCTTGTTTGAACCCTACGTTCAGAACACCGAAAATAAAAGTGGTCTTGGACTTGGACTCAGCATTGCTCAAAGAGCCATTCAACTCAGTCATGGTAAAATATCAGTGCGTAATAATCCTGACAAAGGTTGTGTTTTTACGATAGAAATCCCACAGAAGCTCATTCCTGGCCCAAGCCATAAGATCTCTGTTCCCGGGGTCAATTCAATACAGCCCGATTTTATCAAAAATAAAAAGTAGAGCTTTATTCTTCTCATCACTGCCCTCTTTTCTAGAGTTGGTTTCCTTTTCTCATTGTTAGGATTTTTTAACATAAACTCACTTGCCAAAAATCCCCACCTCAATGCAGTATCACCCGATGGAAAAAAGAAATATTATGTTTCTCTGCACAGGGAACTCCTGTCGCTCTCAAATGGCTGAAGGCTGGACTCGAAAATTCTGGGGTAGAGAGTTTAATGTCTATTCGGCCGGGACCAAAAAACATGGCCTTAACCCGCGAGCCCTGCTGGTTATGAAAGAAGCGGGCGTCGATATTTCTACTCACACTTCTAAAACCGTGGATGAGCTCCCAAGGGTTAATTTCGATTTTGTTGTTACTGTTTGTGACAATGCCCACGAAAGCTGCCCTTACTTTCCAGGCAGTC
>JBGSSY010000221.1:0-3589 GCA_041736775.1 Bdellovibrionales bacterium | reverse complement strand
TGATGAGCCTGCTTTTTAAGACCCATCCGATTAAAAATTTCGGTGCGGTACTGAGTGAGTATCACCGATCTTGGATAGATTTTTTTAAGTCTTCCACTCTCTTGCAAAGCCTCGAGCCATTTTTTTTGCATCATCATTTTTTTAAGATGGAGAAGAGCTTTTTTTTCAGTTTGTTTTTGCACATGCTGAACAAGGATCTGGGATCTCATTTTTTCTATTTTTTGGTCTTTATTTTCAAGCTCCAGTTCGAGCCTATTGATTCTTTGTTTTTGCAATTGGATCACTTGTGATTTTGTCGTGAGAGAAGAGCAACCGATTACATTAATGAACAGAATCACCATAAGGCAAATAGAAATATGTGTCTGTGATATTATTTTTTTCGTCATAGACCTTATTGTATAGAGATGGTTGAAGTTTGAGCAAGCCTGCTGTTGTAAGGTTGCTCATGTTTTGAACAATGTTCTTTACAAAATCCTGACTCAAATAAAAAATAAGCCCACTCACTCACAGAAATGGACAGAGAATTGACCTTTTTCCACAGACTTTGTGGAATCATAGGGCCACTGGACCTTAGACCCATTGCTGGTATTGGTTTTGAGCGGATTGCACGTTTAATGACCACGACTAAGTTATTGTAATTAAACAGATAAATTGAAAATTAATAAATTTCAGTCAGAATCTGTGAAGGGCTTACGGACAGTTTGAACTCCATCCCAAGAGAATTGAATTGAGTCACACAGTCCAATTTGCAAGCCATTGTCTGGATGATTCAGCTTGTAATTTTAGCCTTCATATTGGGCACAGTTTTTTCATTTTTTTTTAGTCACCTTACCCACTTTAGTAGAGAAATTCATCAATTCTGCCTTTCACAATCACCTCCCTCACCGTGGGAAGAGCTCTACAGTGCAATTGTTTGTGGAAGTCCACTCTCCTTTTCTCCTCAACGAGAATCGATGAAACAAATTGGTGTCCTTCATATTATGATTGTATCCGGAGCCCACCTCAGTTTTTTATCACAAATTTTAAGACGAATCTTCGGTAGCCAGCTCAATCAGCGACTTGAGCTTTTTATTTTGTTTCTCTTTGTTTGCTGTTGTCAGTTTCAAATGCCTGCGCTGAGAGCTTGGATTCAACGATTGTTTTTTGTGATCAACGAAAAATATAAACTCAACCACTCTATGGCAACGGGTCTGCTTCTGAGCCTGATTTTTTGTTTGGCCCTCAGTCCCCAAGAGTTTCACCGCATTTCACTCCTCTTGAGTGGACTCGCATGCATGGGACTGCAACTCGGTCGAAATAGTTTTACCCAATCCCTATTTTGTTACTTTTTACTGATTCCCATTCTATCCACATTGAGCGCCATTCATCCGTGGAGTATTCTGATAAACTCCCTCTATTCTCCACTTATTGGAACAGTTCTCTTTCCAGCCAGTCTTCTTTCTTTTATTATTAAACCGATAAGCTTTGGGACAGATTTTATTTGGTCTTGGATTTTAACCAGCAATCAAATTTTAGAAACCCTTACCCCTGAACTTCAATTGCAGAGTTTTACAGTTCAACCTTTATACCTCTGGCTTTACCTACTGAGTTTGAACCTGATTCTGATTGCTTTTCAAAGCCGTAAGCGGAGTCAGCATTGATAGAAAGAATGATGTTTTTTATTTTTTTCTTTTTCTTACCCATGATTACTGAGGATAGTTTCTTGGCTCAATTTATTGTCTGGGATGTGGGCCAAGGTTCTTGGAGCACTTTTATTGAATCTGAAACTTGCCATCATTTTGATATGGGTGGTGAAAAATGGGATAGAAAAAAAATATCAAGATTTTGCAGTTCAAAAAAAAATGCAATATACCTTACTCATCTTGATCATGATCACATCAATTTTGTAAAAGCATTCACAGAAAGTTTTGAAAGTTGTCTTTTCTACCCCAAAAAAGTCCATCTGGTTTGGAACGATATTGAAGTCTGCACATCAATTCCCCCATTTATTGAAATGATTTCTACAGGATCAAAAACGAAAACAAATTCAAATGCCCAAAGTGTGGTTTATCTCTTACACCGTCAAATTTTGATCTCAGGAGATGCCCCTAAGGGAGAAGAGAAAAAATGGGCCCATCGATTACCCTCTCAACTGAAAGTCTATTTAGCAGGGCATCATGGAAGTGACACCAGCACTTCTGATCAACTTCTTAAACAAAGTCGACCGCAGTGGGTTATTATCAGTGCTCGCCAAAATAAATATGGTCATCCTCATAAAAATGTTTTGCAAAGGCTGATAAAACAAAAAATCCCCTATCTAAAGACAGAGGATTTCGGAAATATCTATTTTAATCTCAATCGCTAAAAGCTAAAAAATTCTTTTTTTAAATCATTTTAGAATAGGGAATATACTCAAGCCCTAAATCAGAGGCAACAGCTTCATAAGTGACTTTTCCACCATAGACGTTGACCCCTTTCTCAAGCAGAGGGAAAGCCTTAACCGCTGACTCAAGCCCCATCTTCGCAATAATAGAAGCGTATTTGAAGGTGACGTTGGTTAAAGCATAAGTGGATGTACGAGCTACGACACCAGGCATATTAGGTACACAATAATGGATCACCCCGTTAACTTCATAAGTGGGATGGGTGTGGCTTGTTGGTTTACAAGTTTCAATACAACCACCTTGATCAACAGCAACGTCAACAACCACAGAACCAGGGGCCATTTTTTCAACCATAGCTTTTGTCACAAGCTTTGGAGCTTTTCGCCCGGCTAGAAGTACGGCTCCGATAACTAGATCGGACTCTAGAACCGACTCTTCCACATTTTGTTGATTTGAAAAAAGTGTTGTCACTCTTTGGTTAAAAATATGATCCAAATATTCAAGACGGGAATGATTAACATCAAGAATTCTCACTTCTGCCCCTAAGCCGAGAGCCATTTGAGCCGCATTGACTCCAACAACACCACCACCAAGGATTGTAACCCGTCCACGACGCACACCTGTAACTCCACCCAAAAGAATTCCCTTACCCCCTTTGTCACGCTGAAGGTAAAAAGCTCCCACTTGCGTGGCCATTCGACCAGCCACTTCAGACATAGGAGTTAAGAGGGGCAACCCACCTTTTTCATCTTCGATAGTTTCGTAGGCAACGGCTTTTACTTTACGGTCACAAAGAACTTTAGTCAGTTGAGGTTCGGCGGCTAAGTGAAGATACGTGTAAAGAATTAGATTTTCTTTGAGAAGATTATATTCATCAGGAAGAGGCTCCTTTACTTTTACAATCATTTCAGCGACGTCATAGATTTCTTTGGCGGTTTGAAGAATAGTGGCACCGGCATTTTGATAGTTTTCATTGGTAATGAGACAGCCCATACCCGCATCTTTTTGGACAAAAACTTTATGGCCTTCAAGAACCAACTGCCGAACACCGGCTTCTGTCAAACCGACACGATTTTCACTAATTTTAATTTCCTTAGGTACACCTATGATCATAACCTCTCCTTAAAAACAGCAAACCCTTGTACGCTTTTAATTCAGTCATTTTGAGAGTGTTCTGTTTGAAGCCAAGGAATTACCTTTGCTTGCGAAGGGGGTCAAGCTCTTCC
>JBGSSY010000209.1:0-4030 GCA_041736775.1 Bdellovibrionales bacterium | reverse complement strand
AAATGATATTTCAGTAGCCACCGGTGCCTCTAGCCATGGCGGTGGTCAAAATGCTTTGGCCATTGCGTCTGACCTAGGATTAACTTTGATCCACGAAAACAGTTCGGTAGCGACATCCACAAGTCGCAACTATTCGACTCGGGGATTTGGTAACAACGCTTTCAGTGGAGCTCTTTCATTGCTCGGTACAGATGGTTTTGTCAGTGTTCCCCATGGTGGTACTTTGACCAATACCGCCACAGTGGAACTTTGGTTTAAACCGGCCTCTTCGCCCACGAGCAAAATCCTTTTTGACAAAGGTGACGGATCCGAGGGGAGTATGAGTCTCTATTTCAACGGCAGCGGTAACTTGGTGTTTGAAGTGATTCACAACGGCACGCCCTATACCGTCAGCTCTACAGCCAATAGTTGGAACAACAATCAATGGTATCATGTCGCTGCCATCGTTAACGGCCCAGGCAATCGTATTCAAGCATGGGTCGATGGCACAAGTATTGGTAGTAACACCACCATGAATTTCTCGACTCCTGCCTTGAGCTTAGATACCAGTCCAAGCACGATCGGTGGTTTGGCGGCATCCGCCCACTTTAACGGATTTATTGACGAGTTTAGACTCAAGAATAATGTAGCCTACGCCGGTGGCACGATCACAGTTCCGACCAGTGCATTTACCAGTGATGGTTCGACCGTTCATCTTCTGCACTTTGATGAGCCCGCAGGTGGTTTCGCACTCGAATCCGATAGCGGCGCCAATCAAGATGGAGCACTCAGCGGTGGAGTCTTCTTTGTTCAGCCGCTCTTCCTCGGTTCATCGGAGAGAGTCCACAATCTCGATTCATTGTTCAGTGGCAGTTTAGCGGTCCAGTTTGTCACAAGCGGTGGATGGCATGATTATATTGGCTTTGCGGCGACCCCAAGCAAACAGGATGATAATTTGTCAATCAATGCCGTCGACGTCAAAATCATGAATGTCACGAATGCAAATGATAATGACGCCGCCATCGGGCTCGCCACAGGCGGCTTAAGACTTAACCGTCGATAGAAGCGGGCTGACGCTTTTTAATATATCCAGGAGCGACGATTTTTATCACCACCCGACGATTGCGCGCTCGATTCTCTGGTATCGGTCGACCGAGTTCGTCCTTGTTGGGCACGACAGGTTGAGAATCAGCAAGCCCCACCGCACTTATTTTCTGCGGATCAAAACCAAATTTCAAAAACTCTCTCACCACCGAAGAAGCTCTCACTGATGACAGTTCCCAGTTCGAAGGAAATTGTAGGGTGTTGATGGGCACATCATCGGTGTGTCCCTGGACAATCACTTGATCCTCATCAATATTTTCAGCGATCAACTTGGCAACTGTTTTAAGGGTTTGTTTAATATCGGGATCAAGTTGACTTTCGCCAATCTTAAAAAGCAGACCACTCTGAAAAGTGACTTCAAGTCCATCACGCAGAGGCTCAATGGCAATGTCTTGCAGAATCGGGTCACGAAGTTTTTCAACTTCCATTTTTTTAAGCAGATCCTCAAGGGGTGCCGTATATGAGCCTCCAAAAGACCGAGCCACTCCTTCTTTCACTTTTTCAACCTGTTCGGGAGTTTTTGCCATTGCAAAAGAGTAAAGCAGAACAAAAAGTCCAAAAAGGAGGGTCATTAAGTCCGCATAGGAGATGAGCCAGAGTTCTTCACTCTCATCACCATGATCATCGCGATCGATAAGCGGAGAACCTTGATCGTACATCAAGCCGCCTCACGCAGTTCAGTTTCTTTCCAGCTGATTCTTTCGTGGGGGAGTAAGTAAGAGTTGAGTTCTTCGGCCAGAAGAATCTTGTTCTTCTTTTCAGCGATGAGAAGAATGCCCTCGACAATGATTCGATTTTTAATTTGAATCTCACGAGCACTATCCATCAGGTTCTCGGCGATGGGTAATATAAACAAATTAGCAAAAGCGATTCCGTAGAGTGTAGCGACCATGGCAATAGCCATCGCAGGGCCAACGTTTTGCTCAGCCCCGGGTTGCCCTAGAGTTTGAAGAAGTGCGATCATTCCGAGGACGGCTCCCATAAGACCCATTGCTGGCGGAAATTTGCCGAGAGCTTTGATTTTTTTTGCATCCTCATTGTAGCGCTGAAAGATGGTTGTCATTCTTAGAGTAAGAATGTGACGAAGGTCGTCTTTCTTCAGAAAGTCGTCAGTGACAAGTTCCATGCCCTCATGAATAAAGTGATCATTAATTGTTGCAAGAGTACGCTCAACCTCGGCAGGACCTTGTTTGTAGGCCTCACTGAGTTTCATCAAATCGCGAATAATGGGGATATAATCGACTTTTTTATTAAAGAAAACTCGCCAGATAAAAACTTTGAGCATCTGGTAAATACGATCCAATTGAAATGAAATGGCTGCAACTGCAGCTGTTCCGCCAAAGACAATCAAGGCCGCATGTCCGTCGAGAAAAGCGCCGATATTATCAGTCGATGTAAAAACACCGAATGCGAAGACCAGAGCGGCAAGAATAAAGGCAATCAGTGAATAAATATTCATTTCGGTTCCTTAAAAGTAGCTAACCACACCCACCAGGCCACGGATCACAGTCGCATCAATTGCAACCGAGGAGACCCCAAAGCCCTTACCATAAAGCAGGTCTATGTTAATACCAATGTTACGAGAAAAATTATAGATCACTCCGGCACCGCCGCCGATTTCAAAAATGGTACTTGTTGCCGAGAGTGAGGCCGAAAGAAATCGAGTTTCGACTTGGGCAATACCAATGGTGTAGCCGGTATAAAAGCGCCAGCGCGGAACCATCAAAGAGTAAACTCCTTCGTCGTAACTCTCTATGGGACGCCCGCGGGTAAAAAGATAATATTTTTGTCCGAGACTCATGGACAAATAAACAATTTGGCTATTTTCTTGGCCCAGGGCCGCGGTGGTTTTAACCTGGAACGAAGTTCGATTGGAGTAAAACATTTCCAATTCACCTTCAAGGGATGTCGTCATTGCAAAATTTCCAGAATCGGCACCAACAAAGGTACCTTCAATCATCCCTGTGCGGACATGGGCTTGCAAATCCACTCCGGCATAACAAACTGGAGAGAGAAGCATTGAGATCAATAATAAAAGCTTAGGCCACTTCACTGGAAGATCCTCTCGGTTTCATCGCAACGACTCTGCTGCGACACCAGTCGGTGAGAGTATCGTGAAGATCCTCTTTAATCTCACTGCTGTTTCGAATACGTTTTCGAACTTGGTCAATAAACTCTTGCCAAAGACCTGTCGCCTGTCGTTGAACACGCTTAAATCGAGCAGCGTTTTTCTTGAGGTCATTGATTTCAACTTCGAGAACTTCTCGCAAACGACCATCACCAAGAGCGGTTAACAAGAGGGAACCATGTTGAGGTTGACTACTGATCAACTCTGCTTTTTTGGCCAGTTCCATCGAATCAAGGACATCTTTGAGAATTTCAGTTGGTAATTGATCGATCAGATCGGCTGGAAAAAAATCAAGACTGGTTTTTTGTAAGAGATCAAGGTCACCGCTGGAGGCAAGACTGTCAAAGAGTGCGGCTTCTTTTTCGTAACCCAGTTCTTGAATGAGTTGTGGAACTTTTTCTGTAAAGAAAGTTCTTTTAGCGCGGCTTTGACCTCGAATCTGTTCCAAATTTTTTGTCAATTTGATCGCAATATATTTTAAGTCCTGAGCACCAATTTCAAAACTTTTTTCGGCAACAGCACGAATCGTTGGGGGATCGAGCAGACTCAGAACCCGTGAATACTGTAAACTGGGCATCGCACTGGCCAATAAAGAACCAAAGGCTGAATCACTGCGAATGGCAGCAACCCCCTCTTGCGGAGTCATCGAGGCGATCAGTTGTTTTGTCTCCTCATCAATGTCCAAGCTCGGTTCAATGAGATGGTCGGAGATTTTTTGGGCAATCACTTGATCAAGGATCGGGATGGAGCGCGTTTGTAAGTGCAGACCGTTGATTTGATTCCAACGCTTACGATCTTCTTGATTGAGGAGAGAGAGAA
>JBGSSY010000196.1:0-30854 GCA_041736775.1 Bdellovibrionales bacterium | reverse complement strand
TCTTAATGACCCCTCTCTGATTGAGAATCTGAAAGATTTGTTGCAGAAATCAGCTGACAACCCTAATTTGAAACACACTTCACTTTTACCTTCAGGAAGTGGTGTCCAATTTGAAATCTCAGTCAAAACCATTCAAGAACTGGGTTCAATCAGCTACTATATTATTTGTTTCACCGAAGTTTACGATGAGGGCAATGAATAAATATGGGTGCACCGAATCTTAACCTCTTCAAAGCGATCTACTTTCTCCTTCAGGTAGAAAAAGGGCCTGATGCTGGAAAACTCTATCGTATTCAACCACCGAAAATTGTGATTGGAAGAGATTCGTCAACCTGTCAGATTGTGCTTAATGATCCAAAAGCCTCGCGTCAACAACTCGCTATTCAATTTGGTGATCAAGTATTCTGTATTGATTTGAGCTCAAGAAAGACAACACTTGTTAATGGTAAACCCGGCCAAAAACAAATTTTAAAGCCGGGTGATATTATTCAATTTGGGGATACTCAGATTAAATTCACTGCTCAAACGAATGAAAAAGCTCAACCTCAGTTGGCCGGGTCAGGAGAAAGTTCAGCGGTTAGATCACCCGCAAAAGAGAGTCAAAAAAACCTGAGAATGTTCCTGATCGTCGTGATTGGTTTAGCTGGCCTCCTTTTATCTCTTCAAGAGGACCCTGTTCAAATCGACGGAAAAAAAATAATCACTCAGCAGGAGGTGAATAAACAAATCGAAGAGAGTAAAGAAAGGGCTGTCCTGCTTCGCGAATCCGCTATCGAAAAGAAAAAAATGTCAGAACAGAATTATTTGCAGAACGTCGAACAACATTTTATTAGGGGTTTTAGAGATTTTCAAAATGGTCAGTATGGGAGAGCCATCGAGTCTTTTGGGACCACTATTGCCACAGATGAGAACCACAATCGTGCAATCCAATACAGCAAAGCCGCTCAAAAAAGACGAGAAGATTTAGTGGACACCCATATGCAAGATGGCATCAAATATAAAGAAAAGATGATGTTCAATCGATGCGCCGCAGAGTTTGATAAGGCTCTTGTCCTCATTAATGATATCAATTCAAAAAAATACGAGCTCGCAAAAACACAACGTGATGAGTGTGATTTACTTCAAACAGGGGGACATCGATGAAAATTCTTGTCCATAAAGACAATCAACTTTTAAAAGAGATTCAACTCATACCGGGCAAACTTCTATCTGTGGGTCGAAAAGAAGATTGCGACATTGTTCTTGAAAAACTACCTGGAATTTCACGAGAGCATTTTGAAATTGATGAAGATGGGGCTGGACATTGGCGGGTTAACGTACTTTCCGAAGTATTACTCATTCAATACAATGGTGAGGACCGAAAAAGTTTAACTCTAAAAGGCAGTGGTGAATTTTTATTAGGACCTTATCAATTTAAATTCATCCATGAAGAGAATTCACAATCTTTAATAAAAGAACCCACTTCAAACACACCGGCTCCCCTTTTTAACGAGCTTGAAGATTCATTGGCGAACCCTTCCGAAGATGAAACGGATGATGAAATTGTTTCTCCTCTTGTGCCCCTCAAATCTTTTGAAGGCGATGATGAGAATACTTCAGTACAAAATTTCAATGGAGCGCCTTATATCAAAATTATAGGACAAAACGGTAAAAAGTCTGAGTATTTTCGTCTAGAAGGTAATCTATGGGTCGTCGGTGGTCATGAGAGCGCCTCACTTTTTATTAATGAAGTCGGGGCCTCGCAAAATCACTTTGAAATCTCTAAAACTGACAAAGGATTTTTTATTATCGACTCAGGTTCATCAATGGGAACAGAGCTCAACGGACAACGACTGAAAAATAAAAAGGCTGTTCGCCTTTCGAGCGGTGACATTATTACTGTGGGCTCGACGACCCTACAGTTTGAACTCAGAGACAACTCTTTTAAAAGAAAAGTAAGTAATATCCCTCTCAGCATGTATAAAAATCCGCTGGTTTTCTTTGATCAAAATGTGGCCCTGGTCAATTTTGATAATGAAAAATTAGAAGCTGGAAGTGTTGAGGAGGTCTCATCGACACTCTTTGCCGATAAAAATAAGCGAAAACGATTTATTATGGTGGCCCTCACTGTTGTTGTCGTTTGTGTGGCAGCAATTTCTCAATTAACAGAACAAACCAATAATACAGAAGGTCTTCAAAAAAGTGGGCTTGATCCTTTTAGTCAGCTTTCAGAGGCCGAGCAAAAAATGGTTATTCAAACACATAAACTGGCCAAACAACTCTACTTGGCCGGAAACTTTGAGTTGGCTCTTGGCCAACTTGAAAAATTACACAATATCATTCCTGTTTATAAAGACTCTCAAGAGATGCAAGAGTATTGTATCAACTCAAGGGAGCTTAAAAGACAACAAGCCCAGATCGAGCAACAAAAACAAGAGCAAATTGAACTTGAAAACCAGGTGGCTTCTCTTATGGCTCAATGCAACCAACAGTATCAAAATTCAGACGATATTGATGGGGTAAAGGCTTGTTTAGCCCCTGCGATGGATCTTGATCCTAATAACCCTGGGATCTCCCAGTTGATCAGTGAAGTCACTGCCCGTAAGGAAGAAAAAACAATTCGTGAAAAAATAGCTCAAGAACAAGAGGACCGTATTCAACGTGGGAAGGAGCTCTTTGAAAAAGCTCGGCTTCTTCACAATCAGCAAAATTATCTACAGGCGATGGAAGCTTACGAAAATCACATTCACTCTGGCCTTCCTGATCCCAAAAATTTGGTGAAAACTTCGAGAAGGAACTTAGCAAATATTGAGTGGAAAATTAAAACTGAAAAAAACCAGCTGGTGGGCCAAGCCCAATCCAAATACGGCAGTACTCACCTAAAGGATGCCATACTCTTAGGTCGTAAAGCCCAGAGGGTGGACCCCTATGATCCAGAGATTTCCAACTTTGTTTTTAAAGTTGAAAAAGAGCTGACTAATAAAATGAGAAATATCTACAAAGACAGTATGATTGAAGAGGGTTTTGGTAACCTTGAGGCCTGTCGAGTGAAATGGGAAGAGATCGTTAAAACCGATGTCCCTGATGGTGAATATTATAAAAAGGCTCGCAGAAAGTTGAGGCAGTATGGCTATCAGCCTTAATTGGAGCGAACGATCCTATGGCGGAAAAAAATTTCGCCCCTCAACTGTCGTTTATAAAGAAAACCCCAATCAATTAATTATCTGTGTGACCACTTGGGGAAGATCAGATGTTGCTGAAAAAGTAATTGAATCGATTAAAAACTTTGTTTCTATGGCCAGCGATGATGAAGACCTCACTTTAGCTTATGAAAGAAAAGAAAACCTTCACAAGATGGGTAATATTTTGCGAATGGCTGTTATAACAGCCAGTGAAAAAATTTATACCCAGTTCAATACCGATGAATACAACACCGGCTTTGAAATCTTTGCTGCTGTTAAAGACGGTCCCCAATGGATTTATGTATCTTGCGGTCAACCTTCCCTCATTTTATATCGTCAGGGATTAGGAATTTTACCTCTCACACAAGCGATTGATCTCAATGTTTTGACCTTGAATAAATCCATCCTTGAGCCACTCCCCAGTCAACTTCTGGGTCTCGGTCAAAATCCTCCCATCCAATACGGTAATATTCGCTTGCAAAACAAGGATCGGTTAGCCTTGATCAGTCGAACCTACTTACCCAGTGATTTTTTTAAATTGAAAGAAAATGAATTTTCTCAGGATCATATCTCTAGAATTCTCGCTCATGATCACCAAGAAATACCTTTTTGGCTCGGATTATTAACCATTAATGAGCTTTAAAAATTCACGATTCTCTGGAAGAAAAAAATAGAGCTCTGAAAGTGTTGGATTGAATTCGAAAGGACGATGGACGTCATTAATAAAATCCATTCGCAAATTAAGTTCTTTCGCTTTTCGAGACTCAATAATATTAGATATTTCAGCCCAAAACTGTGAAGAAGGTTTCTTTTTGGAACGAAGGGTTTTAATTCCCTCAACTACTTTTCTCAATTGACTATCCTGACAATATTTATAGAAATCCTCTATGACTTTTGTAGTGTCTTGAAAATAAGCCAAACATCCCTGATCTCCTTTCGAGGGAGGTTCTTTGAGGTTGAGTTGAGCCAAGCCCATCCACGAGCTATTCTTAAAGTTCTTACCCAACTCAAAAAGATCAGACCAGTTCTTTTGTTGAAGACTTTGGTAAGCTAACCAACCGGCAAGAACTTTGGATTTTCTTTCGATGGCTTCTTGTACCCAAATGCTTAACAACTGGGTGTTGTTGACGTCTTCATTTTGAGTCTGATGCCAAGATACAAGTGTTTGAATCTCTTCATTGGTTTTTCGTTTTGAAAACTCACAGAGTGGAATGTCGAATTCTAATTTTGAAATAATGGGATGATTTTTAAAGAGACAATATTCTGATTCAACAACAAACCGAATCTGATTTCTGTCTAACTGCTCGACGACCTTTTGGGCTTCTTGATCATCAAGAGGATCGAGTTCTTTTTTGTCGATAAAACTATCGTACACCTTTGTTTCTGGTCCTAGATTAAATAAGTATTGTTTGGTGCGAAAACCAAACTCTGGAGAGCGTCCCATAGCAAGCCACTTCTTTTTAAAGGCTTCATGAGTGATCGTATGCGATTTTATTTCATCCTTGATATCTGTCTTTTTCTGAGAAGGTCTGATCTGAACCATTTGATTCAACCATCTTCCTAAATCAGAAAAAGAAATCAGGTGACTGGTATAATCTTTAAGATTGAATTGAACACCCTGAGCCAGCTTGATTTGGAGGGGGACGTGAAAATGTGTGCTGGAAAGAGAATGCCGACTATCAATTTCAATGGGTTCACCACTGAGACCCAAAAGTATGAGATTTGTGTTTTCCCATCTTTGACGCGCTTTGAGTCCTAAAATCAATTGATTGACCGAAGTATGTATGTCTTGGATTTTTGAAATTCTGTTCACCGGCCGCTCTTCTTCCCATTCCGATTTAATTAAAAAATCTTTGTGAATCAAATCCGGAACGTAAAATGTGAGAAATATCGGTCGAGAACCAATTTCTTCATCCATCCAGCGAAATGATTTTTCCACAGAGTCCTTAAAGGAACGAAAGTGACTTCCCATTTTACGGTCAAACCCATCATCAAAAATTTCAAACCCTTGATCAATCCCCCATTTTTGCAAAAGAGGAATCCCTCCAGAAAACAATGCGGTTCTCAACCCCTTCTTTAAGGAAAGCTCAGCCAGAGTTTGAGTAGAAGCCGGCAAATACTGAGGACCATTATGTCGAACTCCATGTTGATGAAAATCAGAGGCACTCATCAAAGACGCTAAGTTAGACTGAGTTGAATCGGAGGAGGCAAAGAAGTGGGTGAAGCGAATCAGATTTTCACAGGTTTCTGCAACAGCATCCAGAGTTTTTAGAAACTGAGTGTCAGAGCACAGAAAGTCCTGCTCCGAGAAGTTTTCAACAGCAATAACAATTGTTGAAGTTTTTTGTGATGAAAAGGGTGAGCAAGAGAGCGTTGCCATAAAGATCAAAAGAAGACCACCCAATGTTAACAATCTCAACCTTGACCTACCTTGCTAGGACTATTGTAATGTATAGATTAAGCCTGGCAAATAGCTTATAGTGAATTCAGCTTGAAAAGGAGATCCCGTGTTAATTGATCAGTTTTTTGTACTCTCTCAAGGCAGTGCCGAATTTTTACTCTGGGTTTTGCTGATTACAAGTATTTTAAGTATTGGAATGATCATCGAACGTTACCTTACTTTGCGTTCGGTCAATATAAAGAGCATAGACTTTAGAAGAAAGGCTCAAGAGCTTCTTCAAAGCTACACTCTCAGTGAAATAGAAGATCTTTCAAAAAATAAAGACTCACTCCCTGAAAAAGCATTAGCCTATGGCTTACGTCATGCTAAAGCCCACGGCGCCAATGGGTTGGCGGAAGTTTTTAATACCTTTCTCATGATTGAAAAACCTAAGCTTGAAAAAAATCTTAATTTTTTAGCTACGGTTGGTTCGAACGCTCCCTTTGTAGGACTTTTAGGTACTGTTCTTGGTATTATGAAAGCTTTTAGTGATTTGTCACAAAGCTCAGGAGCTGGCAACGAAGCCGTCATGTCGGGAATTGCCCATGCCCTTGTCGCTACTGCCGTTGGTCTTTTTGTCGCGATTCCCGCCGTCATTGGATACAACTATTTTCAAAAACTAGTTAGGCAAAGTCTTCAATCCATCGACGTGGCTCGTGAACTTTGTTTAGCTTACGCTAAAAGTAAAAAGGCTTAAGAAATGGCAAGCGGTTCATACGGTTCTGATCCAGACCAACCCATTGCAGAGATTAACGTTGTTCCACTGGTTGATATCATTCTTGTGGTTCTCATTATTTTTATGGTGACAGCCCCCCTTGTTCTTAAACCAACAATTGATGTCAATCTCCCGCAAGCATCCAGTGGAGAGCAAAGTAAGGCCACTGAAAGTTTAGAAGTTGTTATTGATAAAAACGGAGTTCTGTTTCTGAATGGGCAGGCGGTCAACTTGGAAGAGCTTAAAGCCAAGGTGAAAGTTGAGGCTGAAAAAGCAGCTGACTCCTCTGTTGTCCTCACCGCTGATAAAGATGTGACCCTCGATGGACTCACCACAATTATTGATGCCATTAAAACTTCTGGCGTTAAAAAAGTGGGCTTTAGTATTCAAAAGAAATAAGAATCAATCCATTGTCTTATTTATCTCTCAAGAAAATCGTCTCGACCAAAGGCCAGGTTTTTCGTTTGTGGAAAACTCTGTAGATAAGATTTGTTGATAGACTTAAATTACTAATTCTTATCAACAAACCTCATTTTCTCTTGTGTATAACAGTAAAACAACTGTGCTTTTTTCACTAGACCTTGGTCTGACGATAAGGTTGGAAGCGAGGAAAGCGTTTTTTGAATTCGGTTTTGTTTGTGATCACTTCGTAATTATCAAGCGAAGTGAGGGGTTCTTTGCTGGAGTAGACCAGGGTCAAAACACTCTTCTTCCACGGGCTTTTCTGATATTCATCGATATAGGACTTCAAATTTTCAACCGTAATTTTTTGGATCTCGCTGACCCATTTATCGAAGAATGCAAAGTCACCGTGATAGGTTGCCGCCATCTGAGTAAAACGTGAAAGCCTCTCTGAGAGTGAGTTTGGTTTTTGTGAAATCTCTTGCACGATGGCTTCTTTGATTATTTCCACATCCTCAGCCGTAATATTTTGTCCAAATTGAGAAAAGAAGTTTTCCATAAACTCTGAAGAACGATTCAAAATATCTGGGACTTCATGACTTTGCGATTGGATTAAGGTTGCTAGACCACAGTATCCATAACTGAGTGAAGGAAAGGCCGCCACGATATAACCCAACTGCTGGTGAGTTCGTAATTCAGTAAAGTAGGGCTGCTCTAAAATCTTACTGATCACATCAACATAAGCTTGATCTTTAATTGTCCATGGATTCATTCGATATATGGTCAACTGAGCATTATTATTATTATCACCATGTTGAGAGAGTAAATAAGACTTTGCCGGCAAATCGATATATTTATTTTCAAAGGCTTGCACCGCCTCATCGCTGAGGGGTTGAGCTTTTGTTTTCTGATAAAAAAGATCAACAACCTTTTTTACGTCATCTTTTTCCACATTTCCATAACTATAAGTGCGAATAGCAACGTGGTTAAAAAAGGATTGGGCAAACATTTTAATTTCTTTAAGCTCAATACTATCAATGATCTCTTTGTAAGCCTCTCGATGAACTGAGGCCGAAGAAAACAAATGACTCAATTCGTAGAGAAGGTGTTGATAAGCAGCGTCGTGATCACGGTTTAAAATATCTTTTTTGAAATCTGTTTTAACTCTTTGAAAAAGATCTTCTTTGATATCAATTTTGTTGATGGCTCGATCGTGCTTTTCATCAAAAATGAGCTCACTAATCAACTCATCAAGATGCTGAGAGTAACCACTGACATCAAGAGTGATGGTATTAAAACCATGACTGATGTTGTAGTTGAGTCCCGCAACATGGGCTGAATAGCCCCATTCATTGAGCTCCTCTTTCTTAAGTTTAGCGTAGAGTTTGGCCAGCAAATAGCGTTTGGGGTCGGCATTTATAAAGTCTGAAATAAAACAAACAGATATTGACCCTCGAGGGATTTCAAGCTCTGTGTCTAATTGTGAATAAAGCCAAGCCGAATCATGGTATTTTTCGAAAATAGGTGGATCTATGACGGGCTTTTTAATCAGTTTAAGATCTCTGGGCACAAAGGGATTGGGAGCTGGATAATCAATTCCCTGAGGAACATGAACCTGATTGAGTTCTTTAATGAGAGCTGGGGAAATGGGTTTAGTCTCATAACTAATTCCATAATACTCCTCTTTCATTGGACCTTTAAAATCGTTTGAAAAAAAGCAGGCCTGAAAATTATCGGTATTTAAACAACTTAAAAATTGATTAAACACTTTGGGATCATATTTGTGATAGAGATAATGGCATTGCATAAAATTATTCACAGGATAGTAGAGCATCGAAGCACTGAAATGACTGGCTCGAGACATTGAGCTCTTTGGTTCAATATTATCAAAATCAACCTGAGCCATAAGTTGTCTTTCTTCAAAAACATATTCTTTAAGCCCATTTTCTTTGATCAGACGAATAAATGAAAAAACCGTTTTCATCACTTCTTCGTAGTTTTTCTTACCCTTTTCAGTCAGATGAAGACGAACATGAAAAATTCTCCACCAAGTTGAGGTTTCAAGCCCCATGGCCAAACCTTGCTCTTTGAGATAAGAAAGAAGAGACCCTTCTCCCTCATCACCAAGAAGTTGAGCGAGAAAACTTGTTGGTTTACTTTCCCAATGAGGAAGTTCGTCAGGAATAGAGAAACTAAGTTTAAGGACGTCTTGATCTCTGACGGACTCTACAAAGTGAATCGCCGCATTTTGAGTGTTTTTAAAAAGTTGCTCACCGTATTGGGGCTCAGGGATTTTTTTGTTCGCAATATCAGAAAAGAATTCTATTGCCATCTTTTTGAGTTCTTGGCTATCCACAGAACCCATCAAAACCAGGCGCATGAGATTAGATGAGTAATGCTTTTGATAAAAATCCATGACGATATCACGATTGGCATTTTTTAGAGTTTGTCCGTCGCCGGTTGCAAATTTTGAGAAGGGATGATGAGGATCTGTCATCAACTGTAAGAAGCGGTATTCCCTGCGATGATCATCTTTAAGGTTTTTTTCGTGCTCACTATTAACCGCATTTTTTTCTCTCTCTACATATTTTTCATCGAATGTAGGAGAAACAAAAAATCTTGAAAATCTCTCTAATGCCCCTCGAAAGGCCGTATGAGTGACATCAAAAAAATAGTTGGTATGATCAATCGAAGTATAGGCATTGTGCCCACCACCATTTTTATTCAGAAAGTCTTCATAATCTCCTACTTGTGGAAATTCTTGAGTTCCAAGGAAAAGCATATGTTCAAGAAAATGAGCAAGACCCAAATGTTCGTCTGGATTTTGCATAGATCCAGCCATGACGGCAAGAGCTGCCGATGATTTGACAAATCGGGGATCACTGATCGTGAGTACTTCAAGCTGATTAGGGAGTTTGAACGTCTCGAACTTCATGCCTTTAATCATAGCCCATCCTTTGGATCCAGAGCCGCAATTGACTCAATAATAATTATAGTTCAAGCATGGAATATAAACAAACTGACAATCGCTCAACTTCGGATTAATTTTTTCCATTCCCATTCAATACTCGATTTCTGATCAAGTTGGTCTGTTTTAAGCGATCTGGCTCTGTTGACTCTCTTCAAGAGCTTTTAAAGGCTTAAAATCAGTCTTTTCTCACTGAATTCATTTTTAAAACTAATAATTTTGAGCAAGTCCTTGGGTTGATTTGGATTTCGGTTAATATTATGATGTTTTTTAAAAATGATTAGGGGATTTTTATGATTTTATTCAATTTGGTACTGGCATTTTTGATGGCACCCCTTCATGCGATCACTTTAGAGGTTGATCCTGAACAAAGCAAAATTCATTGGCAAGGCCAAAAAATTAAGGCCGGAAGTGAACATAAAGGAACTCTTAAAATTAAAAAGGCCACCGTCAACGTGGATCAAAATCGAAATCTTCTTGGCGGCACAATTGTGATCGATATGTTAAGCCTTGAGAACATTGATCTGAGCGGTCAATGGAAAAAAAAATTAGAAACACATCTTCACTCTGAAGATTTTTTTAATACTCAAAAGTTTAATGAAGCTTATTTTAAGATAGTGAAGGTGACGCCATCTCGCAGCGATTTGTACAGCGTGACTGGAAATCTCACCATTCGAGGAGTGACTCGCTCAGAGACATTTGATGTTCGCGTGATTCGTCATCCAAAGCAGCTCCAAGCCACTGGACTTATAGAATTTGATCGACAAAATTATGGGGTTAAACATAATCCCGAAAAACCGGCTCTCAGAAAAGCTTTAGCCATAGCTCAAGATCAGATAATAAAAGACAAAGTTCAGATTGAAATTGATATTAAAACTCGTACTCTTTAATAATCAATCTTGCTTTTTATAGATCACCCAATCCAAAAACTTTTCACCACTCGGAGAAAGAGCCGTTCTTCTTTCAAGAGCTTTCCAGCCCTTGATATTGTCAGAAACCCAAGAGGTAAACTTTCTATTTTTAACATGGGCCACGGTTTTAGCTCCCTCTTCAAAATCAGTCGCATAAATAATAACGTACTTGTTTGAAGTGTTAAAAAGCTGCTTCATATAACGGGTAAAAACTTCATCTTCAACAAGATGAAAAATAACATCCACAGAAATTACAGCATCGGCCTTCAGAAAATGAGAATCCAGACGAAAGAGCTCTGGGTTATAGTGCATAAAGTATTTTGATGGGTCGTTTGAATATTTCTTAAGGATCTGTCGAATCACTGTTTCTGAGACATCCAGTCCTAAATAATTTTTGATCTTATAAAGAGAGAGCTGATGACCGTCTCCGCAGCCAAACTCAATCACCGAGTCAATTTGATAGTCGAGAAGAATTTGGTTAAAGACTTTGGCTTTGGCTAGTGAACTCTCTCCATAGGAGCCGTCTCCAGAGTTCCAATCATTCTTATATCTGAGCTCCCAGTACTTTTTGCTTTCAAAACGAGGCTCTAAGAGTTTTCTCTGGATAAAAAACTTCGTGCGGCTAATAAGACTTCTTTTCATCATAGACAATATTTTAACGAGTAATTCCCCTAGTATGCAATATTTAAGGCTGAGACTGTCATTTTGCTTATTTTAGGATTACTCTCACTCTTGCAGGAGTTTTTATGAAAATTGCCCTTATTTCTTCTCTACTCATGATCAGCACCCTGTCTTTTGCAAAAACTGAAAAATCAGACAACCCTCCGTCTGAAAAAGGAGTACAAAAAATGAAATACCAAAAACCAACTGTCGATGAAATTAAAAAAAAGCTCAATAGCCTTCAATTTAAGGTGACACAAAAAGAAGGCACCGAACCCCCTTTCAAAAATGAATACTGGGATTATAAAAAAGAGGGGATCTATGTGGATATCGTTAGCGGCGAACCTCTTTTTAGTTCGACCGATAAATATGATTCAGGAACTGGGTGGCCCTCTTTTTTTAAGCCACTGGTTCCTGAAAATATTATCGAAAAAGAAGATCGAGGACTTTTTAGCGTTCGCACTGAAGTCAGATCAAAACACGGCGACTCTCATCTTGGTCATGTGTTTAACGACGGACCTAAGCCCACTGGTCTGAGGTATTGTATGAATTCAGCCGCAATGGAATTTATACCCAAAGAAAAACTTGATGAACGGGGATACTCTGAGTTCAAAAGCCTATTCCCTCCCATAAAATAAGACCCCACATGAGTCTCTCATCCGCTTCCTTTTTTCGTTGGGAGCGGAAAAGAATTAATGTTCAGTCACAAAATGGGCTGAAGGGGCTTGATCCAATTGAAATTCAACTTCACTCATAATGGCCATAAAAGCTTCTTCTTCGATCATTCTTAAAGCACCCATTTGAGCTAGATTCAGATGTTTTGAATCGAGCAGGTGCTTTTGAATCTCAAGCAAATGATTTTCTTCTTCTTTCAAAATATTGCGAATAGGGCTGGAAAAACCCAAAGGCTCCATCAGCTCCGCGTAAAAAGGGTAGATCGAATTGGCGCGCTCTTCGATGAGGAGAGTCGAAAGCAGATAATTGAGATAGGAATTCTCTCCCTTAAGAGCTGACGCAATCGCTTGATCCACTGTTTGGATATAATTTCTACCCTGCAGACCTGCGAGAAGATGATCTTCACGATAGGTCTTAAATTCACCATGACTCATCTTTAGGGCTATCTTTTTAAAAACCTGGGCATGACGAATTTCTTCGTTCATGTGTGCTAAGATTTCAGCACTCACCAATTCCTCTCTTTGGCTTTTCATTATTTTACGCGCCCCCATGTACTCCATAAGACTGATGGTATTAATAAAGCGGGCATGTAAAAGAGGTTGTGCCACCAAACGAGTTAAAATCATTTTCCAATCGAACATTTTAAAATCCCTCACTCACTAATTGATTAATGGTTGCAAAAGTTTTTTCAATCTCATTTTCGGTAATACAGTAAGGCGGGACTGTATAAACCGTTCCGCCTAAGGGTCTCAGTAATACTCCACTCTGAATCGCTCTTTGATTGAATTGATTGGAGAAATTTCCCTTGAAATAGGTCGGATTCTCGTCAAAAACTTCCATCGCCGCAATAGTCCCTAACTGTCTCACGTTATAAATTCGTGGGTTATCATTGAGTCGATCAAGCGCCTTTTGTGTCCAACTTATTACATTTTCAATTTGAGAAAGAGTCTCAGGTCGCATTAAAACCTCAAGGGTTGCCAAAGCCACTCGACAGGCAATGGGATTAGCCGTGTAAGAATGACCATGAAGAAAAGCTTGTTGCATACTATCATTACAGAATTCATCATAGAGGCTTTGCTGGGTCAGGGTCACCGAAAGAGGTAAATAACCACCGGTTAAACCTTTGGACAAACAGAGTAAATCAGGTTTTAGGGAAGTGTGTTCAAAGGCAAAAAGTTTACCCGTGCGATAAAAGCCGGTAAAGACCTCATCACAGATCACCAACACTCCCTGTTTTTTCGCAAGCTCTGCAAGTCGGTCCAAAAATTCACTGGAGTAAATTCTCATCCCCGACGCCCCTTGAATCATGGGCTCGACAATACAAGCGGCATATTGGGATCCAAACTTTTCAAAAGCCACTTCTAACTCTTCCAGATCATAGGGATCGACAAAGTCCACATCAAACATGAGAGGTTTAAAGACTTGATTAAAACCTTCACGCTCCCCCACCGACATCGCTCCCAAAGTGTCTCCATGGTAAGAGCCTCGGAGAGCTAAAAATTTTGTTCTTTTCATGTCTCCTTTTTGTTGAAAATACTGGTAGGCCATTTTTAATGCCACTTCGACAGCGGTTGAGCCATTATCAGAAAAGAAAACCTTACTGAGATGACAGCCCCGAGAAGTGGTGAGCTGAATTAACTTTTGCGAAAGCAGAATTGCGGGTTCATGGGTGAATCCAGCAAAAAGAACATGTTCAAGTTCATGGGCCTGACGAGCCACTGCCCTGGAAAGTTCAGGGTGATTATGACCTAAAAGATTAACCCACCAAGAAGAAATGGCATCAATCACCCACTGATCATTGTAAAGAAGAGAGGCCGCTCTGCCTTTTTTAATAATCGGATGCTGATCAATAATTCCATGTTGTGTGAAGGGGTGCCAAACCAAAGCCTGATCGACAGCTTGTAAGTCAGGCTTAATAGGGTTCTCTTCATGTTGTTTTAAAAAATATTCTACAAATTCTCTGAGATTTAAATTGTTTTGAATTTCTTCCTCGAGGACCTCAGTATTGAGAAGATCGAGTGGAGACAATTCAAACAAAACCGGAAGTTGGGTTTGCTGTGTGAGAATCTCACAAAGGCCGGGATCAGGTTCACCATTAATAACAAGACCTAAACAAGATAGGCCTTTATTTTTTAAAGCTTGAACACTTAAAAGTGTGTGGTTAATAGTTCCAAGCCGAGTCGAAGCCACAAGGATGACTGGAATATCCATTTGCTGAATGAGGTCGATCATTTGCTCTTGCTCATTAATGGGAACCATAAGACCGCCGGCCCCTTCGACAATCATCAATCCATCTGTAAAAGATAAGAAGTCTGAAAGAATTTTATTCATTTCAATTCTTTCTTCTTTCAGGGCAGCGGCTCGATGGGGAGCTATAGGAGGTTCAAAGCTATAAGTTGATTTTTTGATTTTTATTTTCTCGGAGGTTAATTCTTCAACCCTTACAGAGTCTAAAGGTGAACCGGTCTGAATCGGCTTAAAATAGCTGGTAGAGATTTTTTTAGAAAACGCCAGAGAGAGTAAAGAGGAAACCACTGTTTTACCGACATCTGTATCTGTACCCGTTACAAAAAGAGACCTCATTGAATCTCCTTTAGTCCTTGTTCAAGTGTTTGGACAAAAGAATCTATTTCACTTGCTGTACGATCCATTGGTAAGGTCAATCGAAGCAATGCCTCACCTTTAGGAACTGCTGGTGGTCGAATGGCTCTCACATCAAAATGATTATTTTGCATAAAATTCATCAGATCCAATGCTTTTTTGTTTTCACCGATGTGTAAAGACGTAATCGGACCGCCCTGGGCGAGAATTCTAAAGCCATTTTCTTCAGCAAGTGTAAAAATCATTTCTTGAAAATTTTTTAGTTTCCTAAAGTAAATCGGATAAATTTCATCTTTGATTTCTGCGAGGAGATCTAGGGATTCTGAAACAGCAATTTGTTGAAAATAACTGGGTGCTGTCGAGAAGATGAAAGCGCGAGATTGATTGATTAATAACTCTCTCAGCTCTTGAGAGCCCGATACCCATGCCCCACTGACGCCAAGAGCTTTACCGGCGGTATGAACAGTGGCAAAAACTTTTTGGCTTAATCCCTGAGCTTCAACTAAACCACTACCTCTTTCGCCAAAAAGGCCAGTGGCATGGGCTTCATCGACAATAAGATAAGACTCGTATCGTTCACACAACTCAACCAACTCATTCAGTGGTGCTTGGTCACCTTGCATACTGTAGAGACTCTCGACCACAACAAAATTCATTTGTTCAGGACGTCGCCGATGCTGTAAGAGCAGTTCTAGTTCTTTTACATTATTGTGACTCCAGATGTATTTTTCACAACCGGAAAGTTTTATGCCATCAATGATCGAAGCATGAATGCTCTCATCTGAGAAAACCACGGCCTTTTCTTTCAGAAGTGTTGAGAAAAGGGCCAGATTGGTTTGAAATCCAGTGGGCAAAAATAAACTACTCTGTTGACCGCAAAATTGGGCCAGTTTCTTTTCGAGTTTATCAATACACTCGGAATGACCTCTCACTAACCGAGATCCGCCAGAGCCCAGGGGAAAATCGACAGTGGCTTTTTGGATTCTTTGATTAAGATCTCGGCGGTTTGAAAAACTCAAATAATCATTGGAACAAAAATCAAGGCCGTGTGGACTCTTTAGAGTTCTATAACCATGGGCTTGAACCCATAGGTCTTTTTTGCTGTCAAAAAAATCTGAGAATTTCATGCTCACTGGACATAGGATTCCATACCTAAATCAGAAAAGAGTTTTTCGTCTTGAATCACTTCAGGATTCTCTCGAGTCAGTAATTTATCGCCGAGGAAAATGGAACTTGCACCCGCAAAATAAGCTAAGGTTTGAGTTTCGCGACTCATTTCTTTTCTCCCCGCTGACAAGCGCACTCTTGCATGGGGCATTAATATTCGAGCGGTTGCAATCACCCGAACTAAAACCAAAGGATCAACATCCTGTTGCTGAGCCAGTGGTGTACCCTCAACCGGAATTAAAAGATTAACTGGAACCGACTCAGGCTGGGGGTCAAGGTTTGCAAGGTCAACCAACATGGAACAGCGATCCTCATCTGACTCCCCCATACCCAGTATTCCGCCGCTGCAAACAGAAATGCCCGCTCGACTCACATTTTTGATGGTATTGATGCGATCGTCATAGGTTCTGGTCTGTATGATTTTGTCGTAAAACTCGCGACCTGTATCTAAGTTATGGTTGTAAGCATCAAGGCCAGCATCCTTTAGTTTTTGCGCTTGTTCAAAAGTCAGCATGCCTAAGGTCACACAGGCTTCCATGCCAGAGTCTTTTACTCTTTTCACCATATCAATCACACGATCAAATTGAGCTCCGTCACGAACCTCACGCCAAGCAGCGCCCATACAAAAACGTTCAGCTCCTTGGTTTTTAGCATCGTCAATGGCTTTTTGAACTTGTTCAAGATCCATCAAGGCTTCACTTTTTAAATCTGTTTTATAGTGAGCCGACTGTGGACAATAAGAGCAGTTCTCAGGACAACCACCGGTTTTAATTGATAACAATGTACACTTCTGAATGTGATGAACATTGTGGTGGGCTCGATGAACTTGATGAGCCTGGTTCAGTAGATCCATAAAGGGCTGATTGTAGATTTCTAAGGCTTGAGCCAGTGTGTATTTTTCCATAGCTACTGCTTGCCAAGAGTTACTCAGTTACACAAGTATTTTTTATAACTTTGAGAGGAAGAGCGCTCTATTTGATTGAAAATTTCAACTATTGAAATCTTCAACTAATCAAGGTAAACCCCTATCCTTATGAAGTTTCAAGAGTTTATGAATAAAAGCCTTCTCATGGCTCTTTACCGCAATTACCATCTTTGGGTGGCCAGTCTCACAAAAGAGCTCAAGCCTTATAAACTCAACCTGAATGATGGTCTTATTCTTCTTGCCGTTTTTTTTGAGAGCAGTAAAGAAACCCAACCGACCCAGCTTTCAAATTTATTGAATCTCCCCAAAGACCAAATTAGCCAATCGTTAAAAAGATTAGAAATTCTTGATTTAATCACTCGTAAAACAGGAGCAGAAGACTCCAGAAAAAGAAAAATTATGATCACAGCTCTTGGAAAAAAAAGAGCCGCCGAATTGGTTAAAATTTTTGATCGCCAAGAATCAAAATTAGAAAAAGAATCACTTAATACTTAATACTTAATACTTAATACTTAATACTTAATACTTAATACTTAATACTTAATACTTTTTAAGCCACTCTGGCTTCACCTTAATGTCAATAATGGGTTCAAAAATTTCTGAAGAAATCCCCTGCTCTAAGCTGGGAAGAAACTGATAAAGAACCGTCAACTCATAAGGAATTGAGTAATTAATTTTTCTCTGTAGTGGGTCTTCAGAGAAAGTGATTGATGTAAAAAGTCCAGCTTCTATGCGGTTGTCTTCTCGCTCTTTATTCATGCGGGAAAGGGTATTTTGTTTCTGGGGATTGACCATGGCACTCAATGCTTCCAAATAATTATGATCTTCACAACTAAACAAAGGCGGCATTTCTTTAAGGGCCCAATCGCTGGCCACTATGGATTGACCATCAAAGGAAATATTGTGATTTTGTGACAAAAGAGCCACCCCAATAAATTTTGTGATGCCCTCATAGGTGTCTAAGTTCAAACCTGTTTTCATATAGGATTCTTGTAAAAGAAGGGGGTAATCCACAGACTGTTTTTTAAAAAGAATTTTATCCTCTTCAAATTGACATTGTGTTGAATAGCCGAGCTCAATGCGAGCCGCATACTCGGCAACTCCTAGACCCAATTCATCCAGTCGATCTCGGGCAAAGGTGGCTGGAAAAGAGCTTCGATCATTTTCAAGAGTCAGCTGAAAAAGTCGTCCTGAAATCACTTCACTCTCCCGCTGAGAATCATATTCTTCCATTAAGCGACGGTTGCCGTAAATGGGTTCGCCATCAATAACCACAAGATTAATATCTTGTGCTTGGGCAAAACGAACCAAGTTAGTGTGAGGATGACTGTTTTTTTCTTTAACAACAATAAGTGAAGCTAGCGCACCCACTTCTAAAGTTCCAATGCCACGCTCTTGTGGGTTTTCATAACCAAAGTGTTTTATGATACGAGCGGGATTTTCAGTGACCATGTTGTAAAGATCAGTATCACTGATTTTGAGACCCTCTCGATCAATATAATAACTGGCGACTTTAAGTTCTTCGAGAACACTTTTTGAACCCGTTGGTGTCCAATCAGAACCCAAAGCAATCAGAACACCAGATTCTATTGCGGTTTCAATATCCACCGATTCACCATAAAGTAAAAAGTTTGAATAGGGAGACCAGACAAGACCCATATTTTGTTGGGCCATATACTGAAAATCTTCTTTTTCTAAAGCATTTCCATGGATAATATTCATTCCATCGCGAGCCAGTCCTGCCAATTTTAAAAGTTTAAACTCAAGCCAACTCATTGGGTCCCAGGAGGTTCCCTCTGATAAATGGGTAATAATAGCCGAGGCATTTTGTTGATCAAGATAGGCGTTTCGTTCAACAATTTCAGTATGGGGTAAATTGCCGTGGCTCAATGAAAGAAAGGTCGTCATCTCTTGCGTGTTTTTGATCGGACAAGCTTTTGCTAAATGATCTTTAGCTTCGAGAAGCCATTGAATCGACAAAGGATGATCCACTTGCTCCACAACAAATTCAGGCACTTGAGCTTCAATACTTTTTGCTGAGATTTGGTTTTCGATTTGCTGTCGAGATAATGGTGTCAAAGTGCAGTTTTTTTTCAAGAAGGAGCTGAGTGATTTTTTATAACAAGAGTAATTATGTTCACAGCCCAGCTCTGACATAATAGGCCTTAGAACATTCCAAAGAAAGCTCCACTTAAAAGGATCAATGATGTCACCCACAGATCTCACCCGATCTCTTTGAGAAATAAAGGCGTTGGGATCTTCAACGGAGTGAATGGTAAAACCCAAATCATAAAGCTTATGTCCCTGAAGATAGGTAGTTCCTAACACCATGGCATGAAGTTCAGACCAACGGTAAGCAGCCACCTCTCCTAATAGATTGCGAGACCAGGGATTCATGTTTTGGCTTTGTACTTTTTGATACTCTTGAGATTTGTAGCGCCATTCATATCGATTGGCAAAACGACCGGCCGCTGAGGTCCAAGTGGGAAGCATATTTTGTTTATTATGACCATGGAGATCAATGAGGCCAGGATAGATAATGTCAAATCCACCGGAATTATTTTTTAGTTCAATAACTTTTGATTCGCGCTGATTGAGAGTTTGTAAAACCTGTCGATAGTCAATTCTACTGATATCACTGATCTCTTTGATCACACGATCTTCCATTATGACAACAGCAAGGACTGAAAGAGAAGGGTCTCTTTGAACCTTTTGATGATTAAAATCTCGTTTAAGATATTGAGCGGGAACTTTTCCAATGAGAGTAATCTCATGGGCCCAAAGGAAACCGGGTATTAAAATCAACTTTAAAAAAGTGGAAATAAGAATCATGCCCCAGCCCTCGTAAAAACAAAGATTTAACATTCTTTGGCTTATTTTTAAGGCAGAGTTTTAAGTTTTGTAAAAATTATAATTTATGGATTTTTCGCTCTATAATTTTAACGAAATAGGACGATCAAAGTAAGCTGTATGCAGACGATCGGGGCCGAGAGAAAGTGTCGTCCAATCTTTGACCACAGGGACAGAGCTTAAATTCTCATTAATGAAATATTGTGTCCAACCGATTCCCTCACCGATCACTTTAGGTGATTGAAAAAGATAAATTTTATTGACCTGTTTAAACTTTAATAATTGTCCAAAACCATAAGAACCACCCTCGGCAAATATTGAGTAGATCCCCTTTTGCGCCAGATTTTTTAAAGCTAGATTCCAGCCTTGTTCACTGGCTTCCCAGGGGATGAGATGAACCAAATTTTTAGACCACTTTTGCATGTGCTCTTGGCGAGTCAAAACATAGATATTTTTACTGCCATGAACTTTAAAAATATTATGCTCTTTAAAATGATCAGCGGCCGAACCACTGGCGTCGAGAATAATAATTTTATTTTTTTTAACTCCCTCAAAAGGAGTTCCGCGAAAATTAAGAGTTGGGTTATCATATTTAAGAGTCCCCGTTCCAATTAAAGTTGCGTCATAATAAGCTCTTAATTGTCGAGAATGAGTCCGTGCTTCTTCTCCCGTAATCCACTGACTTTCTCCGCTTTTTAAGGCCATCATTCCATCAAAACTGGTGGCCACTTTTAATGAAATATAGGGGAGACCGGTCTTCATCGTAAAAAGAAATTGTTCGCAAAGCTCTTGGCAGTCTTTTTCGTATTTATCAAAATGTCCAACCAGCTTGTTGCTTGAACGTAAAATTTCTACGCCTTTGCCAGCCACCAAAGGATTGGGATCAAGAGTTCCATAAAATACTTTTCGAATCGGTAAACTCGCTAATTTTTTTGCACAAGAACCGGTTTGACCCTCATGGGCGCAAGGCTCAAGGGTTACGTAAACCGTAGCACCTTTTAATTTATGAGGATCCGTGATCTGATTGAGAGCATTGATTTCGGCATGGGCCTGGCCAAACTGGAGATGTCCATCGGCCGCTAGAAACTGATGATTTTGGTCAACAATAACACAACCAACAACGGGGTTAGGAGAGACAAAACCTCTCCCCTTCTTTGCCACTTCAATGGCAAGCCTCATCGCTTGATCAGGACTAATAGCATCTCCCACATGATACAACAAAATTAAAGAACTCCTCGTCGTCTTTGATCACGTTCAATCGCTTCAAAGAGGGCTTTAAAATTTCCTTCTCCAAAACCACCGTGATTTTTTCTTTGAATAAATTCGTAGAAGATGGGGCCAATGAGGTTTTGAGTAAATATCTGTAAGAGATAGCCCTCCTCATCCCCATCAGCAAGGACACGGAGCTTTTTAAGTGTCTCAAGATCTTCAGTCATGCGAGGAACTCTTTCGTTCAAAACATCGTAATAGGTCTCTGGCACATCCAGTGTAGGTATCGCTGGTTTGACTGCGCGAACCGATTCGCAAATATCATCGGTGAGCAAAGCAATGTGCTGAATTCCAGAGCCTTTATATTCATCAATATACTCTTGAATCTGTGATTTACTTTCAGTGGGCTCATTGATGGGAATCGTGATCTTTCCACAGGGAGATCTCATCGCGCGTGAAAGAAGACCGGTCGCCGAACCTTTGATATCAAAAAATCGAATTTCGCGAAAATTAAACACATCTTCATAAAACTTCGCCCAAAGATCCAATTCACCCTTGGGTACATTGTTGGTCATGTGATCAACCAAAAGAAAACCCTTACCCACAGGATTTTTATCGCTGACCGAGTATTCAAAGTCTTTATCGTAAATGTTACCCTTTACGCCATATTGATCGATAAAATAAACCAAAGAGTCCCCAATTCCGTAGATAGTTGGATAAGGAAGAGATTTTAGTTTTTCATTGGTAAAAGGTTTTGCTCCTCTTTCGACAGCCACTGAAAAAGCTTTTTGTGCATCTTTAACCCGAAAGCCCGTCGAACAAACACAAGGACCATGGGACTTAAAAAATCCTTCTGCAAAACTCTGAGGTTCTTCATTGATCAAAAAATTAATATCATTCTGGCGATAGAGTGTGATCTTTTTAGTCTTATGCTGAGCAATTTGAACCATACCCAAATCTGAAAATAATTTGCGAAAAAGGGCTGCATCGGGCCCAGCATATTCAATAAACTCCATGCCATCGAGGCCCACAGGATTTTCAGTCATTGGCTACTCCTTTGTTTATTGCCAATGAAGTTACACAAAAATCTTGGTTCTGGCTAGATCCTTTCAATATTTGCCCTTACTGGGCTTAATTCTTTCTTAATTGAAATAGCCTCAGAGTGTTTTTCTGACTGGAATTATATCTTTACCTGGTTTGCCAATTTTTGCATTTAAGCTCTTTTATGAGAACGGGCTCCTGCCCTCGCTGGAGTCGCCTGCGGCGAGCGCGTCACGCTCTCCAGAGTCTCATAAAAGATCTTAAATCCAAAAATTGGCAGGCTTCGATAAAGCTCAAATAAAAAAAGTGAGAGCTAACAAATTGAGGCCATTTCTGATCAAAAAACTTTCGCCGAAATCGAAATCAATTGGGTGAATTGGCGAATTATTCAAATTACTGAAGCTCAGTCTGGAAACTCAGAGACAATAAGGGTCAGCCCTTTCGTTTAAAACTTTAAGCTCCAGAGAACTTCATGACAATTTCTTTTTCCACATTAGTTTCATCAGTTTTCAATTTTTCAAATTCTTCATTTTTTCAGATTTTCTAAATTTACTAGGTTTTTTAAATTTTCTGGTTTTTATAGATTTTTAAGATTTTCAAATTTTTAAAATTCTTCATTTTTAGAATTTTTTTGAACTGCACTCTGAAGAAAATTTTTACCTAAAAAGAAAATCGAAAACGGCTTCAAAGCATAAAAATAATGACTCGAGTGAGTCAGTGAGAAAGTGGGCTTTTGTGAGGCTCCAGGAAGCGTGACGCGTTTTTTGCCCGCAGGGCAAAAATCCTGGCGAAGGCAGGAGCCTGCCCTCACAAAAGCCCACTTTCTCACTGACTCACGGGCAAAGAATAAAGCTCTAAAGAAGCTTCCGGTTTAGTTAAAAATTTTTGATAGAATTGAGTGACGGTGGGATCGACGCGAAAACTATTGGGCGACCATTCTGTCAGATAGAGGCCGTTGAGGGTGCGAAGTCGGCTTAAGGCCACATAGGCTTGTCCCGTTTCCCAAAGACCTTTGAGGTGAATCACGGCTTGATCAAAAGTTTGACCTTGGGATTTGTGAATTGTGGTGGCGTAGGCCAGTTGAATCGGAAAGTTCACCACCTCGGCAATGATGTGGCCATCGGCATCGACCAGTGAAAAAGCAGCCTTCATCACTCGGATGGTTTTTCCATTGGTGAGCTCGATCGTTATTTTATCAGTTTGAATATCTCGAATCCAACCGGTGCTGCCATTCACCCACCGACCTCTGGGATCATTTTGTTGAAGCATGACATAAGCGTCTTGTTTAATCTCTAAAGATTCGGGAACTGGCGCTTGTTTTTTGAGTGTTTCAATCGCCCTTTCTTGTCCCGAATAGATCGACATGATTTTTTGGATGGGATGGGAGATTTCTGAAAGTCTTGAATCATTGTACTCAGAGACCATATTTCGCCAAGGGTAGAGATGGGTCACGTCCTTTGGACGTTCACTGGTGACTCTTTGATTGAGAAGCTGGGTTGTTTTGTGATCGATTTTACCGAGGCGAATAAAGTTGAGAACATTATAAAAATCAGGATCGGCATAACGAACCGCTGTTTTTAAGCAGAAGTCACTAAATCGAGTTTTTCTCCAAATAGGATGGGTGAAGGCCCAATCTTTTCGTTCGGAATTTCTTTGCACCGGCGGGAGCTGAGCAAAATCTCCGACCGCAACGACTTTGATTCCTCCCCAAGGTTCGTCAGATTCACGGGCACGACGGGCAATTTCTTCGGCCGTTTCAAGTACAAGACCAGGCAGCATTGAGACCTCATCAATGACGATTTCTCGACACTCTCTGAGGCGCTTAATCAACTTGCCATTTCTTATGGCTTTTTCCACCGTTTTTTCTTTTCCACCCTCGAGAATTCCCAAAGAAAAAAAACTATGAAAGGTACGCCCCCCAATAAGCACGGCAGCAGCACCCGTACTTGCGAGTAACGTCGCATGGGGCGAATAGCGTAAGAGATATTTGTGAATGAGAAAACTTTTGCCAGTGCCGGCCTCTCCAGTGAGAAATACATTTTGAGAGGCTTGAAGAGCTTCAAGAGCTAAACTTTGGCAAGGCGTTAATTCCATAGAGGAAATCTAACACTTTTCTTCCCTTTTCCCCATCCCTTCACTAAAATGATAAACCGAGTTATGGTTGTTAATGCTAGAGCATTGACGTCGAAAGAGATGGCAACCCATGAAAAATCAGGTTTTTGTAAATCGCACCCTCAACTTGCGTAAAATTAAATTTATTGGCTTTGATATGGACCACACTTTGGTTCGTTACAAAACTCAAGCCTTTGAGGCTATAGCCTACCAAGCCATGCTGACCAAATTGGTCAGTGAAAAAAAATACCCTCAAGAAGTCCTCTCCCTTAAATTTAATTTTGATACTGTAATTCGTGGACTGGTTCTTGATTCCACCCGAGGCAACGTTTTAAAAGTCAGCCGTCACGGTGCGATTCGCATTTCAAGGCATGGTACAAAAGAAGTTTCATTTCACCAGCAACAACAAGATTATCGCGGAACTTATGTTGATCTTGGTTCGGGGGAATTCACCTCAATTGACACCGCCTTCTCGATTTCAGTGGCGATTCTCTTTGGCCAGCTGGTTGATCTGAAAGATATCAGTCCTGGCCACTACCCAGACTATCCAAAGCTCTTGACTGATATTATTGAAGTCATGGATCTCTCCCACCGAGATGATTCTTTAAAAAGTGAAGTTCGAAAAAATATGAAAGATTATATTTATTTTGAACCTGAGGTAGCGCTTGGTTTAGAAAAACTCAAAAAACATGGTAAAAAAATATTTATCCTGACCAATTCTGATTTTCATTACACCAAGGCCCTTTTGGACCAAGCCATAAATCCCTATCTTAAAGAACACTCTCATTGGTCTGATCTTTTTGATTATACAATCACCAGTGCTCGCAAACCTCGCTTCTTTTTTGATAAGTTGAGTTTTCTAAAAGTGAATCCTAAAGACGGAACGATGACCAACTATGATGCTCATTTAGTCCCAGGAATCTATCAAGGGGGATGCGCCAGCCTGTTTGAAAAAAGTTTTAACGTCAGTGGTGAAGATATCCTGTATATCGGAGATCATATTTACGGCGACATTGTTCGGTTGAAAAAAGACTGCAACTGGAGAACCGCTCTCGTATTTGAAGAGTTGGGTGATGAGATTGAAAAAATGCGCAAAGTAAAACCTTCTCAAGATAAAATCCGCGAACTGATGATTAAAAAATCTCCCCTGGAAGAGCAACTTGTTGATATTGTCACTGGAGAGATCGAGACGGGACAAAAAAACTCAGACAAGGTCACTGAAATTCAGAGTGCCATTTCTCAAATTGATAGCCAAATTTCTCCTCTCATAAAACAAAGCCAAGCCGCTTTTAATCCCATATGGGGAGAAATTATGAGAGCGGGAAATGAAGAGAGCTATTTTGCCAATCAGGTGGATCGTTTTGCTGATATTTACATGCCAAAACTTTCTGACCTTTTGGCCCTCTCACCTCGAACTTATTTTAGATCCCACCGACGTGCCTTGGCCCATGAAATGGCCCTTTCGTTGATGATCGAAGATCTTTAATTTATTTTTTCAGTCTTTGGCTCAACGTAAAAAAGTACGGCTGAGGTTTGATGGGTACGGAACATATTAATCCAAAATTGTTCTGAATCTCTATCCTGACTTTTAAATTTTTTAAGTGAGCGAAGACCAAGACAAAAATCTTTCTCCCCTTGTTGGCAGTGTGTTTTAAGCTTTTCTTCTTCTAAAGCAATCATTTGAATTTGAAATTTGTTTTTTTCAGTGGTTGGTGAAAACTCGAGTTTCAAATGGGATCGAAGCTTGGGATCTTTGATTCTTCTCAGTAGAGCTTGATAAAGTTCTCTTGAGAAGCCAGCTTGCTCGGAATCGAATAAAATCAGTGTGTATTGACTCATCAGCGGAAACAAATAGGGATTGAGTTGAAGAGAGAGACTGTCGAGTGAATCCACAGCAGACCACTTGATCATAGCCCTTTCGCGCAAAACCACACCCTTGGGAATCAGTGAGATCATGATAAAAGCTATAAATAAGCTCGAGAGGATAAGAAAGAGGATCATTTTACGATTCAAAGTGACTGGCCTTTCTCGGCTACGTCCCTTAACTGGTCGTATGGACCAAAGAACGCAGTCAATTTAAGTCTGAAAACTATCGACTGATTGGCTGAATGTCTACTTCGTAAAATTTTTCTAATGATCCATAAATCCCACGATTTGATCCCCTTAAAATTGACCCCAAAAAAAGTTGATGAATTCCCCTTTATACGCCGCGCATTGAAGGCCTTCAGGATCCTCCCTACTTTATGGCCACCTTGGACAGTGCTTCCGAAAACCTTAGAGCCTTTGGCCTGAGAGTCACATTTAAAACAAAAAAGGACTTGATCATGAGACAGGTACCTCAAAGTTCACCAACACTGATCGTCGGCGATGGCCGACTGGCCCGTCATTTTTCTTTCTATTTTGATCTGATTCAATTTCCTTTTCGCAAGTGGTCTCGAAATCATCAAAGTGAAGAAGAGCTTCAAAAAGCACTCTCAGTTTCTAAAAACATTCTTCTCTGTATTTCAGATGACCAAATTGAATCTTTTTATAATGAACGAAAAAATCCAAACCTCAACTTCATTCATTTTTCAGGAGTCTTTCACCATCCAGAAATTTTAGGATTTCATCCTTTAATGACTTTTAATCAAGAGTCCTATGATCAAAAGACCTATGAAAATTTTTATTTTGTCGGCTCAAGTTCAGAACAAACTTTTCGAGACCTTTTTCCGCAACTAAAAAATCCTTACGCCACTCTTCAAATTCAAGACAAAGCCCTTTATCATGCCCTTTGTACTTTAGGAGGAAATGGCACGACGTTACTCTGGAAGCTTGTCCTCACTGAGTTTGAAAAAATGGATCTTCCACCTGCGCTTTTCAAACCATTGATTGATCAAATTTTTCAAAATCTTCTTAATAACACAGAAGGTTTTTTGACGGGCCCCTGGTATCGCAATGACATCAAGACGATTGAAAAACACAATCGAGTTCTTAAAAAAACCAATCTTCTTCCGCTTTATCATTCATTGATGAAAGAAGCTTATCAAAAAGAGGATAACTTATGATCCAGATTGATCAGCTTAAAAAATTTAAAGACTCTGGCGAAAAAATATCCATGGTCACTTGCTACGATTCATGGACAGCAAAAATTCTCGCACAAACAGGGGTTGATGTTCTCCTTGTGGGTGACAGCGTATCCATGGTGGTCCATGGATTCAATAACACTTTACACGCCGATCTCAACATGATGACTCTTCACACTCAAGCCGTTAACCGTGTTCAGAATAAAAAACCTATTTTGACTGATCTTCCCTTTCTTTGTCATCGCAAAGGAAAAAAATATTTACTCGAAGCCGTCGACCAACTTATGAAGGCTGGGGCATCGGCTTTGAAAATTGAAACCCAAAGTGGTCAAGAAGATATTGTTCGTTATTTGGTTGATTCTGGTATCCCCATAGTAGGACATTTAGGACTGACTCCCCAATATTTTCTAAAATTGGGCGGATTCAAAGTTCAGGGCTCTGAGAAAGATTCGGCTGATCACATTTTTGAGCAAGCTCTTCAGTTGGAGCAAGCCGGCATATCGGCCCTCGTCCTTGAATGTGTTCCGAAAAAACTAGCTGCCAAAATCACTCAAACACTTTCTGTTCCCACCATTGGTATTGGTGCCGGAAACCAAGTGGATGGACAAGTGTTAGTTTTACAAGATCTTCTCGGATTTAAAAGTGAATTCAATCCACGATTTGTGCGCTCTTTTGCGCAAGGAGATTTGGTCCTGAAAGAGGCCATTGCCGAATTTTGTTCATCCGTCAAAAATCTGAGCTTCCCTTCTGAAAAAGAGAGTTTTCAATGAAAATCTTCACTGACTCTCTTATCTTCCAAAAAGAAATGTTAACTCTTAAAAAGAATAAAACGATTGGTTTTGTACCGACCATGGGTGCCCTCCACGAGGGACATATTTCTTTGATCGAAAGGGCAAAAAAAGAGAATGATTTTTGTGTGGTCAGCATCTACGTCAATCCCACTCAGTTTAATGATCCCAAAGATTTTGAAAAGTATCCACTCACCTACGAACAAGATTGTGAAATATTACGAAAACATAATGTGGATTATTTATTTTCCCCCACTTATTCACAAATTTATCCTGATGGTTTTAATTTTGAAGTCAGCGAAAAAAACTTAAGTTCACTTCTTTGCGGAAAGTTTCGCCCTGGTCATTTTGTAGGCGTTCTCACCGTTGTCCTTAAACTTCTTAATTTGGCACAAGCCACAAAAGCCTATTTTGGAGAAAAGGATTACCAACAGTTTAAACTGATCGAAAAAATGGCCCAAGCATTTTTTATTCCAACAGAAATCATTTCCTCACCGACAATACGAGATAAGGATGGGCTTGCCCTGAGCTCAAGAAATCAACTCCTCTCAACTGAGGGAATCGACCGAGCGAAGTATTTTGCACAAACTTTAAAGAGGGCCTCTGATAAAAATGAAATTATTGAAAAACTCAATCTTAAAGAAATTGAAATTGATTATATTGAGGAATTTGAAAACAGACGCTATTCGGCTGTTCGAATTGATAATGTGAGGTTAATTGATAATGTCCCCATCTAAAATTGTTATTGTCGTCACAGGTTCGATTGCGGCTTACAAAAGTTGTGAATTGGTATCGCTTCTCACTAAAGCGGGTCATCTTGTGAGAGTGATTATGACCAGCAGTAGTGAAAAGTTTGTCGGCTCAACGACCTTACAAGCACTCTCCCATAATAAGGTCTCTCGGGATGATTTTGAATCTGACTCCTTCATGTCACACATAGAACTGGGGCAATGGTGTGATCTGGCTTTGATTTATCCATCGACAGCGCAAACCATCAATGCCCTTGCTGCTGGCACGGGACAAGAGCTCCTGACCAGTTTTTTTCTGGCCTTTAACTTCAAAAAGCCCTTTATGATTGCTCCGGCTATGAATACTCGAATGCTCAAAAATCCTGTGACTCAAAAGTCTCTGTCATTTTTAAAAACTATGGGCTGTAAGATATTAGAGAGTGAAGAAGGTGAACTCGCTTGTGGAGAAGTCGGCGAAGGTCGCTTGCTTTCACCGCAAAAAGCACTTGATGAAATTCAATTATCTCTGCACAAACCTCTTCAAAAAGCTAAACGCATTCTTATTACTGCTGGAGGGACAAGAGAAACGATCGATGGAGTGAGAACTCTGACCAATATGAGTACCGGTCGAACCGGAGCTGAGCTTGCTGATTATCTCTATGAAAAGGGGTTTCAGGTTCTTCTCCTCACCAGTCGTTATGCAGTTATGCCATCGAGTAAAGTTATGGTGAACACCTATGAAAGTTTTCGTGAGATTGATCAAAATTTAAAAGCCTTAGCTAAAACCAAGAACTTTGATCTTATTCTTCATGCGGCTGCGATTAGTGACTATTCAATTGAAACGATTAAAACACCGGATGGACAAATTGTTCCCAGTACCAACAAGATGAGTTCTCAATACGACAACATCTCTATCCAATTGAAACGAAATGAAAAAATTCTACCTCGACTTAAAGATCTCTTCTCTAATCAACCCCTTGTTGTCGGATTTAAACTGACATCCACTGAAAGTAAAGAGGAGCAGGCCAAAGCCATTTTCAGTCTCTTTACTGAAAATGCGGTTGATTACGTTGTTCATAATGACATGAGGGATATCAACCAAGGACAACGAAAATATTTAATGACTTCAAAAGAAGGACAACAAAAAAACTTACAATCCACCCAAGAGCTGGGTGAAGCGATTTCCCAACTGTTTAAACCGGGTAATGAGGTAAAACAAAATGATCTTATGTCTTGATGTTGGCAATACTCAAATTCATGGTGGTGTTTTTAATAATGATCAGCTCCTTATGCAATTCCGCAAAACCTCGAGCAGTAAAAGTTCTTCTGATGAGTATGGCCTTTTTTTAAAATCTGTTCTTCGCGAAAATGGGCTTGACCCTGCAGAAATTCGACACATTTCTTTGTGCACTGTCGTTCCAGATGTTTTGCATTCCCTTAAAAATGCCTGTCGAAAATATTTTAATAACACCCCTTTTATTCTTCAAGCCGGCGTAAAAACCGGTCTCAAAATAAAGTATCGTAACCCCCTTGAAGTCGGTGCGGATCGAATCGCAAACAGTCTCGCCTGCATTCACCTTTTTCCTCAAAAAAATCTGATTATTGCTGATTTTGGTACAGCCACCACTCTCTGTGTGATTAATCAGGAAAAAGAGTATTTAGGCGGAGCCATCCTCGCTGGCTTGAATATTTCCATGCAAGCTCTGGAAGCTCAAACCGCAAAGCTCCCCACTGTAGAAATTAAAAAGGTGGATTCTATTATTGGAAAATCCACGGTTGAAAGTATTCAATCGGGCCTCTATTTTGGACAACTCAAAATGGTAGAGGGAATGTGCCAGGAAATCATTAAACAAGAAAATTGGACGGATGAACAAAAACCGCTGCTTATTGCAACGGGTGGCTTTTCAAGTTTATTTGATAAAACCGGAGTCTTTGACAAGATCATTCCAGATCTAGCTCTTAAAGGCCTCTACCTCTCACTCAAGCTCAATAGTTAAGGATCCTTATGTTAAGAACCATGATGAAATCAAAAATTCACCGCGCCACTGTGACCGATGCCGATCTAACATATGAGGGTTCGATCACCATCGATAAAAATCTTATGGAACTGGCGCAATTGCTAGAAAATGAAAAAGTCCATATTTACAATTGCAATAATGGAGCTCGCTTTTCAACCTATGTGATTCCAGGCAAAGAGGGAGAGATTTGTTTGAATGGGGCAGCCGCTCGCCATGTTTTAAGAGGCGATATCGTCATAATAGTCTCTTATGCTCAAATGGAACACGAAGAAGCCCTCAATTATAAACAACAAGTGATTTTGGTGGATGAAAAGAATCAACCTAAAAACTATCGTTAACTTACTTCACGGGTTAATGAAAACTCAATTTCTGTTTAAAACAGAAAAAGAGTTCATTCGAGATAACGTTAATTATTAAGTGC
>JBGSSY010000186.1:0-6744 GCA_041736775.1 Bdellovibrionales bacterium | reverse complement strand
ATGTCGTTGGGTTGCCCCTGCATCTCCGCCAGAACTTTTTCATCCAAGAACTCTACTGACCACATAACGAAATTATTCCATAAAAAGCATATTTTGTCAATATCGTTCCACCTGCTTGTAATAGCAGCGCTCACCATTCCTCCGCCAGAAGGATGGTGAGAACGCGGCACGTTTGTTTTGGGTCGGCAGGGTCTTCACTGCCGCGCTCCATGTCAGGGGCGTAGTAGTCAATCTTCCAGAAGATTTTACCCGCGCCTGATTGCTCGAACGCTCCAAAATCATGTTCTCCGTAAGGGTCGTTATCCTCGCTGAAATCCTTGAACGTGCGCACCTTTGTGATGATGTCTTCCTGCACCTCTGCGGGAGGAAGGGGCCCACACCCATTTCTGTCTAAATTTAATAATTTTAACTATAAATTATATACCAATATATTTTACAAATTTTTTTTATATATACTGTATAAAATAATTAAATAACAAAACGGAAAATTGATATGTCTATCAAATTAATGCAAAATTTTCTTAAAAATACCTCAGGGAATATTGGAGTATTATTTGCTTTGATGGCAATGCCAACCATCATGGTTATCGGTGGATCTATTGATGTTTTGAGAACTTCAAACTCACAAGCAAAACTGCAATCAGCAGTTGACGCTGGAGTTCTCGCCGCTGCCTCTTTAAGGAATAATCAACCGATTGAAGAGGTTATACAAGAATATATTGATTCAAATATCGGCAATGATGCATCTATCAAAAACCTTAAAATCACCATTGAAGACCAAGAAATTTCTTCCAACAGCAGAACTGTGAAGATCAAAGTTGATGCTTCCATCGAAATGGCATTTCTTCAATTTTTAGGAAACCAAAATCTAAACATATCAGCTACTGCAGAGGCTATTGAGGCTAAACAAAATTTGGAAATAGCTTTGGTATTGGATATTTCAAACTCTATGATTGGCAGTAAAATGACAAGTTTGAAATCAGCGGCGACCGAATTTGTAGATACGATGCTTTCCAATGATAAGGTCGATAAGGTTTCTATTAGCTTAGTTCCTTTTGGTGGTACCGTTAATGTTGGGGAAATATTTGATCAATTTGCTGTCAAAATTGCCAATTCCAGACTTAATCCAAATACCAAAACATACAGTATTAATAAAAATATTCCCTACGGTAAATTTCGATTTAGCCAGGGCAGAAATTGCCTCGAATTAGGCCAAGAAGACTTCAATTCAGAGATTATTCCAGCAAACTCCAGATCACAAGTTCCTGATTTTTGGGTATGGGCGAAGGATAGACCTTATTGTCCTAAAAACAGCACCGCAGCAATATGGAACACCAACAACGCAGAAATTTTAAAAAAGAGAATTGACGAGTTTGAACCCTCCCATGGGACTGGCTTGGAAATAGGTGCTGCATGGGGTGCAAAAGCACTTTCTCCATCTTTCAGGGGAAAGTTGGGCGGTGATTTCTCTGCACGACCGGCAGATTTTTCAGATAAAAGCGTCCAAAAAATTATGATTCTTATGGGTGATGGAATTATTACAGACCAAATCAGACCAGAAAATTACAAGGAATATAGTGTACATCAAAAACCCAATCAGCGGGATTTTAAAAATCAACAGAGAGTAACCAAAGAGGGAGAGTTTAGTGATTCTTCTTCAATTAATAATGCTAGTGGAAACTATAAAGCAGTATGTGAAGATTTACGTGAAAAGGGAATAATTGTTTATACAATAGGATTTCAGATAGGCAGCGGATCTGTAGAAGAAAAATATTTAAAATATTGCGCAACTAATCCTGGAAATTACTATCATGTTCAAAATTTGGATATTAATAAAGCATTTAATGCAATCATAACGTCATTTCAAAAGCTTAGAGTATCTGGCTAATGAAACGTCGTGAGAAAGAAATTTTATTGTATCAAAGTAAGCACTTTTTTACTAAGATACTACTTGATATCAGAGGTGCAACCGCAGTTGAGTTTGCAATGATAGGGCCTGTGTTTTTTGCTCTAATTTTTTCAGCCCTTGATTTGGGACTTTTACAGACCAAAATTGCATTGCTTGAGACGGCGGCTACAAAGGTAAGCCGATCTATTTACACTGGGGCGGCAAGTTCAGGTACAATAACTAAGGAAGGTATAAAAATCGAAGTTTGCGATTCAATGTCTTTCATTGTTTCTGATTGTATAAACAATTTGTCGGTTGAGCTCACAACGATTAGTGACTTTCATTCCATTCCAACATCTAATGCTAAATGTATTGATTCAGATAATCCTATTAAACCTGCAGTTCAATATAACCCTGGTAAGGCAAACGATATTGTCTATTTGAGACTTTGCCTGACCACCAATGTTTATGTTCCTGGTATGGGTTTGGGGCTGAGTTTCCCGAAAACCGATAGTGGAAAATTTCAAATCATTTCATCGTTAGCTTTTTCAAACGAACCATTTTAGTAGGAATTATTGTGAGTAATTTTCTAAAAATTGCTAGGATGTATTTACAGGATATTCGCGGGATTGCGGCAATGGAGTTTGCTATGATCCTTCCTTTGTTATCTTTGTTAATATTTGGCGGGTATGCGACTTTTCAAGCATTGAATGTCGATAGAGCTTTAGATCGCACATCTTATATCACAGCTGACTTGACGTCTCGTTTGGCAAAATTAGATGATAACACAGTTAATAATCTGCTTGAGGTGGCAAAGTCTCTGCTGGGGAAAGCTGCAATAGATAACAATTACAGCATTACCTTGTCGAGCATTTCAAATATTTTTGATACCAATGAGAATTACGATTTGAATATTGATTGGAGCTTTTCAAATATTCCAAGCAAAAAACTAAAAATAGACGATATTGGAAATTATGATATACCTTTCATTCCAGAAAATGAATCCATCATTCTTGTAAACGTTGAGATGGAGTATTCTGCTATGATGTTTCAAAATTACATTGGTGTTATTGCTCTCGAACAAACTGCAACACGAAAACCGCGATTTGTATCTCAAGTGGTGTACGAATAAGCGACACGATAATTAAAATCGGTGATGTGAAGTGGTCCTGCTTTTTAGGACAGTTTTGCGGCTTGGCTAAGATGCATCGATTTTGTTTTCATGCCGCTTTTCGTGTTTCCGTTTGGTCGAAGTATGCCGTATCTGGTGTGCGCTTGTCGAGCGCGGTGTGAGAGCGTTGGGAGTTGTAGAAGCCATTCCAGTCTTCAATGATCCGCTTTGGACTCGTCCAAATTTGCCGGAGCGCTTCAGGTTTCCAAGATATTAATATATTTATTAAAAATTGAACGGGAACACGGACATTTTTTAAACCCCAACCTGCTATTAATCAGAAAAATTGAACGGGAACACGCGACAATAGACAAAGCCCGAGAGGCTTCAATAACCATGTCGTTCAGTTTTAATACATTAAGGTAGTTAAGGATATAAATCTGATGCTGGTAAAGAAGTCTCTATCAACCCGTTTCATTTGCTCTACTTCAGGAGCATTTGCACCCATATTTGCAATCGCGGTTCTAGCGTTGTTTGCTGTAATTGGGGTAGCTGTTGATTATTCATATATGCTCAACAAGAAAAGCAAATATGGCAATTACGCCGATGCAGCAGTCCTTGCCGCGGCTGTTTCAGGTAAAACAGAAAAATCTGAATTAGAGAAAGTGGCTATGGATACAGTCTCTGCTCTTTCATCCGAAGTTTTAACGACTAAACTTGAAAAGACGGATGATGGGAGAATAAGCGTTCAGGTCACTTCACAATATAAACCGCTCATAATGCAGGTATTGGGATATAAGGGTGGTGAAATCTCTGCAATAGCTGGATCACTCCTGCCTACTGGGAAAAAACTCAACCTGGCCTTGGTTCTCGATACGACAACATCAATGGGGAAGGAGGGAAAGATAGCGTCCCTGAAGTCGGCGGCTACCACCTTATTAAATACTGTTGAAAAGCTTGATGACGGCTCAGGCAATGCTGAGGTGAGCCTGATACCATTTGCTGAATATACTCGGATTGAGCCTGCAGATTATAAAGGCGTTGATTGGTTGCGCGAAGGTAAACCCTATACCCGTTCATGGGGGGTGGTTAATTTATCTAAGTCCACCGGCTGCACAAAAACCGGCATTAACGAAAGCGCTATTACGGTATGTAGTAAACCTGTTTACGATACCCAAACTTACACTTGGGTTTGGGAAGGTTGTATAGGCTCACGCCGAGATGGGTATCATAAAGTGCCAGGATATCACGGGCGAAAAATGGAAGGATTTGCGTTTGCCCCGAGAGGCTCATGCAGAAATTACACCACAACCCCAATGATGGAATTGACCGATGATTTTGATTTGTTAAAGAAAAATGTGAATAACCTTATGATTGGAGGCCTGACTTACATCCCATCAGGGTTGATTTGGGGGTGGAGATCTCTTGATCCTGAAGAGCCGTTTAAAAAGGGCGCTGAAAAAGCGAGCAACAGCGTGAACAATGTTTTGGTTTTGCTAACCGATGGCAGCAATTCCCAATATCTTAGTGAAAAAACTCAATATAATTATCCAGGATATTATCATGTCCTTGATGAGATAAGTGTGGCAAAAGAAAAAGAAGCACAAGTGATTGCAGATAAGCTAACATCCGAGTTGTGCACATTAATAAAGAACGACGGAATCAGGATTATTACGGTAGCGTTCAAAGTTACTGATGTAAAAACCAAAAATATGCTGACACAATGTGCCACTTCCTCAGATGACTATTACAATGCAGAAAACCCGGCGGCGCTTGAAACCGCGTTCGACAAGATCGGGTCTGGATTAATCGGAGATATTCGCCTGACAAAATAGGGTCTTGTCGCAAAACCGATCCTTTTTGCAACGGTTTTTGTGGATCAATGAAATCAACCGCTTGGCTGTCGCAAAACTTTGTCGCAAAATATCCGCATGAAAATCGGATATGCCCGCGTCTCAACTATTGACCAAAATGCCAATTCACAACGCGATGCCCTCAAGGCGTCGGGTTGTGAGAAAATCATCATAGACCAAGTATCTGGCGCGTCAGCCAAGCGTCCCAAACTCAACAAGTTACTTTCTGGCCTGCAAGCGGGTGACGTGCTTACGGTCTGGCGACTGGATCGCCTCGGGCGTTCCCTGCCTCACCTGATTGAAGTGGTGCGCGATCTGGAAGCCAAGGGCGCGCATTTTCAAAGCCTGACAGAAGGGATCGACACGACAACCGCGCAAGGCCGCCTGACGTTTCATCTCGTGGGCGCTCTGGCTGAATTTGAACGCTCGCTGATTGTCGAGCGGACACAAGCAGGATTGAAAGCGGCTCGCTCTCGCGGGGTGCGTGTTGGCCGTCCCCCTGCCTTGACTGCTGCGCAAATCAAACACGCTCGCAAACTCATCGAGGCGGGCGAACGCCCAAGTGCTGTAGCCAATACATTAGGCATTGATCGATCAACGCTCTATCGCGCCCTGCAACCACAATATAGCCGCCCAATGGGCCCGTGAGATTATCAAATCTCCCATAGCCGTTCGAGCGCAGCAAGAGGCCGTGTATGTCGATACAGTATAGCGTGGAAACCTTCTAACGCCGATAATTGTGACATATTTATCAATATCAGGGTTGAAGGAGCTTGTTTACAAAAGTTAATTGCAAATTAACACCCGCTTAGGTATTCGGGGATACAGTATGTGCGGCTTCTGGGGATCAGAGCCGTTTTTGGGGATTAATCCGTTCAGTTCATGCGTATAGCTCGTTGATATCCTCTTGTTTGGAAGAACTCAAAATTGAAGTTGTGGTATGATAATGAACGTTACAAAGATGCCGGTGAGACCATCACGCAATCGTCACCAGATTACAGCACGAATTGCTGAGTGGTTAAAACATATCAGTCTGACACGGAAAAACCCAAAAAAGACTGTCCCGAGCACCCAGACCTCAACTCAATCTACAAAAATACTCTCAAAAGCTTGGGCCTCCAGTGCTTTGTTGATCGCTTTGATTGCTGGCTTTTTCTCCGCAATCAGTCAGACGCATATGTGGTTCAACATGCCAAAATACGTTTTGCGAGGGTTTGCGAGATTGTTCATTTTGACAGTTTTCGTGAGTGCGGCAGTTTCAAATGTGCAGGCGCAAGAAGCAACCGGTGGAACGGTTACGACGGTTCCAACGGGTGATGCGGATGGCAGCCAATATGTTTATCACACGTTTACGACCGGTGGCACATTCACGGTAACGGCTGATGGCCCGATGGACTATCTCATTGTCGGCGGCGGCGGCGGCGGCGGGTCCGGTAGGGGAGATTCTGGTGTCAACGCCGGCGGCGGCGGCGCGGGTGGCATGATTGACGGCTCTCAAACACTTACTACAGGATCCTATACTATTACTGTCGGCGGCGGCGGCGCTGCCAGGGATGTTAATTCAAACACACGAGGTGGTAATGGTGGAAACTCTACGGCATTTGGATTTGCTGCCATTGGCGGCGGCGGCGGTGCTTCAAGAACGCCGGGTGGGGGAACAGGAGGCGGTAACGGTGGCAGCGGTGGCGGACAGGCGTTCAATGATAATCCCGGATCGGGCACTCCGGGGCAAGGAACCAATGGACTTGATGGCGGCGGTGGGGCTGGTAGCGCTAGTGTAAACGCTAACGGTGGTAATGGTAGGGCCTGGGTTGATGGCAATACTTATGCTGGCGGCGGCGAATGAAATATTTTTCCATTGGGGAGATATTATTGGTAGTACCAATTTTGAA
>JBGSSY010000285.1:0-3848 GCA_041736775.1 Bdellovibrionales bacterium | reverse complement strand
TCAAAAAAGTTTCTTTGCCCAGCTCGGTTTTGATGATCTCAGTCAGAGTCTGCTTTTGACCCTCTCACTTTTGGTGCTCCTATCGTTTTATTTATGGGTGAGAGTGACCCATCGAACCAAAGATAAAAAAGTCAGTGAGGCGCAAAAAGCTTATTACTCTTTTCAACTCAAGATGCAAAAAAAGGGTCTCGAAAAAGAATCTTGGGAAGGGCCAAGGGACTTTATGCTTCGCTGCCAAGATCATTGGCCCGAGAAGAAACAAGAAATTGATCAATTTTCAAAAGCTTACCTTGATGCCGAATTCGCTCTCGATCCTCGTTCGATTGATTTTAAGTCACTCCTCAAGTTCATTTAAGTGATCCTGGTAAAATAGCCCTTGAGATTTTATCTCAGGGCCGCTAAATCCATGGGATGTCAATTAAAGCTGTGGTGCTCATCTCAGGCGGATTGGATTCTGTCTTTAACCTTTATAAAGCGTCTGTCACCTGGCCCGGTGAAGTCGAAGGCCTTTTTTTGAATTACGGTCAAAAAGCCCATGACGCAGAAAAAAATGCAGCCCTTTATTTTACGAAACAGCTCAACATACCTTTAGAAACTTTGGATATTTCTTCAGTTTTTAAATGGTCACAAAACTCTCTCACTTCCTTAACTGAAAGCATTCCCACAACCGAAGTCGATATTGAAAGCGAAGCGGCCTCGATTCAATCGGCGCAAAGAGTTTGGGTCGCTAATCGCAACGGAGTTCTTTTGAATGTGGCGGCGGCATTTGCTGAAAGCCGGGGAGCGGATCGAATTGTTCCTGGATTTAATCGCGAAGAAGCACAGACTTTTGCCGATAACAGTGTCGAGTATATTGAAAAAATGAATCAGTGTTTTAAACTTTCGACTCGAAACCAAGTTGAGATTCAGTGTTTTTCACAGCTTATGGATAAGAAAGAAATTATTCGCAGTCTACAGGTGTTTGGTGCTGATCTTGATCGAGTTTGGTCTTGTTACTTTAATGGTCTGAAACCTTGTGGTGAATGCGAATCTTGCCAACGTTTTACTCGGGCCCGAAAATCCCTTTTAAAGGAGATATTATAATGCACACTCTTTGGGTCGAAGAAAAATTAAAATATGATGGAACCCAGCTTGCTCCTCTGAGTAACTATCTCAAACATGGTGTTCTCGGCGACTCTATTGTGGCTTGGAACGGGGCCTGTCAAGTGAGCCTTGAGCATATGATGGATGGTGAAGACCTCAGGGTAAATTCTAAAATTGCAGGCGACAATATGCTGCATTTTATTATCGAAATTTTTCAATTTCCCCTTTCCAGTGCTGTGGCCCTTCAGCGTTTAATGGGAGAAATCCTTTTGCAGAAAATTAGGGAGGCGACTCATGGCCAGTATGCTTTAAAACGCTTTGGCGATGATATTTACTGGGAGAAAAAGAAGCTCAACATTAGCATTGCGACACTTTCGCTCACTTCTTCCTTGATTCACTTTGGAGTGAATGTCACCAACGAAGGTACACCGGTTGAAACCTGCGCTCTCTCGGACTTTGGCCTGCACGATCCTAAAAAGTTTGCATTAGATTATATGGATGCTTTTAAAGAGGAAGTTCTCAGTATTAAAAGAGCCGTCGTAAAAGTCAGAACTTTTTAAAGGCTTAACCCGCAAACCCAAATAGTTTTAAAGTTGATTTCAATGCCAGGAATGAATAGTCTGTGGACCTTTATTGAAGGAGAGCTTAATGACGCCTAGAGTAAGAGAGATACTAAGCTGGTACGGTGCTGATAATCCCGGAGTATTGACCAATATGGCCCGAATTCTTAATCACGGCCGCCTCGCTGGAACAGGAAAAGTGGTTATTCTGCCAGTGGATCAAGGTTTTGAGCACGGTCCAGCACGAAGTTTCGCAAAAAACCCCAACGGTTATGACCCCAGTTATCACGCTGGCCTCGCGGTTGAATCCGGCTGCAGTGCCTATGCCGCCCCCTTAGGTTTTATCGAGGCCGTTGCCCGAGATTTTGCAGGAGAAATTCCCCTGATTCTTAAAATGAACAACTCAGACACCCTTTTTTCTAACGATTCTCCTTGTTCGGCCGTCACCGCATCAGTGGATGATGCCCTTCGTTTGGGTTGTGTCGGAATAGGTTTTACCATCTATCCAGGCAGTAGCATGAGAAAAGAAATGTACGAAGAGATTGCAATGGCCGCACAGCAGGCCAAACAAGCAGGACTTCTGGTTGTGATTTGGTCCTATGCTCGTGGTGAACAACTTTCTAAAGACGGTGAAACCGCTATTGACGTTATTGCTTACGCGGCACAAATCGCCGCTCAATTGGGTGCTCATTTTATTAAAGTTAAACCGCCCACAGCTCATATTGAACAGGCTGAAGCTAAAAAAGTTTATGAATCCCTTGGCATTCCCATCACAAAACTCTCTGATCGAACACGTCATGTGGTTGAGTCCTGTTTCAACGGTAAACGCGTTGTGATTTTTAGTGGGGGAGCTGCAAAAGGAACCAAAGAAGTCCTTGAAGAAGTCAAAGAGCTTGCTATCGGTGGTTCCTTTGGAAGTATCATGGGTCGAAATGCCTTTCAAAGACCTAAAAAAGAAGCCATTGAACTTCTTCATCAAGTGATGGACACCTACGTCGGTCAACAATAATAAACTGGAGCCAATTTCAATGAATCATAGTGGAGACAATCCCATTCGTGCCGAGAAAAGAGCAAAACTCAATACCTTAAGAGAAAAGGGTATTGATCCCTTTCCTCATAACTTTGATCGAACAGCTCAGGTGGAAGAATTGATTGAACGTTTTAGTTCAATTGCCGCTGGGGAAAAATTAGAAGATCAAGTTTTCAGAGTAGCCGGTCGTTTGATGACCAGAAGGCCCATGGGTAAAGCGGCTTTTTTTAATATCCAAGATCAAACCGGACAGATCCAATGTTATCTTCGAACAGCTGAATTGGATGAGAAGGGTCTAATCTCTTATGACAATATTGATATCGGCGATATCATTGGCATTGAAGGTTATGTTTTTAAAAGTCAAAAAGGTGAACTTTCACTTCATACCCTTAAGTTTGAAATCCTCTGTAAAACTTTAGAACCTCTTCCCGAAAAATATCATGGTATTCAAGACATCGAACTTAAGTATCGTTATCGCCATTTGGATCTGATCATGGATCCAGAGAGTCGCAAAGTTTTTGAGACTCGCTCAAAAATAATTTCTGAGATACGTTCATTTTTAAATGATCGTGGTTTTCTTGAGGTTGAAACTCCCGTTCTGCAGCCGATCTACGGTGGAGCAGCCGCTTATCCCTTCTCGACCCATCATCGCGCTTTAGATATGAAGCTTTATCTCAAGATTTCTCCTGAACTTTATTTAAAACGACTCATCGTTGGTGGTTTTGAAAAAGTTTATGAAGTGGGTAAAAATTTTCGTAACGAAGGAATCGATCGTTCACACAATCCTGAGTTCACAATGCTTGAGTGGTATGAAGCTTATACCGATTATATTTATCAGATGAATCAATTTGAAGAAATGGTGGCTCATCTCGCTCGTAAAATTACCGGTTCAACTAAAGTAATGTATCAAGGACAAGAAATTGATTTTACTCCTCCTTGGCGGCGCCTCACTGTTTATGATGGTGTTAAAGAGTACGCCGGACTTGATCCTGAAACAGCGAGCGAAACAGAAATGTTTGAAAAACTAAAAAGCCTCGGCTCAGATCTTAAAAAACCCACAAGCAAAGGTGAAATGGTCATGAAGCTTTTTGAACTCTCAGCGGAGAGTGAGCTGATTCAACCCACTTTTATTATGGATTTTCCGGTGGAAGTTTCTCCTTTAACGAAGAGACATC
>JBGSSY010000174.1:0-13173 GCA_041736775.1 Bdellovibrionales bacterium | reverse complement strand
AGACATCAACAGACGTTCCGGTGACGCAAAAATAAGGAAAAATTATTATGAACGAACCAGTCTCTTACAGGATGTCTTTGCTTTAAAAATTCTGAGGGAACTCACTGATAAGATAAAGGGTGTTGTGGTTCGCGAACCCATAGAAGTTCAAGGCCGAGTTCTTCATTTTTCTGATATCAAGGGATACAATCTTGAGGATCACCCCAACCCCGTCAAGAAGGATTATCTGACGAAAGAGTTTATCTATTGGCTTTATCAAATTCGAGATTTTTTAGCTCGTGATGGTCAATATGAAGTCAATTTTTTAAGTCCCGATACACTTTGGGTTCAGTACCGAGTCCCCGCAAACAGAAAAAAAGAGTTAGGGAATTTTTTTAAAGTAGAAATGATCCTTAAGCCAGACAACGTCATAGTCGATTCTGAAAGCTCTCAACTTATAATTTTTGATCCCCATTAATGAACAAAAGTTTGAGAAGATAAGATCGTATTCATAAAAGGGATAAATCTTCAAAAAAACTTAATGAGAAGGCCATTGGTTCTTAAGGGCTTTATCAATAAGTTGATTGAGTCTTAAAGCTTGTCGAAAATCTTTAATTACAGAATCACTGAATTTTGAAGAGGTAAAATCCTTGAATGATATTTCTTTTAACACCACAAAGTTTTTTAGTTTCAGCCAATGAATATCTTTATGATTCTCAGAAAATCCACGCGGAACCCGCAGTGAGACCTTATCCATAGAGAAACCTTTTTTAAAACGAGCTTTAAAATCTTTATCCGCAAAAAGTTCATAAAAAGGACGAGCGTCTTTGTTGATCACTTCTCGGATCATTCGAAGCTGTTGAGAAGTCGGCTGCCATAATCCAGCGGCTAATAATATTTGAGCCTCTTCATTGGGAAAAAGTCCAAAAAACAAATGCGGGTTACTTTCAAATCGAGATTTTGAGGGACGACTGGCGATCATTGATATCCAATCTTTATATTGTTTTTGTCCTCCCCTCACTTTAAAGTCTGGTCTTTTTATCCGCGCTAAACCCTTGGTTGGAAAGTGATAGCCAAAAGCTTCAGACTGAAGTTCGCTTTTTATTTTTTCCGCTAATTCTACAAATGGTTTCCGTAAAGTTTTCTCATACTCTTCTTTATTTTTTTCGAGCCATAAGGGATTTTTCTGTCGACCGGCTTTGACTAAAAAATCAAGTGTGGATTTTGAAAACTTGTGCTCAATAGCAAGAGATGAATTGGTTTTTTTAGATTTCTTTTGCTCTTTTAATTTTTTTTGGCTTTTCATTTTATTTGCTCTTTTTAAAATTGTTTAATGAATCAGTTTTGCTAAAAATGATATCCGACACCAAAGACGACCTGGTGGATCCATGCAAAGTTATAAACTTCTTCATTATCCGCTCCTCCTTCAATGGTTCTGTAGCCCGCAAAAACTGAGAGAGGATCAATGTTTCTCTCTATAAAAAAGGCTGCATCAATTGCACGCCCCTGAGGAGCCGCAAGACCATCAAAATCGAACCGAAAAAGCCAATTTCTATTAAACTCATATCGTGCTTGAAAGTTAAGGAGAGGAACAAAACCAATATTGGATTTACTACGAACCAGGCCGTTTTGTTCTAAACGAACTTCTGCATCACGGACCTTGGCGGTGAACCCCAAAGCCAGTAACCAATCCCCTACACGATTAAAATGGTAGGCATAGGTCAACCGATAAGAGTTAAATTTGTAATAAGCTGCTGTATCCGTATTTGCAGCAAAGCTTGCTCCCTGAAAATCCACGACTCGGTTGAATGAACCATTAACATTAATTGCCAAGGGAGCATAAAGGGCCCGCACCTCATGCCGTTTATTCCATTTATGACCTGCATAAATCCTATATCCCGCAAAAGGTCCCTGATTCAAATCTGAGATTGAAAAGGGAGTGCCCGTATCACCCGGAACTCTCTGATCATTGCGACTCTGCCAAAGCTGACTTCCCTCAAGGATCAAATCAGTTTGTCCATAACTGGTCGACATCATCGCGAAAAAAGTCGTGAGCATAAATAAAAAATAGCTCCCTATTTTTGAGATTTTCTTTTGATTTATAGAAATTGTAGAGACTCTCAATCGACGACCTGCTGGTTAGAGTTAATTTGTAAGATACAGGATCAAGCGGCCTACGGCAAAAAAAATCATGGTACAAGTTTTGCTTTTTTAAAAACATAGCTAGAAAACGTAATAACTTATAGAAAGGTGTAAATTATATGAATTTTTTTCTTAAATCGTTCACATTATTAACTGTTTTTTTATTAATCGGCAATCAAGCTGAAGCGGGTCCATTTATTACTAATCTCTGGTTTGGATATACGAATACAATGTCAGATAAAGACTGTGTTGAACGTGGCAAAAAAGTACTTGAAGCGAGCAATGATGTTCATTCAATTCTTCCTAATACCCAATATGACGTCAATTTACCAACGACTTTTGGCAGTGATGTGACTTGGATAGCATCTGGAAAAACTGACACAACAATTATGATACGGTGTATTCCTAATGCAGGAATTGTCTCAATTACTGTAACAGGTGATGCAAATTATTCTTCTCTCAGTGAAGTTCAACAGATTGCTGAAAGATTGAAATTAGATTTTTAACTTTACCACTATCCGTCTTCGCGACAGATCATCTGAGCACCCATTGCCAATGAGCTAAACTGCATGGTCTTGTAAAAGTTTTCATCTATTTCACTCTTGTGGTTATCGAGATAGATCATCTGAATACGGTAGGCATCATATTCAAGCGACATCGGGCAGCGAGTTGCGTCAGTTAGGCCCATTACATTTTGAACGTGGTGAACGAGTTCATGAAGAATTATGGAGTATCCTTGCGGTGATTTCGGGTCGATGTCTTTATCCAGAAACATAGTTTTCAATTCGCTATCGTACATGGCCACTACGCCTGGTGCTTGACCTGCAACAATGACGAGCATTTCTTCTTTGCTCACCAATTGAACTATAGGCTCAGAGACTTCTCCAACAAATAAGGGTGTCTCAATGAAGTGATTGCCATCCCATGTCCGTTTGACGGGTCCATGCTTTAGAATAAATCGGACCATCTCCGCATGATCGTAATTGAGTTCAGTCGCCGCATTTGATGACCAACTGGTGACAAGAGATAATAAAAGTATTCCACTGCATAAGAAAATGGAAATGGATTTGTTCAATGTAGACTCCCGTTTTAAAGCACAATTTCATGGCCAAAAGGACGATTTTTGTCACGTCAATTAACGTCATTTGAGCGATACCGAGTGAAAAAGTTCTCACTCTCGTTCTTGAACTTTTTAGAGCAACAGGTGTGCCACATTAGCTTCAGTCGAATTGAATCCTATAATCAGCTCGGTGTTCAAGAGGCCTCGCTGACATCCCATCCTGGGAATACAATCACAGCCGGATGAACGCGTAATGCTTTCCCAAGAACTTTTGCTCTCTCAACTCCGATATTAATTCGACCAGCTTCCATTCCAGAGATAGTGGATTGAGGAAGACCACTGATTTTGGCTAGTTCGTTTTGCGAGAGTTCTTGGAGTTCACGAATAACTCGAAGAGAATGCCCCGGAGTCATAGAGATTCGAGTTTTGGCGGGTACAAAATCGCCGTGTTTTAGAATTTTTTTAACCTTTTTTCCGGTAATCATGCGGCGTAACCTCCATCACTAAAATTTTAACTTCATTGGCGACAACGTAATAAATGACTCGCCATTGATCATTCAGTCGGCTTGCTCTGGCTCCTTGCCATTCGCCTTTCAAAGCGTGGTCGCGAAAACCCTTGATCTCAAAAAGTCCTTTTGGCCCTTGAAGCTGAACAATATCTTTCCATTTCTCGAACTTTTCCTGGATGTCTTTCGGTGCTTTATTGAGTGCTTTAACTGCGCTCGTTTCCAAAAAAACGTGCCACATACTAAATTTATAATATAGCTTATATGGTATGTCTCGTCGTAAAAAGGCGCACTATCGAACCCAAAAAATTGATGTAATTTCAGTAGGTTGATTGGAAAGTCAAAATTGGCGTCCCCGACTCTCACCTCACCCTTCGGGTTCGATTCCCTTTAAGGTCGTGTTTTTGAGTCCCTGAGCAGGCTGACTTTTTTCTCCAACTCGATTAAATTTTTCGTATGTATTTTCTGATTTTCGTCGCCGCATTTTTCATCAGCCTCACTTTGGTCGCTCTTTTTATTTTAGCTTTGGTGTTCCGACCCAAGTTCTGGGTTAAAAATTCAAGAAGACTTTCATGTTTTCTTTCTACATGGTTTGGTCTCTATTTCTTTTTTATCTTCTTTATATGCGGACCTGAGGACTTGAGTCACTATCCGCCACCAAGCTCTTCACCCTACAAGCTTCCCTGGGCATCAGGAACTACACTCTGGGTGGTTCAAGGCAATAACAGCTTCACTACCCACCGAGATCTGCATCATTATGCGTGGGATTTTGTGATGCCCAATGGAACTCAAGTTCTCGCTGCAAGAGATGGAGTTGTGGCTGCGGTTGTGGACAACTTTAATGGTTTCGGCTGGGACTCAAATTATATTTTAATAGAGCACTCTGACGGCAACTTCTCCAATTACGCCCATATACAGAAAGGCAGTGCTTTGGTTAAAGTCGGTGAGCCCGTTCAGCAAGGACAGCCGATCGCGTGCAGCGGTATGGTCGGATTAACAATTATGCCACACCTTCATTTTTCTGTGATTGAATCCACAAAATTGAAAGGCGTACCGATATCCTTTTCTGACGTTGAAGACCACGGGGTTCCTTTTGCTGGCTCTTTTCATACATCTGGAAATAGGATGAAAAAGTCACCCTCAGGAAAGTAAGTCCGGGCTTCAAACGGACTAGCATACCTATCTTACCTCTACTTTTGAGATGTTTCGGCGTTTACTTTGCTTGGTCATTTCCAGAATCAATAGGAGGATCTATGAAGAATTTCAGGACACTGGATTTTGCGGTGGAGTTTTATGAGAAAACTGAAGAATTAAAATTACAGGGTCACTTGAGAGATCAATTGCAAAGGGCGGCTTCTTCAATTGCTTTGAATTTGAGTGAGGGGAATGCGAAGAGAACTCCCGCAGAAAAACGAAGATATTTCCATACAGCATATGCTTCTGCTCAAGAGTGTAAAACAATACTCCGTTTAGCTCACTGTAAAGATTTGGAAATTCATGAAGTCATAGATAAGCTTGGTGTGAGTATTTATAAACTGATGCATGCCAAGATTGGTGTTATTCCGTATACGGTAGACGGTTCACGGTAGACTGTATACTGTATTGTGAAATGGCGTCCCCAACGGGAGTCGAACCCGTGTCTTATCCGTGAAAGGGATACATCCTAGGCCTCTAGACGATAGGGACGCATGAAAAAAATGGTGACTCGCCATGGACTCGAACCATGGACCCTCTCCTTAAAAGGGAGATGCTCTACCAACTGAGCTAGCGAATCACTAAGTTATTAGGTGGACAGTTTTCTGATTACAGAGGCTTAAAGTCAACCTCTTTTTGGAACAATTGATCCTTACGAGAGAGAAAAACCGCTAAGAGTTTCAGCATTTCTTCTTGGTGTTTCTGTAAAGATATCAGACTCATAGATGGTCTGCATTCGATCAGGGCCGACAGACACCACAGGGATATCAACCTGCACTTGAGCCTTAATGAATTCGACATACTGTTGAGCCTGTAAAGGCAAATCGGAAAACTTCAAACATTTGGAAATATCTGACTTCCAACCGGGAAGCTCTTTGTAGATGGGCTTTACAAGGTTTATATCATTGCTGATAAAAGAAAAGTTTTCGACTTTTTTACCTTTGATTTCGTAATGGGTACAAACTTGAATTTGATCAAGGTGACTTAAAATATCAAGCTTGGTTAAAATCAGGCGATCGATTCCACCCACACAAATAGCGTAACGTAGAGCCACTAAATCAAGCCATCCACAACGTCTGCGACGACCTGTGGTCGCACCAAACTCGTGGCCTTCTCGTTGTAACAAGTCACCAATTTCATTATTAAGTTCGGTGGGAAAAGGACCTGTTCCTACACGAGTGCAATAGGCTTTAGTAATTCCGTAAACACGATCAAGAAGTAAGGGACTCACTCCTGAACCGGAACAAGCGGCAGCGGCACCGGTTGAAGAACTGGTTACAAAAGGAAATGTTCCATGAAAGTTATCCAATAAAATTCCTTGGGCACCTTCAAATAAAACTTTTTTTCCAGAGCGGATCATATTGGTCACTTCAAAAGCGACATCGGCACAACGGTAAGGCTTTAATGTTTGAGCCACTTCAAGAAGATCAGTATAGATTTTTTCGAGATCCACCGGCGCCTGACCATAAAGTTTTTCAAGAAGAGTATTTTTTTCTTCAAGACAACGGGCCAATTTTTCTTTGAAATCGTCGCAGTAGAGATCTCTAAAAAGAAGGGCTCTGCGAGAAGCTCGGTCTTCGTAAGAGGGACCAATTCCTCGCCCCGTGGTGCCGATCTTTGTGCCTGTGGCCCAGGCTTCGCGAGCTTGATCCAATTGACGATGAAAAGGCAGAACCAATAAAGCACCGTCAGAAATTTGAAGTTGTTGAGAGTTAGAAAGATAACCGGTTTTTTTGAGACTTTGAATTTCACTCACCAGTTCATAGGGATCAAGAGTGACTCCACTACCAATGATACAGCGAACATGGGAGTGAAGGACTCCTGAGGGAATGAGATGGAGAACGGTTTTTTTGCCATCCACAATCAAGGTGTGACCCGCGTTGGCGCCGCCTTGAAAACGAACAACAGCATGACTTTGAGAAGCCATGACGTCGACTAATTTACCTTTTCCCTCGTCTCCCCATTGGGAGCCTATGACAACTATTGAAGACACGGGATGGATTTAACAAGACTCTTGTCATAAATACATCTTTTTACTGTGATTTATTCGTTGTACCAAAGGCTATTGGGGGGAAGTTCATCACTCACCGTCTGTCCTTTAAGCAGAAGCAACGCCTTTTCAAGGGCCATGTGACTTGATTCCTTTATGGCCTCTTGGGTGGTTGCGCCAATATGTGGCGTGAGAATCACATTCTTAAGGAGCAGTAAACGAGAGTCTATGGGCAAGGGCTCCCTGGTGTAAACATCGAGACCTGCTGTAAAATGAGGATACTTCATCAATTGATCAATCAAATCAGACTCATTGATCACATCCCCGCGAGACATGTTGATTAAAGTGGCATCCGGATCCATCCAACTGATGGTTTCTTTTTTAATCATGTGACGGGTTCTTTTAGTTTTTGGCACATGAAGACTCACTATCTGTGAAGTTCTCATCATTTCTTCATAACCCATCATCGGAATGCCATCGGGAGCATCGGTCAAATAGGGGTCATACCCTACAACCTTTAATCCGACTGCAGTGGCTAGACGTGCCACTTCGCGCCCCACTCTGCCGACTCCAATAAGGCCCAAGGTTTGCCCACGGAGAGAGCGACCCATTAGTTCTTCTCGGCGCCAAACTCCGGAACGGACTTGATCTTGAGCTCGGCTCCATTGACGGCATGAAGCCATTATGAGCAAAAGAGTCATTTCTGCGGCAGCAGCGACTTGAGCTTGTGGTGTGTGAAAGCAGCGAATCTTAAGGTCTCGAGTCGCATCGAGATCGATGTGATCAAAACCACTGGTCGAGGTGATTATAAATCGCAGATTTTTACAGTTTTTTAAAAAGTCACGATCCACCTGAGTTGAACTGCGAATAATCAGAACTTCAGCTCTTTCGAGGAGAGCTTTTTCTTTTGTGAGAGAATCCACTTTTTGAATTTCAAAATCAGTTTCGATTTTAAGTTTTGCTAAAACTGAAGAGTCAAAACGATTGGTAATCAAAATCAGAGGTTTTAGTTGGTTCATAAATCGTTATAACCTCATAAGAGAGATAAAATACAAAATGGGACGTTCAAAAAAATCACTTAAGGTGACTCTTTATGCTTAAAGCTGTTTTTAATAAATCATCTTTACTCATCTCACCCATGTGACCCACGCGCAAAACCAAATCAGCCAGGTGATCTTGTCCAGACATAATCACGTATCCATCCTCAGCCACTTGTTTTTTGATTTTTTTAGCACTCGCTCCCACAGGAACTTTTAAACAAGTGAGGGACGGACTGGCCGTTTGAGGAAATTGTTCAAGATCAAGAAGAGAACGAAAATAATTGGCTTTATCATCAATGTCTTTTAAGTGATTCTGCAATCCTCTTTTTTCAATGATCTCTGTAAGAACCATTTCGAGGGCAATGATAAAATGGGTCGGTGTCGAATAACGAGTGGACCCTTCGAGATTGGATTTTTTTTCAGCAGCAAGATTAAAATAATACTTAGGCAAATCACTTTCAAGCCCTTGAGCTTTTTTTGAGAGACTGATAAAGGCCATACCCGTGGGAAGCATAAAAGCTTTTTGTGAACCGGCAATTAAAACATCTAAGCCCCACGACTGCATGGGTATATTGACAGCACCAAGAGCGGTAATTGCATCGACAATAGAGAGAACATTGTATTTTTGGCAGAGCTGGGAAAGTTCTTGGGTTGGTAAAAGGGCACCGGTACTGGTTTCACAGGCTTGAAAGGCAAGGGCCGAGTATTTTCCAGTCGCCAAAACTTTTTCAACTTGATTGAGATCAATATCTTGCCCCCAAGGAAAGGCAAGAGCATCACTTTCAATGTGATAAGCTTTTGCCATTTTCCCCCAGCGTTCACCGAACTTTCCGGAATCTATATAGGCCAATCGACTGGTTGTGCTTAAAGTATTAACCAGAGCGGCTTCCATGGCTCCGGTACCCGTACAGGAGAGGAGAAAACAATGCTCTTCGGTTTGGAATATTTTTTTTAAAAGAGTAAATGTGTTCATCAAAATTTCAGTAAACTCATTGGTGCGATGATGACATTCGTAAAGTGCTAAACTCTCTCGCACGTACTGCGGCAAGGGTACCGGTCCTGGAGTCATCAATTTCTTTTTCGCAAAATCGTACTTTTTCATAACGTGCACCAGAATAGTGTTGTTTCGCTCTATTTTCAATTTCTGTATTGAAAAATGAAGGTGTAAAGACTAACGTAGACACATGAAGTTATTGGCCATCCTTTTTCCACTCCTTTCCCTTTCGTGTGCCTACCAAATTGGACATCAAAACCGAAGCCTTCCGGGTGGGCATAAAACTGTTTTTGTTGAAATGTTTGAGAACCAATCCTCAGAAGTGGGAGCTGAAGCGGCCTTTACCCAAGCCCTCAAAGAAGAACTTCAGCGGTCGGGTTTTACACAAGTTGCTTCAAAAAATGCGGCCGAAGTGCTTCTCAAAGGTGCAATTATTAGTATTGAGAGTATAAATAGTGGATCTGAACCTGGTTTTAGAAATGTTAATCCCGCCACCAACCAAGAAGAAACCTACGTCGCTTCTTATTTCACTGTTTATTCTGTCAAAGCATCAACGAATCTCAAACTTGTTCGAGCAAGGGATGAAAAAGTCATTTGGCAAACGAATGTCGTTGGAGAAAAAGCTTATCGTGGCTCGCTGCTTAAAAAACAGGGTTTGCGCTCTTCAAATGTCCTTTACAATCAATCTCGAAGACAGCAGACTGTGAAACTTGTAGCCAAAGATATGATGCAAGAAGCTTTTGATCGATTGACGGAGAATTTTTAATGGCGGTCCAAAAAAGTTCACTACTGGATCTTAAAAATTATATCACCCTCAAAAAAGGAACCATCCTTTATCTTTCTGGTGAAGAAGATTTTTTTATTGAAGAAGCCATTGATTTTATCAAAAAACAAAAGATCAACGAAAGTCTTAAAGATTTTAACTTTGATCTTTTTTATGGAAGAGAAAACGAAGCGAGCCGCATCTTCGATATTATCGAAACTCTGCCTATGATGACTGAAACTCGGCTTGTTATGATCCGAAGAGCCCAGGATTTAAAAGAGCAAGACTGGAAGGTCCTCTCTCCGGCTCTCACTAAACCAGTTCCATCCACTTTTTTGGTTTTTATTGGCGATAAACCGGATAGCCGTAAATCCTATGTCAAAGACTACTTTCAGTCGGTGACCCATTTTCACTTCAGTAAACCTTACGACAATGAGTTTCCCAATTGGGTTAAATACATTTGCAAACAACAGAACCTCAACGTTGATAATGATGCCATTCAACTTTTGATGCAAATTGTGGGTCCTAACCTTCTTGAACTCAGAAATGAAATCATTAAACTAGGACAATACATTGGCAATCGAAACACCATCACGGCCAATGACGTGATGAAAGTGGCCTCACGTATTAAACTCCAAAATGTTTTTGACCTGACTGATGCTATTGGGAAAAGTGATCAAGCAAGGGCACTTATGTGTTTGGCTGATCTGCTTGAAGACGGTCAAAGTGAAGTCAGCATTTTAGGTATGGTCCATCGCCACATCCGTCTTTTACGGCAAACCAAAGTGGGAGAACAACAGGGCTTTTCTGGACGTGAACTTTCTACCTTTGCCGGAGTTCCCCACTTTTTTCTCAAAGAGTACCTCAACCAAGCTCGACTCTGGAATGAGCGAAAAATAGAACGCACCTACAAAGTTCTCACCGAGACCGATCGTGCCCTTAAATCCTCCCCTGTTTCAAGCCACATCTGGCTTGAAAATTTCATAATGCAAACTTGCTCACACTAAAATATTAAACTTTTGCAAGCCGATTGATTCATTCTGAGACTTTTTAATCATCTGACTTGGCCAGAGACTACAGCAATTGGCCTAAAAACCGATAATTATCTATCATGTTTCGATCGCTCATTTTGGCCTTTATTTACTGTATCATTTTATGGTCAACTGTTGCTCATTCCCAATTTATTGCTTTTGCGGCGTGGGAAAAAAGAGATGTAACTCCAGATCCAATGAATTGGGAAGATTATCTTGGATTCAGTCGAACTCTTACCTTTACAGGCATTAATGCTCCTATTGATATTGAACTCTCTGCGATGTTGAGTGTCGGCACACCTCTCTTTGAATACCAGCTGAATGGTATGGCCTGGGTTTCATTTTCCCCGGGTTCACCAGCAAATCTTCGAGTTTTTTTGGGGGATACTCTTGCTCTGCGAGTGATCGGAACAATCTATCATACCGGAAACATCACCGTTACTAATCTTACCGACGATAATACAATTTTAGATACTCTTTCAGGAGTTGCATTTGAAGGTTTTATTCTGAGCTTTAAAACCAACAATCCCGGTAGTTCCGCTGCTAACCAGATTACGTTGCCGTTGGTGAATGGGCTTTCCTACAATTTTAATGTGGATTGGGGGGACAATACCCGTAACGACATTACTGCCTTTAATGACCCTAACTTAACCCACACATACTCCAGTCCTGGAACTTACACGGTCAATATCCGTGGCACTTTTGGTGGCCTCGTTTTTAATAATACGGGAGATCGTCGCAAACTAATTAATATATCTCAATGGGGTGAAGTCATTTTTGAAAGAATGTCTCAAGCCTACTTTGGTTGTAACAATCTTACTTTAACGGCTACTGATGTTCCTCAGCTCGCAGTCACCTTAACAAGTTTTCAAGAAACTTTCCGAGATGCATGGCTGATGAATGGCTCCCTAAACGGTTGGTCTGTCGGCAATATTACTCGCATGGATGGAATGTTCCGAGGTGCAACCAACTTTAATCAAAACCTCAACAGTTGGGATGTTTCTAAAGTCACTAATATGACACGGATGTTTGATTATGCCACAAGCTTCAACGGCAACATCAGTGCCTGGAACACGGGCCTTGTCACCAATATGAGTTTTATGTTTAACTTCGCAGGCTCCTTTAACCAAGACTTAAGTGCTTGGAATGTTTCTAATGTCACCAACTTAAATGGGACCTTCAACGAAAGCCGAAGCTTCACCTCTTACCTCAGTGGGTGGGATGTTTCTAAAGTCACAAATATGGCTTCTACATTCTACCAATGTGATGTGTTCACTTCCGATCTCAGTTCTTGGAATGTTTCTTTAGTCACCAATATGGACTCGATGTTTTACGGGACCAATATCTTTAATTCTGATCTTAGCTCTTGGAATGTCGCTAATGTCACCAACATGAATTCTATGTTTCAGCACGCCAATTCCTTTAACTCGAATATTAGCGGATGGGATGTCAGTCAAGTAACCGACATGAGTGAGATGTTTCGAGATGTTTACAACTTTAATTCCAATATTGGCGGCTGGAATGTCGGTAACGTCACACGTATGGATGGAATGTTCAGAGGAGCAACTAGCTTTAATCAAAACCTCAACAGTTGGGATGTTTCTAAAGTTACCAATATGAACCGGATGTTTGACTATGCCACAAGCTTTAACGGCAACATCAGTGCCTGGAACACGGGCCTTGTGACTGATATGGCCTTTATGTTTTCCTTCGCCGGTGTTTTTAACCAAGACTTAAGCGCGTGGAATGTCTCTAACGTGACGACCTTAAATGGAACCTTTAATGAAAGTCGAAGTTTTACCTCTGACCTCAGTGGCTGGGATGTTTCAAAAGTTACAAATATGGCTTCTACATTCAACCAATGTGATGTGTTCTCTTCCGATCTCAGTTCATGGAATGTTTCTTTAGTCACAAATATGGACTCGATGTTTTATGGAGCTAATCTTTTTAATTCTGACCTCAGTGCCTGGAATGTTTCAAACGTCACCAATATGAATTCTATGTTCCATGGCACTAACCTTTTTAATTCCGATATTAGTGCATGGGATGTTAGTCAAGTAACCGACATGAGTGAGATGTTTCGAGATGTGTATAACTTTAATTCCAATATCGGGGGCTGGAACGTCGGTAACGTCACACGTATGGATGGAATGTTTCGAGGTGCAACCAGCTTTAATCAAAACCTCAACAGTTGGGATGTTTCTAAAGTCACTAATATGAACCGGATGTTTGATTATGCCACCAGCTTTAACGGCAACATCAGTGCCTGGAACACGGGCCTTGTGACTGATATGGCCTTTATGTTTTCCTTCGCCGGCGTTTTTAACCAAGACTTAAGTGCTTGGAATGTTTCTAATGTCACCAACTTAAATGGGACCTTCAACGAAAGCCGAAGCTTCATCTCTGACCTCAGTGGCTGGGATGTTTCAAAAGTTACAAATATGGCTTCTACATTCAACCAATGTGATGTGTTC
>JBGSSY010000157.1:0-26556 GCA_041736775.1 Bdellovibrionales bacterium | reverse complement strand
CTTCAAGCTCAACCGGAAGATCATATTTTTTCATAGGCAAAGTCATAGGAGACCTGAAGCGCCAAGTCAATGATGGTTTACTCGGATTAAAACCGGATTGATATCAATCACTCAAGGTATATGATAAGCCAATTTCTTGTTTCTTAAAGGAGACGTTTATGTCTGATAAAACAATTCAAGTTGGAAAAAAAGTACCTGCCTTTAAAGCAGAGGCGACCAATGAGCAAAAGGTTCAACTCTCTCAGCTTAAAGGTAAAAAGGTCATTCTCTATTTTTATCCAAAAGACAACACTCCCGGTTGTACGGTGGAGGGTGAAGCTTTCAGAGATCATTATAAAAATTTTAAAAAATTAGGGACTGAAGTTTTTGGAATTTCTCGAGACTCACTCACATCCCATGAGAAATTTAAAGAGAAGTTTCATTTTCCTTTTGAGTTGATTTCTGATGCTGATGAAGAACTCTGTCAGCTTTTTGATGTGATCAAAGAAAAAAATATGTATGGCAAAAAAGTCATGGGTATTGAAAGAAGCACTTTTATCATCGATGAAACTGGCAAACTCCTTAAAGAGTGGCGCAAAGTGAAAGTGGAAGGCCATGTCGAAGAAGTTCTTAAAACAATCAAAGCGTATTCGTGAAACTGATTGATATAAGCCCTGAGATCTCCAGTGAAATGGCGGTCTGGCCGGGAGACACCCCTTTTTCACGTGAGATAGTTATGGATACCGATCAAGGGGATCATCTTGGTCTTTCAAAAATAACCACAACTTTGCATTTAGGAGCCCATACCGATGCTCCTAACCACTATGCCTCTCAGGCCCTGGGGATCTCAGAAAGATCATTATATTCCTACTATGGGCCCTGTCAGGTGATCGAAACTCAGACTCTTGTGGGAGATCGGATAGAGATTAAAGATCTTCTAGAAAAAGACATTAAAGCCCCTCGGGTTCTCTTCAAAACGCTCTCATTTCCAGATCCGCAAAAATGGAATAACAATTTTTGTTCACTTTCGATTGAATTAATTGATTTTTTAGCGGCACAGCATGTTCTTTTGGTCGGTATAGATACTCCTTCGATTGATCCCTTTGAGAGCAAAGCTCTTGAAGCTCATCATCAGATCCACAAACACAATATGGCTATTTTAGAGGGCATAGTCCTCAAGGATGTTCGACCAGGGCTTTACACCCTTTCGGCTTTACCCTTAAAAATAAAGGGTGGTGATGCTTCACCGGTCAGAGCCATTTTGATAAGCCAATGACACGGAAGTGAAACTGGTTTATCTTGTTCAGTACAATAGTTAACAAGGATCAATAAATGCCTCGTCATCGTTTTTTAATTGGCTTCATAATAATAACTCTGATTTCAGCTTGCGTTGGTGGCCAAGAAAAAGCCAGTTGGACCGAAGGAATGAGAGGACTCTCAAAATCTTTTGAAGACCTTATGCCTTACATCTATAATAAAAATCGTTATTCTGATCCGAACAACAAAATGTTTATCAAAACTAAATTGGTTCAGCTTAATCAATACTCTTCATCTTTGGATAAACATATTGCTGAGGGACTTTCAGGCAATGATCCGCTTTTTAAAGTGGGACTTCAGGGTTTAAAAAGAAATATTGAGAGAGCCTCAGAGAGTTATTTCGTTGAAAGTTATGACTTCTCCCAATTGATCTTGCAGAGTACGGTGAATTATTGTGTTGAGTGCCATACTCGCACCAACATGGGCCGCACCTTTGTTTTTTATGATGGTTTTGCCAAAGATCCTGCTTTGCAAATTGAGAAAATGGATCTTGCCAAAGTTCAGGTCGCCACTCGTCAATTTCCAATCGCCCTAGAGACACTTGATAGCTTTATCAACCAAAAGAACACAAATGTGGATGAGGCGATGGTCGCCCTTAAATTTATGCTGACTATTGCCATCCGCAATCAAAATTCGTTAAAAGAAGCCTTAGCGATTACTGAAAAAAATATCAAAAACCCAGTTTTTAAATCTAAAGTAGAAACCTTAAAAATATGGCAAAAGTATTTAAAACAATGGGCGCAAGTGAAGCCGCCTATGACTCTTGTAAAAGCGATGGAGCCCGGTCAATCAGAAAACAAGAACGACGAACTTTTCGCGGAGAACGTTCATAAAAGTTTAATTCTCCATCAACAACTCAATTTGACCACTGAACCTAAAACACGGGCCGATATTCTTTATGCTTTAGGTCGGATCTATGAGCAAAATGAGAGTATTGGCTTTTGGGAGCTTCCAGACCAGTATTTTGAAGCTTGTATACAAGAGTTCCCTTACACAAAAATGGCCAAAAAATGTTATTTTGCCCTTGAGGCCCGGTTACGTTCAAACTACCGACTGGATGGTACCAATGTGTTACCTCGCCTTGAACAAACCCATCTCTTGAATTTAAAACCCTTTACCATTGAACGATCAGACACAAGTGGTGGAATGTCTGGGGGCAGAGAGTATTAATAGTGAAAGCCTAATTTTTTAGCCAGCTCTTTGGGAAGATCAGGAAGAGCTGATTTGGGAAGAAAAAAAGTGGCGAGATTATTAAGGTCTTGAAAGATTTTGTGTTTGTCACTGGCAGCTTTTAAATACTGATGGCCCGAAGAACCACCGGTTCCCATTTTAATCCCGATCATACGATGAACCATCAAAGCATGACGCTGACGCCACTGTGTGAAATTTTCGTCAATGGTTTGCAAGTTTTGCATCAGATGGAAGGGGAGCTGTAAAATCGGTTCATCTCGATAAAGATAAATAAACAGAGCCGCTTGTAAAGCCTTGTGTGAAAGTCTCCAAGAGCCATTTTCTTGAAGTTGCTTGAAAGTGTTTTCATCAAAGATAGATTCAAAACTTTTCTCCATCACTTCGACATTTTTTAAGTTTTGTTCTTTGACGGCAGGCTCAACATTTTGGGAGTGAATTTTTTTGCGATTCATTTCAATTCTTTCTGAAACCGCTTTGCGATAGGCTTGCCAGAAATCATACTGGTCACTGACAAGAAAAGGGGTTCGCTCCAGCCACTTCTCAAGAAGAATAAAAAGGGAACTTTCTTTTTCGGTTTTTTGGGCCGAACCTTTGTCTTCGTTGACCAGAGAAGTTTTGTAATCCTGATTGTTGTAGGTCAATCGGTTATCAAGCCCCAATTTGTTTTCGATCATTCGAAATTGCACACTTTGAAAACCAGAAGCGGGGTAAAGATAATCTCTAAACTCGAGAAAATCCATGGGAGTCATTGTTTCAAGCACATCCACCTGCGAGATCAGAATTTTTTGGATTTCAATAATGCGATGGAGTCGATTGTTGATCGAAAGCATATGGCGCTCGTCCACTTGCGCTTGTCCAAATATTTTAAGAGCAGAATCTAATTCAAAAATAATTTGTTTAAACCAAAGCTCATAGGTCTGATGGATAATGATAAAGAGCATTTCATCATGGGCCATTTGACCAAATTGTTCACTACGAGGGGATTGCAGAGCGGTGAGATCATGAACTTTAAGATAATCAGAATATTGAATGGGCGGGTAGCTGCTCATAAGAAAAGTTCCTTTTTGGCTGAGACTTAAAGTTATATAGCATGAGGCTTGAGGTGACCGATAGTTGACTCGGGGCGAAAACAACGAAATTTCTGTCAGACTGACAAGATGAGAGTGGCCAGGATGAATTGTAACGAGGCTCAAAGGATGAAAATGAGGACTCAGTTTAAAAAAGAAGTGTGCTCCATCAGGTGAACTCTAAAAACAAAGTTCTTGCATCCTCTGAGAGAGCTTTGCAATTTCTTCTTTAGTGGTGAGGTAACTTGTCATCAGTCTGATTTCAAAAGTCTTTTCATCCCAGACATAAAAGAAAAAATCCTTTTTTAAATCTTTGTGAATGGGTTTTGGAATTTGGCAAAAAACCGAGTTGGCTTGGGTGGGCTGGGTGATTTTCACCTGTTGAATTTCGAGTAATCGTTGATGAAGTTCAAGGGCGAGTTTATTTTCGTATTGAGCTAGATTTTCATAAAATTTGTTTTCCAGATATTTAATGTAAGGGGCGGCCAGAAAACGGGTCTTGGCGGGTAACTGCAGGCTTTGCTTTCTCAAATGGCGTAAACTTTTTTTAAGGCTGGGATTTCTGACAATGACAAACTCTCCGAGCATGAGACCATTCTTTGCTCCGCCAAAAGAAAGAAGGTCAGCGTAGCGAGCCACATCGATCAAATCACATTGCAGAAAAGCTGTGGCATTGGCTAGGCGAGCCCCATCGATATGAAGTAAAAGGTTCCACTGATCGCAAATTTCTCGCACTCTTTTGAGTTCAGCAAAACTATAGGTCGTTCCATACTCTGTGGGTTGGGTGAGAGAGATCATTTTCACTTGCGAGAAATGTTGGTCTCCGCGACGGATCAGATGATCTTCGATTTTATCGAGATCCATTTTCCCTTGAAGAGTAGGGAGAGGGATGAGTTTGATACCGGCAATTTTTTCGGGCGCACCACACTCATCCACATTCAGGTGAGAGGATTCAGCCACCAGCACAGACTCATAGCTCTCAAGTCCCATTTGCAGACAAATCACGTTGGCGGCCGTACCATTAAAAACCAGAGCAGAATCGAGCGCTTCAAATTTTTCGATAATGATTTTTTTGAGGCGCTGACTCCATTCATCTTGCTCATAACTAGCGGCATAGCCGGTGTTCACTTTGATCATCTCTTCAAGGAGTTCAGGATGAACTCCAGAATGATTGTCACTGCCAAAACTGATCAGGCTCATGCAAAAGGACCTAAAAACTGATGCACGATAAGGCTAGCGAGTTTAACCGTGCGCTCGTCAAGATCAAGCGGTGGAGAAACTTCGTAAATTCCTAAAACCTTAACATCAAGGCGAGCATAAAGAATATTGAGCAGAGGAAATAAATCATTGGGAGAAAATCCGGTGGGCCAAGCTTGACTGCAGCCCATGGCAAAGGCCGTAGAAAAACAATCGATATCAATACTGATATAGGTTGGTCGTTTACTGGTGAGAAGTTCAGTGAGGGGATCGAGAGTGGCTTTAAAGAGTGATTCTCCACTCATCATAAGATCTTCGTAGAAAAGAATTTTTGTACCCCTCTCTTTGGCCCAGTTTATATGGGCTTGGCTATTACACTGCCGTTGAATGCCGATTTCATAAAAATCAAAAGCAGGTAAAGAGGTGTCAGTGAGAAGTCGGTAAAAAGGTGTGCCGCTGGAGAGTCCAAGCTCTGTGGAGCGAACGTCTAAATGGGCATCGAAATTAAGCACCAAAGGTTTTTTTGCACTGTCTTTGTGGGCTTCTAAAAATCCAGCGCCATCGGGATAGCCATAATCATGACCGCCACCCAAACCAATCCAGCGATGACCTTTTAATAGAGCATCACGCACAGACTCTTTAAGAGCTTGATGGCGTTCCTCTAAATTTTTGAGAGGCTTTAAATTTCCAAGGTCGTAAAGGTTCAATGGGTTTTTGTGAAACTGACTGGCCGAAGTTTTATAAAGTCGAGAGCGAATGGCATCGGGAGCAAGTTTTGCTCCTGGCCGTCCTTGGTTGATTCGAATGCCTTCATCATCGGGGTATCCAGCGATGAGGAAGTCTCCTGTTTCAGGAGCGTGGGTTGGAGAAAGGCGAGCCCCTTCTCCAAGCCTTGGGTCATTCTTTTTTTCTGAGCGAAAAAAAAGAGCAGGATCGGTGGGGGAGAAAAATTCAGACCCCATCACAATTTAACCGAGATTCTTATTAGCAAAATCCCAATTTACCAAATTCCAAAAGGCGTTGATGTAGTTGGGGCGTGCATTACGATAATCAATATAATAAGCGTGTTCCCAAACATCACAAGTTAAAATTGGTTTCTGTCCCTTAGTGATCGGGCAAGCCGCATTGCTGGTTTGCTCAATAGATAAAGTGCCATCGGCATTTTTAACCAGCCAGGTCCACCCGCTGCCAAAAAGTGTCGTTGCAGAGACACTGAATTTTTCTTTGAAAGCATCAAAAGATCCAAATTGTTTATTGATCGCGTCGGCTATAGCACCCTTTGGAGCTCCACCACCCTTAGGGCTTAAAGAGTTCCAGTAAAAAGTGTGATTCCAAATTTGAGCGGCATTATTAAAAATTCCAGCATCACTGGTTTTGACAATTTCTTCTAAAGTTTTTTCAGCAAAAGCTGTACCTTTGATCATGTCATTGAGTTTTGTCACGTAACCGGCATGATGTTTTCCGTAATGGAATTCAAGGGTTTCTGGAGAGAGGTGGGGAGAAAGGGCATCTTTCGCGTAGGGAAGGCTCGGTAGTTCAATGGCCATAATAGACTCCTTTGATAAATCTCTGCTTTAAGCAGAGAAGGGATTAAAATCATATGGAAGAAAGTTACCAACGAATAGGGACGGTGTCGAGGAGAGGAGCATTGACCGTTTATCGACTCAACATATCATGTGGGTTAAACGAGTTTTTTGAGGCACCATTGTGCCAATTCAGTCCAATAAGGTTCTTTTTCGTAGGTCTCAATGAGGGGTTTGAGCTTTTGAAGCTTCATATTTGCGGCCACAATTAAAGCATTTCTTTTTAGGCCACGACCTCCCGCTCTCGACAAAGGGGAGTCAGAAAGATTTTTCATCAAAGATTTATTGGATTGAGTCAGTATCCATATTAATTCTTCGGTAAGATCTTTCTCAGTGGGTTCGGTTGGCGATGCGTTTTTTATATATTTTTGGTGGTGATTGAATTCGTCTTGGTCATGAAAATAGTGGGGTGAAAGTTTATGGAGCTTAAGGTTCCAAGGGCAAACAGTTTGACAAATATCACAGCCAAAAAACCAGCTGCCCATTTTGTCTCGGATCTCGACCGGAGGTAATTTTTTGCTCTCAATATTCCAATAAGACAGACACAAAGAAGCATCCAGTTTTTTGGGCTCAATTAAAGCTTGGGTTGGGCATGCGTCCATACAGGCCGTACAACTCCCACAAAAGTCAGGCAACGGTTGGGGCTTATCTTCACTACACGCTATGCTGGTCAGAATTTCTCCAATAAAAAAAAGACTGCCTTTTTGAGGGTGAATCAAGCAGGTGTTCTTTCCGACCCAACCAAGGGCCGCTTGGGCCCCATAATCGCGTTCAAGCAGGGGAACAGCATCGGTGAAAGCTTTAAAGTCCTCGCCCGGAAATTCTTGTTGAAGAGAGGTAATGATATTTTTAAGCTTTTCTTGAAACCAGAGGTGATAATCTTTACTGCGAGCGTAATGAGCGATCTTTAGATTTTTAAGGGGCGAACTTGAAGTCTCAGGCCATGGAAAATAACTTTGTTCAAAGACAATGATCGATTTCATGGTGGTGAATTGTGACTTTGGGTTTTCACGGAGGTCTTGATTCTCACGCATATAATTCATCTCAGCTTCGTGCTGATTTTTAAGCCAATCTTGGTAGTGATGAAAGCTTAACGGACGATTTAAAGGAATGACCTCAAAAGAGGGAAGCTCTCCTTTTTTTAAACAGTTTTTAAGCCTCTCAACAGCAGTCATGGACATGGGACACTTTTTCGTTTTTAATGGGAAGGTGTCAAGTCTTGAGCAACATCCCCATTGGAAAACCATATCTGAGATCCATCAACGACTCACCCAAGCGGGATATCGCGCTCTGATTGCGGGAGGGGCGGTTCGCGATCTGCTCCTCTCTCGCCTACCCAAGGATATTGATATTGCGACAAATGCCACCCCTGATCAAATCGCAAAACTTTTTGAAAAAACGGTGATGGTCGGTAAAGAGTTTGGCGTCTGTCGTGTGGTGATGGATGAACTCACCATTGAGGTCGCAACCTTTAGAAAAGATGGTCCTTATCGCGATGGACGTCACCCTGAATCCATCGAATTCTCTTCTGAAAAAGAAGATGCCTTGAGGCGGGATTTTACTATTAATGCTCTTTTTTATGATCCAAAACTTAAAGAAGTGATTGATTATGTCGGCGGTCAAACCGATTTGATGAAAAAAATCATTCGGACAGTGGGTGATCCGGAACTTCGCTTTGAAGAGGACAAATTAAGAATTTTGAGAGGCATTCGTTTTCAGGCCCATCTCAATTTTACTATGGATATTAAAACCACAGAAGCGATCCGCAAATTTTCTGTCCAAATCCATCAAGTATCTATGGAGAGAATTCGCGATGAGTGGCAAAAAATTCTTTTATCCAATAATCCCTTGTTGGGAATTCAAAAAACCTATGATCTTGGTTTATGGTCCCAATTGTTTTCAGGTTTTCGCTTTCAAGGAGAAGTTTATAAAAGACTCTGGAGCCTCCCCCTTAAAGATCCCGAGAAGTCATGGATCCTTTGGTTTTTAGTCCATTTTGAAAAAGACTTTGAAAAAATCGCCCAACTCTCTCTCGCTTGGAAACACTCCAGTCAATTGGGTAAAAAAATGATTTATTGCTCTCAAAGTTTGTTGCAATTAGGACAGATGAATAAAGTGGAGCCAGTTGATGTGGCTCTTTTCTTATCTCAGCCCAATGGTCGCTTAGCCGTTGAAATTTATCAGCTGCTCTATCAAGGGCAGATAAAAGAAGATTGGTTTGTAAAACTCAGAGAATCCCAAAAGTATTTTATTCATGGTGAATTACCCCCGCTTCTCATCAACGGCGACGATCTTATTCAATATGGGTTTGCTCCCGGAAAAGAGATAGCTTCTCACCTCAAAAAACTCTATCGCATTCAGCTTACACAAGGAATCACACAAAAAGAACAGTTGCTCAAAATTCTCAATAGTTTACCCTCATAAGTGAGTTGAATTCTTAAATTTGAAATATTTCCAAGAGTTAAATTCAAACTTTCCATTTATTTTTTAATCTGGTCTAACTTCAGTCTGTTTATAACTTTTTAACCTCTAAAACCTAATCAGGGAGCCCTTAATGATTAAAAAATTATTTATGATTTTAACGATGAGTCTTTTCACGTCAGTTGTTTTAGCTGAATCTCCTGTTCTTGAAGCTTGTCTCACTATTGAGCTTGGTTATGGTAATTATTTGTTAAAAGTTGTAAACGATCTTGAAGATTTAGATGCTCCTGACAATGAACTTTATAAAATCTTGCTCAAAAATCCCAAAGTTTTAGAAATGATCCAGTGGGGAGATGTGTCGGGTGTGCAAATTAAGTCTACAAATAAAGGGCTTTTTGCCTCTATCACAGTAACGGATTTCGAAGACAACAAAACCAAAACCATTAAAATCGGAATGCGACAAAGTTGTGATGCAAAGCCCATCTATATTGATTAATTATTGAATACCCTACTATCGGGGCTGAATTAAATTATCCCCATTGTACGGCTGTTTTTTTTTGTGAGGGTTGGAATTCTTTTGCCAACCTTTTTTAATGGACAAAAAATCTTGCTCTAGGAACACTTTTATAATGCGTATTAACCTCCTTTTCATAATTCCATTCATTTTATTTTTAGGTTGCACAACTCCCTCAAAAAAATATGGATCACCTTTAAAAGTGAGTTCTGATTTTGTCGGTGTATGGGCTCCCACCCAAACTTGCAGTGTTCCCAAGGAGCCTGGTCTTAGTGGTGATGTCACCATTCGAAAAGCGAAAGACCTGGATCACTTAGAGATCATCACGGCAACCCAAATAGAGCCTCAACCCTTTAATGCAAACTTCGATTTAGAGTACAAAGATTACGCGAATATTCCCTTTAATGTCAGAGGCAGTATTGAAGTCTTTCAAGACGGGAAAACAGTTTCTTCGGCCACCATCTGGCACCCCAGGGCAGAAAAAGATAAAGGGGTGGGGGTTATCCTTAAAACTTACGAACTTAACGACAAAGGACAACTCACATTTCACAAATATGGTTATGTTTCTGTCCGAGAAAAAGGCCAATTTAAAGTCTACCGCTATGGCGATCTAGTTCCCCATGATTACCGATGTGTTTACGAAAAAAAGAAGTAGTAAAAAGGATGTTCATCCCTCTTTTTTACAAAACTTCTACAGCGCAATCAGCTGGCTTAAATGTTGCTCAAGAGAGTCTTAAAAAGCTTTAATTATATTTGGTGGTATTCAAAGCGATGAAATTATATTCATTATTGGTATTTTTTATATTTTTTTACTCCAAAGCGAATGCTTTGTCTTTGAGTTGTAGTGAACTCTTTAAGCCTTCCTATGACTTCTCCGTGCCAGGTTTGGATGAACCTACCAGTAGAGATTATCACAGATATGTCAGATATAAAAATTTAGATGATGTCATTATAGTGCCCTCCAAAGGCTACCTTGAAGGTTTCGAGATTTTCATTCCGAATCACATAAGAGCAAAATTAGAAATCAAACATCAAATTCCGCTGCAAGATGTGGAGGCTGCATTCAATCATTGGACTGTTGGAGCCGTAAGAGAAACTTCTGTGCAAGAAAGATCAGATCTCAGAGATAACATCCGTTATTATTTTGTTTCTCGGATTCCTCCTCAAACCAAACATGGAGTGGGCCGGAATGAGACCCCAGAAAAATTTATTAAAGTTGTGTTTGATTTGACGACGAATGAAAATATTATTTTGGTTTCAGCTTTTTTTGCCCCTGCTTCTAAGTATAGGCGGTTTCAAACAACAGATAAGGAATTGAATTAATAGTTTCTCTCTTCAGAAACATGAATAATCAAAAAAGACTGAAACAAAATCACACAATAGAAATAAAAGAATAAGGATATTTTGGAGTGCTTAAATTTGATTTTTAGGGCCGATTGAGATGTTTATCGCGCCCCTTATGTTCACGCCAATTGTAGTCCGGATTGGCTTTAAGGCGGTTATCCCAAGCTTGCCATTTATGGGTACCAAGATCATGTTCTACACGGCCCGTTTTATCAAAAATTTCAGCTTGTTTACCGAAAAGAAATCCGAGCAACCATTTCAACATAATCTCTCCTGCGCCTCTGCGGGGATTTTAAAATCCCCAAGTAATGGTATTTTTGGTTCCCTAGTTTTAACAAGAAACCCTGGCCATGACTACGTGGATTCTAGGCTTATGACAACAGGCATAAGCTCTAGAGAAAGGGGAATGGGTCTAAGCCTATGCCGGGGCATAAGCTGTGAGAGAGGAAGACTTTAATGGATTAAATGCACTTAACGCTGTTCAGGCAGGATTCAGCAAACTGAATCTGACGATCTTGATCGGGTTGCTCGTTGCGATTTCTCACATAAAGATCGTTTCTTTTTTGAAAACACTCATCAGTGACTTTCGAAAAAGCCTTTTCATAGGTATCAGCTTTATATCTGAGTTTACCCACATCACCGGCATGGATCTCACAGATATTTTGCATCTTCTTGGCTTCAGTCTTTGCAGAAGCCAGAGTTCTTATAATCTCAGTTGGCTCGAAAGAAGCTTTTGCTTGAAAACCAATAACTAAGTAAATCGTGATCATTACCATTTTCTTTAACATTTCATCCCCCTTGGGTTGCATTCACAACTCTCAATAAGGCAATAAAAACGCCAAGCAATAGATTCACAAAATTTTATAAATATACGTATTCACTGGACTTTTATTTGTTTCACTCTGAGACGACCTGTTCATTGGCCCCAAACCAGCCGCAAAAGGTCACTTTGGTTTTTAAGATCTGTTTCATAATGAAACAGACCGAGATGATATTCATTCAAATCAAATGAGCCCAAAAGTAAGGAAGCGATAGAGGTCGATCGACTCCTATTCCTCTCGTCGGGTGAAGGTGAAAGGGTTTGTAAACTCTATTCGCTCAGATTTCTAGGGGAGAATGGCTGAGGGGGAGAAAGTATTGAAAAAATCATGCTCAAAATGGGTAGATAGATCAGTGGTGAATAATAGGTGAGATGGGGCTCGGGCACCATAAAAAGAATAATGAGGGATCTTCCGATGGCAAAGACAGAGGAGAGTTGAAAGAAAAGGTATGTTTCTCGGTTCTTTTTAGATAACAAAAAAGCGATGAGGTAAAAAAAGAGGGGATTCAGCAGGGTTATTCCAATCGCAAGTCCGTAGCGTCGAAAAGCTAAAAATTCAAAGATTAAATAATTGATCCCGCGGCGAGCTATTGAAAAATAAGGAATGGTTTGCGGAAGTTGGTCTTTAGGGATGTCATTTAAAAAAAGGGTTGAGGGGTATGTTACTTCGTCTGAAATGATATATGAATCATGCCCATAAGAGGCAAAAGTAATCATAAAAATTTCAAGACGTTCTTTTAAAAAAATTAAAAAGTTTTTAAACACAACTTTAAGATAAGTCATTCTAAACTGTGACCAATCTTCAGAGGAAACTGGTACCTTATCAAGCTCTTTATGAATTTGTATTATCGCCGTCGGATGATATTCTGAAGTCAGATGAATGGGATCTAAGACTTTTTCGATCACACGAATATCATCTTGTGAAATATTTGAATTTGAAGAATATAAAATGGCGTTCAAAGGATGGATCATTGCTGTCAACTGATATCTTTGTAATTCACCTGCAGAAACCTTTGAGCTCAAATAGAGATTCAAAAAGATCATAGAAAGGCCAATAACAATTGCGTGAGGGATTTTTTGTTTTAAATTTTCATTTTTTGTCATCTTCATAAGTATTGGAAAAAATAAATAATAGAGCAAACCATCTTGACGAATTTCAGCGGTGAGTATGAGTGTAAACAGCAACCCCAAGCAGTAAGATGTCGAAATGTTTTTTTTTGGATCCTGAATAAAGGGGAGTAAAAGAAATAGCAATAAGCAGGACAGGCTTCCAAACAAGATGTCGCGACCGACTAAGGGTAGCGTAATAGGTATTAAAGGAAGAAATGAAATAAAACTGACAAGTATCAATTTTTTAAGAGATTGAATAGGAGATGTTGAGATAATAAAAAAAAGACAAGTTAACCAAATAGAAACTGATAGAATAGGTAATGCAAATAAGTCGGGTACTAAAAAAAGTGAGCCATAAGAGATAAGACCATAGAGATGAGTTTGCCAATAAGATGTGGTGAGCCGAATAGTTTCACGAAGAGTAGAAAAGCTATCATGATTGTAAAATCCTGGAAAAATAATTGCAAGATAAGTCGTCCAGAAAAAACATTGGATGAATATAAAGTGACTATTCCATCCAGCGAAAAGTTTTGAAAACTTAAGGTAGGGAGTGAGTAAGACCAAAATTCCTAAGCCAATCGATAAAAAAGCAACTGCTAGAAAATAAAGATAGGCTTCCCCAAAGAAAAGTGAATTTATTTTAGTGCTAACCATAATAAGAAGGCCAATCGTGAAGAAAAAACAGAGGGAGATGTCTCTAATTGTTTGCATTGCTTTTGACCACTTCATCAATCGAAACATCCCAAAATTCTTGCAATTGCAGAGGAGTTCCCATGGGTTTGAAATTCTCACACTCTAATACCTTTACCCCTAAGCTTAAAAATTGATTATAAAAGGGTGCAATATAGAGCTCCTTTGAGTCTGGAGTGTTATTTAATGCATTTTTTACGCTGCTAAAGAACTGAGTGCCATCAATAAAGTAATAAAATCCAGTCGAACACCAGTCTGAGATTCTTTTTTTCTCTTCGACTTGAGTGGTTGAATAGAACGGCTGATCATCTTGAGTTTTAAAAAAGGACCATTCGTTGCCCTTTGTTTTAAAACAAGGAGCAACTCCAAAATAAGAAAGCTCATGAATGGCCTGATCCAGTCCACTACATTGAAAATGGGTATCACTATTAAAAATTGCAATTCGAGAATACTTGACCCAATTTTCAACAAGGAGTGCTGTCTCCGCTTGACCTCTTGTTATTGAATCAATTTTTAATGATTCCACGGATATTTTAAATTTCTGACCATAAGCTTTGAGAATAGTTTCTGTACGTTCATTAAACTTTTTTTTATTCGCAGTAATGACAATCAGCTGATCCCCTTCGCGAAAGGGAATGGAGTCAAGTGACCATTCTAACAAGGTTTTGTTTTTCAATACTAAGAGGTGTTTGGGAATTTCTTGAGAAATTGGTTTCATGCGAAGCCCCTGTCCAGCTGAACAAATAATAAAGCTCACTTGTGGCATAAGCTCTCCTTGTAGGCACATAACGCTGCATTTAAAAAGTCATAGTGTTTCATCGGATGATCAGCATGTAAAGGAAGGAGGCTTATAAAATGGCTAGCCTCTACAAGTCGTAGTGATTTTTGGTTCACTTTTTTTTCATCAAGCCAGCGGCTAAAGAGACCTCGTTGTTTTTTAAAATCAATTTTTTTATTTCCAATGATTCCATCGTAATTTCCGTAAATACACTGACTCAATTTGGCCATATCATAGATCAAGGGAATATAAAGATCCTGTTTTTTTAAGCCTCCTCTTGGGTCAATCAATTTTATTGATCGATGGCCAACAAGAAACATGTTGGAGAAACAAAGATCACCATGTGTTCTGTAGAGTTGTGTTTCAGTATCCCCGGCCAAATTGATTTGAAGTTCGTGTTGAATTTGGTTTTTTAAAATATTGATATCTATTTTTTTCTTCTTTTTAAATAGAGTCTGCATTTTTTTATAAACAGGTAATTTTTGGTAGATTGACCATCGTCGACTCATTCGATGGATAATGACATCCTCGGCGACCTTCTTCCATACTTTTCGACTGACTGTTTGTTTTTTAGTTTGACTCCAAAATATGTCAATTGAGTTTAACAAGTTTTTGATTTTCGCAGGATGAAGTCTCTGGCTGAGGTAAAGTTGAGAAACGTCAAGATAAGGAATAAATTCCATCTCATAAGAAATTGAATCTTTATGACGTGATATTTTTTTAATTTCAGGAAAAAACTGTTTTTCTTCATATTCGAGTGTCTTATAAAAAAACACCTCTTCTTTTCCGCGGTTTTTATCGTAGATAATTTTTTTTACGGTATTCCCCGAAAATTCAATTTTATTAAAGAAACGGGTCCCAGAACTTATGTTATTCATCTTGCCATCGATCGAGAGTACCACATTTTATCACCCCAGAATTTCCATAAGAATATTTTAAAGAGAGTTTTCAGTCCGACTTTAATTGATGATGCATTTGATTTTTCATCGATAGACTTCCAATGGATGGGCACAAAAATAAATGGTAAATTTCTATCAATTAAAAAAATTAATAGATCCATGTTAAACGTAAAGCCATTATCAAAATGATGAAAAACAGAACTCCCCTGAAAATCTCTTTTCGCAAAGAGGTTCAGTCCCGATCCAAGATCATAGATTTTTCTTTTTAAGAGGCTCGAGTAGATTAAATTGAGAACTTGATTTCCTATTCGGCGAAAAGCAGAGTAGTTGTGTAAATACCTTTTATCCATAAAACGACTGCCAAGGACAGTGCAAAAATTATGGTCTTCAGAGAGCTTGAGTAAGTTATTGAGATCTTTAATATCGGCTTGATTATCGCCATGAAGAAAAACTAAAAAATCATAGGGTTCATCTATTAAGATCTGTAAGGCTTTTTTATGAGTCCCTCCCAGGCCAATATTTTTAGAATTTTTTTCTAAGTGAAAAAGTTTTGAGCTCTTGAGTTTCGGGAAAAGATTAAAAAGAGATTGATAAGTCGAGTCGCTACTTAAGTTGTCAATAAAAAGAACTTTTGAAATCTGAAAAGAGGTGTTTTCTTTTTCTGAAACAAAATTGTCAATCGAAAGAGCTACTCTTTGTGCTTGGAGCGTGCAATTGTAACAGGGTACAACGATGATGATAGTCTGTTTTTTAGGAATTGTGTTCATGGCTGTTCAATTCACCTTATCCGACATCATTCTCAATGCGAGCTCTCACCCAACTTTAGCCTTTAGTGTCCTTTGGGTAAATTGTTTTATCTGTTTGATTAGTGGTTATATTGAACTATTGAAGATAAAATATAACATAATATTTGTTTCTTTAAAGTGGTCTCAAGGAGTTGAGGGGACACGAAATTCTCTCTTCAGTCAGTAAAATACTCTTGAAATAAAGTAATCGTTTATGACCGGGCCAGAAGAGAGAGGGCTTGGGCATAGAGTTGGATTTGTTTGATCATGGCCAGGAATCCGTTGGCTCGGCTGGGGGAGAGATGATCTTTGAGTCCCAGTTTTTCGATAAATTCGGTGGGAGCATTTAAGACTTCTTGAGGTTTGAGACCGGAATAAGCTTTTTTGACAATGGCTGAGAGCCCTTTGACAATAAGGGCGTCGCTATCGACTACAATCTCCATTTGTCCTTGGGGATTAAGGCTGACGTGAAGCCAAACTTGGGACTGGCATCCCTTCACTAAAAATTTTTCCTGCCGATACTCTTCAGGAAAAGTGGGGAGCTCTTTGCCCCATTGGATGATCTTCTTGTAGCGTTCCTCCCACTGTTGAATGGCACCGAGATCATCCATAATTTTTTTTTGGTTGTTTTCTGCTTGGTTTAACATAAATCATCCATTTTTTGGGTAAAGCTCTGATTCATAGCCCTTTGCTATCACAAGGATTGGTATTCGAGAAGCCAGTTCTGCCAATTGTTCTGAAAATCTATGCTCAACGGTGATTTTTTCACAGATTTGATGAACCACTCATAACACTTTAAATAATGCTCTTCTGCTTGTTTTTGATCAGCAAAGAGAAGGTGAGGGGGTAGGCTTTTAAGAGAAGGTTTTTTTTCCATATAAGCAATCCACATTTCCCAATCTTGTTTATGGGCTTTATCTTCTAAATTCCAATTTTTCTTATCTTCAAAAAACCAATTTTTTAAAAGCTGAGCTTCAAAAACCAGAAGGAGATCCTCTAACTGTTCATAATATTTTTTTCCAAGGGTTCTTTGGCTCGTGCAAAAAAAAGTATAACAGGTGGCCGGTCGATGTTCCCATATCTTGCAACTTCCTAATGGAGAATAAAACTGGCAAATGTTACTGGGATTCAAACGTTCTTCAAGGGGATGTAGAACACCAAAAACAGTGAAAAGCGGGGTGCGATTATGAAAAAGATTCGAAAAGTTTTGATTTTTTTTGAGGAAGGCTCCGGCGGCAAAAGAGCTCCAGAAAGGAGAAAAACGACAGCACTTTCCAGCTTGAGCGGAGTATTCGGCTTCGGTTCTAGTGAGCGGGGCATTGGCTTGACAAGTCTGACAGTCCAAAAGGGGTTCATCGAGATGTCGTTTTTGGGTATCAAAAACGTCAAACAACCAATTCATCAGATGGTTGAGTGAATTCGAGAAGTATCATCATTGTCATCCAGGGCATCGAGAAACTCGAACACTTCTTTTTTTTGCTCGTCACTCAGGCCATCAGTTTTATTTTTGGGGCGGTAAGAAAGTTCTGCGGTTTTGATTTCCCACTTTCTTTCAGCCAAAACTTTTTGGACTTGGTCAAGGTCATTGGGTTCCGTATAAAAGGCAAAAAGGCCAGGTTCTTTATCAGAAGTTTCGACTTCGTTAGCTCCGGCTTCAATGGCCTCCTCTTCAAAATCAAAATCTCGATCTTTTGGACCAAGGGCTTCGATATAACCGACTCGATCAAACATCCAAGCGACACTGCCCTGCTCACCCATAAGGCCATCGTGCTTTTTAAAAATAAATCGAATATCAGGAGCGGTTCGAACGCGATTGTCTGTTTGGCATTCAACCAACACTCCCACTTGATGGGGCCCGTAACCCTCGTACATCACCTCTTCGATGATTTTTCCATCGTCCAATTGGCCAGTTCCTTTTTTAATGGCTCTTTCTATGGTGTCTTTGGGAACGGATTCAGCACGGGCTGTATTGATCGCTATTCGCAGGCGAGAGTTGGCCTCAGGATCGCCACCACCCAGTTTGGCAGCAACGGTGATCTCTTTGGCCAACTTTGAAATAACAGCGCCTTTTTTGGCAGCATTGGCTTCTTTAAACGGATTTTTCCAGCCTTTTCCCATAAATGAACCTTCTTGCAAGCGGTTTTGTGAAACTCTGTTTTTAGATTTTTTCGATCAAAGGATCAAGCTTTGAATCTGTCCACAGTCAGTTTAATCAGCCTTGGGAGGTCCTCAATGGCATTGAACCAGGGAAATTTACCAACCGCACCATTGATGAGCGAGACAAAACCTTCGATGTCATCGATAAAACTCTCGATGTGCGAAGTAAAAACTTGATCTTAGAGTCAAAAGGGAATCTCAGACTTTTTCGCCTTTTTGCAGAAAGCGCCAATGGCCCAGTGGCAAATCGCCCAATTGAATTTGGCCAATACGAACCCTTTTTAGGTGTGTCACCTTAAGATCAACCAATTCACACATTCTTCGGATTTGTCGTTTTCGTCCTTCCTTGAGAATAAATTTTAAGACCTGGGGTTCAATCTCTTCAACAAAAGCCGGTTTGAGTTGTCGTTGATCAAGACTCAGTCCATGGCGGAGTTTATTGATTTTTTTTCCATCAAGTTCACCTTCAACCACCACAATATATTCTTTTTCGACATTGGAATCAGGGGAAATGATATCTTTAGCCAATTTCCCATTTTGGGTGAGGATAAGAAGTACGGTCGAATCAATATCCAAGCGACCCGCAGGTGCAAAACCTTTATACTCAATTCTTTCGGGGCGGGATTTGCCGTAATAATTCTCTTCAACCACTAAACGAATGGCAGGGATATAATCTTCTTCAGCTTGAGCTGATACATAACCAATGGGTTTATGGATAATCAGTGTTTTCTTTTCACCCAGTTCTTTCTGAACTTTAAGATCCACTTTCACTTGATCGTCTTTTTTCACCCGATAGCTCAAGTCAGTGAGTACTTCGCCATTGACTCTCACAAGGCCACGCTTGATGAAATCATCTGCTTCGCGCCGCGAGCACAAACCACGATCTGCCAAATATTTATTGATTCGTTTCAGTTCAGAAGTCATGAGTTCCTTTGCTGTTTACGAATGTTTTCTTCAGAAGTCATAAATCCCTTAGCTGTTCAGTAAAATTCCACCATCAATGTTGAGAATGACACCGGTGATCCATTCTGATTCTTTTTGGCAGAGTTGATAGGCCATGGCAGAAATGTCATCGGGTTTACCGGTTCTCCCCAGTGGCTGTGCTTTCTGTAAAACTTTGTAGAGTTTCTGATCTTCCGGTTTGTGACTTCCATAGAAACCGTGGATGGGAGTATCAATAATACCGGGACAAAGGGCATTGGCTTTGATTTTATGGGGAGCACCTTCAAGAGCAAGGCTGAGAGTCCAATTATTTAGAGCTGACTTAAGAGCAGAGTAAGCCGCTGTGTTGACGATCGGGCGCAAAGAAAGAGTCGAAGAAATGTTCACAATAGATCCATTTGAGGTTTTAAGCTCCTCCCAAAGGAGTCGAGTCAAACGAACGGCACTCATCAGATTGTTTTGATAATGAATATCCCAAATATCATCAGTGTCTTGTTCCATCGCCGTTGGCCGATAAACTCCGGCATTGTTAATCAGAGCTTGTACTGGATTTTGTGGATCGAGTATTTGTTTCTTAATATTTTCAATCTCCTCTGTTTTTGAGAGATCACAAACAAGAGCTTTTGAGCCTGGATATTTATCAGTCATTTTTTTCAGACGTTCTTGATTGCGTGCAATCATCACAACGGACCAATCACGGCTGTAAAAATAGTCCACCATGCTTTCGCCAATTCCAGAGCTCGCCCCAGTTATGATTACTTTTTTTTGCATAAAGAAGTCCTTGACCAAAAAGGAAAGCGCGAAGGGGCCTACCGGGGTTGAACAATTTTCATTTCGAAAATTGTTTTAACCTACTTTTTTAATGGTTCCAAGTGTTGCGTGGTGAAAAACGCCCGCTTCGATGAAAATCTTAAGAAGATGACCGTCAATTTTATGGGCGCGAGCGTCTTTAATGAGAATTTCAAGAGCACGAGCCGGGGTGACTGATTTTTTATAGGGTCGATCAAATGCGGTGAGAGCATCATAGATATCAGCAATGGTCATCATTCGAGATTGGATAGGAATGGCTTCTTCTCGCAAATGGCGAGGATAGCCAGTTCCATCCATTTTTTCGTGGTGGCAATGGGCGATGGTGGTGACGTGTGAGAGATTTTCTGTCCATGCGATTTGTTTTAAAAATTCGTAGGTATGACTGACGTGGGACTCAATCTCTTCCCGTTCTTTTTCTGTAAGACTGCCCCGAGGAATAGAGAGTGTTTTTAATTCCTCTTGAGTCAGAACACTGTTGTTAAAAAATTGATTGTCTTGAGTGACTTGAAGCATAAGATCTTTAATGTCAAAATCATCGCTCATCACTTGCGGCTCATTGGCAGTGATCACCTGGGATCGCATTTTTTTAATTTTTTGCTTTAAAAAATCAATTTGTTGTAAGGTGTTTTTGTAGGCGAGGTCGGGATCAAAAGAATGTCCCAATCGTCTTTGTTCTTCAATCAAGCGTTCGCAAAGATTTTTCCACAATAAAGTCTCTTCGCTGTAGCCCATGCTATCAAAACGCAAGAGTATAGACTCAAGATCACGGTCTTTGAGTTTTTTCTTTTTGAGTAATATAGGTTCAGTTACACCAATTTTACCGAAGTCGTGAAGGAGCGAGGCGTAACGAATCTCTTTAATTTGTTCCTCTGAGAAAGAGACTCCTTTATAGGGCCCTTCTTGAATTTTATGGGTTGCAAGAGCCAATTCTACGGTCATCATGGCCACTCGGTCACTGTGACCACTGGTGGTGGGATCGCGAGATTCAATCGCTTTCACTGATGCGCGCACAAAACTTTCAAAAAGATTTTCGATACTTTCGGTCAGCTGGGCATTTTCAAGGGCGATGGCTGCGTAATTAGAGAAAAGACGGATGATTTCTTGGTCATCCTCGCTAAAGGGGATGGTCATCTCATTGAGTTGTTTTTTGGTAGGATAGGGCTCTGAAATATTATTGGGTTTAAGTTTGTTGATGAGTTGTAAAACGCCACGAACCCGACCATCGGATGTCATCATCGGTACACTCATTAATGTTTTAATCGAAGAGTGATAGGCGCGATCAAAGAGTGGATTAATTTGAACAGGAGATTGTTTTTTATCTTGAGTATTATCGATGATAACTATTTTTTTTTGCAGAGCTGCGGTCCCCGCCACGCTGGATTCATCCAAAATGAAAGAATGGGTGTGATCCATTTCACCTTTAAGTCGATTCATGGATTTGATCAAATAAAGTTTAGACTCTTTTTGCAGTGTTACCATATCACCCATAACTTGTTTGGGCTGTTCGCGAATGAGAAAGAGCGAAACCCCTTCGGCACCGGTGAGTTCAATTGATTTTTCAAGAATAACTTTAAAAAGATGGTTCAATTCTTTCTCGGAGGAAAGAGCAAGACCAATATCAATCAGATGAAGGAGTTTTTTATTAGCGTTACTTTTCACTTTTGCCATCTCAAGACTTATCGGACAAGAGTTCTATTTTTTTGAGGGTTTTGGGGATTTTATAGGTAGGGTCGAGGTCAAGTTTTTCGTCCTGAGTTGACTGAGGTCTAGTTGATTCATTGAATTCATAGTCCATCCAGTGAATTGGTCTGAAGCGAGATGGCTAAAATGCATCTCACCTAAGGGTATTATCCAAAAATCTTTCATCAAATGTTGAACTCCTTTTCGGCAAAGGATTTTGTATTTTGAGTTTTCTCGCTCGGATCTCATTTCTTTCAAAATATTTTCATACTGAACGTCTTTCAGAGCGATGAAATTATCTTCACTTTTGCTAGAAAATGTCTCTAGAGCATTGAGGCAGGTCGGTATATCAAGACCAATACCTTTACGAAAAAGATCAGGCGGAGATTTTTCAAGGATTGAAACATAGCTTTTTTGATCCATGGAGTTGACCTCAATCTGAGTTCCTAAATGGTCGGTCCATTGTTGTTGAAAAAACTCTATTTGTTTTTTTATATCTTCTCCCCCCATTTGACTAAATTTCATTTGTAAGGTGAGATTTTTGAGAGAATCAGGAACTTGACTCCATTTTTCTTTCGCCAGTTTAAGATCTTGATTGTAACAGATGGCCTGGTCCATCCACCTTGCTGGAAGGCTGGGGCAACCCGGACGGCCAAGAGCTTTTAAAATAAATTTGAGTTTTTCGTAGTCGATACTTTGAGAAAAAGCTTGTCGAGCTTCTTTCGAAATATGAAGGCGGGGTCCAAAACCCAAATAATCAAATCTCGCCATGGGAGTTTGATAAAACTCAGTTGTTTTTTGCAATTCATCAATAAGATGGGAGGGGAGACGACGTAGAAACTGAAGCTTTCCACTTTGGTAGAGTCTGTAGGCCGTCATATCGTTTTCAATAAAATAAAATCGAAGCAGGGGTCTTTGGGGGTGACCGGTTGTGTAGAAGGGGTTGGGCTTTGCAGTGATCTCTTGACCGCTGATCCATTGGTCAATTTGATAAGGACCATTGCTCAAAAAGGATTTATAATCTTTTTTTTCAAACATTTGATTTTTTGGAAGAGGAAAAAGGGCTGTGCTGGATAGTTTGTAAATAAAATCGGAGTCTTCTTCTTGAAAGATCAGATGAAACTCTTTTTCATTCAATAGATCAAAACCAAGTTCAGAAAGATCAGCCTTTTTTTGATAAATCTTTTGAGCATTGAGAATTGAAAAGAGAAGGCTCGAACGAGGAGAACTGGTTTCTGGACGAAGCAAATGTTGAAAGGCTCGCAGATAGTCTTGGCTTGTCACTCTTGAACCATCAGACCATTTGCGTTCAAAAAGAATGCACTTCAGTTTCAAGGGAGTTAGCCACAGGCAAGAGCCTCCCTCAGGTTTAAGATTTCCTTGTCCATCATAAATGTAAAGGCCGCGGAGAGTATTAAAGAAAAAGTAACTTGCACTGGATGAAGAGGATTGACTGGGGTCGAGGTGTAGGGGCTCTTGAAAAAGGTGGAGGGAGAATTTTTGAGTTGTTTCTTTTTTAGTGCAACAAGAAAAACACAAAATCAGAAGAGAAAAAGTGAAAAGATAACTCACACAACGTTTCATTGTGAGACACCATAGCGAGAATTCTGCTTCAATTCAATTCAGTTCTATAAAATAATCGATTTTGCCTCAAATAATGACGATAATAGAAGGGATTGGGGGAACTGTGAAACTTATCACATTCTTGTCATTATTTTTAATTTTATTGGCTTTCCAGAATTGTGGGGATTCGGCTCGTGTGAATATGATTTTGGCCGATGAAAACTCCAGCAGTTTTGCAGACGATTGCATCGGCTTAGAGTGTGTCAGCCCTGAAGAGTTGCTTTGGTTAAAAATCAGAGAATACGAGCCTTATAAAATTCTATTTTCAACCCAAGCGGCCGTCGGTCACTTCAATGTGGGAGGACAGTGTGGCACGGGACTTTTTGAAAATCACACTTTTCTTTGGGAGTTGAGAGAAGGCTTTGGTGCACAGAATGTGGTGGGCCGAGGGTTCGCCGACAATCGTTGTTATTTAGGCCAGTTTCAGGTTCCGATCTCACCGAATATCAGTCCGATTTTTCCAGATCAACGGTATCAGCTTCAGTTAGAATTAGTGGGTGTCGGTACAAGCAATGAACAATTCACCAACCCCATGCCATCTAACAAAGCCACTTTAGACATCCTCTTTCTTTCAACTCCTTAAGGAGGATTAACAGCTTGTCTCTCACTTTCAAATTGTGCGCTGGCATATTCAACGACACAGACAAGGTTCGCGGTATAGGCCGGTGTAAACTGGTTAAAAGTGTGTGAAGACTGATTTTCAAGATCCACTCTTTCTATCATCACTCCATCAAACTCAATAAAAACTGGAACTCTAAGACCAGGCATCACTAAAGCTTCATTGAGTTCGCAAGTCACCTCAACTCCGGTCGACTCATAGTCAATTCGAGCGATAAAAACAGCCCTCTCACGAGTTATATTTGTTTGTGGGGGTGGCAAAGTGGAGTCAAGCCCGCAGGCTGCGAGTTGAAGCGTGATGACAATCAAAGACAACAGACGTATGAACAGTTGAAAAGCCCTCTTAAAAACTTATCGGTAAAAGCCAACAATACATTTGTACCTTTATCAATTTGAAACAATAAAAAACAAACAAATCTCTTTTTTTCTTTAAATAAAAACCATGAGAGTCTAATGACTGAATACGAAGCAGAGTGTACTTTTTTATCCTCACTTTCTTTGATCCTTTAATTTGTAGCCATTCTGTGGATAACCGAACTTTTGTGAAGGCAGGCTCCTGCCTTCGCCAGCATTTTGCCCTACGGGCAAAAGCGCATCCTGCTTGCTGGAGCTTCACAAAAGTTCGGTTATCCACAGAATGACTCGAAATGAAAAAAGTTTCTCCCTTTAAAAGACAGAGGGCGATAGGCAGAAAAAAAGAAAGTTTCTGCTTGAAAAAAGATCATGAGATTCAAATTATTTTTATTTAAAAAATATTTTTTAAAAAAAATATTTATTTAAAAAATCTCTTTATACTAATCTTTACTGCGTGCCCAAATAAAAAGAGAGGGCTTTGCCTCTCTTTTTATTGTTACTTTGATGAGGGGTTTTAGTTACCTGATCTCTTTTTATTTAAGTCCATTGGGATCAAAAGTCACATTGACCACATCATCCGATCCTGGAACAAATGTGCCGTGGAAGACAATCAACATTCCATTGGGTTCATAGGTCCAACCATTATTTTCATCCATAGGCACGACTTCACCGTTAATTTTCACAACGATTGAAGGTATATAGGGCTCACGACTCAACTGAAAAGCGGTTGATCGTTCAAGAATCACATCCGTTATTCCACTGAGAACACCAGAGAAGTCGTCACAAAGACTTCCTTTGTATCCACCCGTTGCATCCACCACAGGTTCAATACGAGTTAAAATTCTTCGTCCTGTGAACGTAGTATTCAACTGATCAAGACACTGTTGATCCCAGATTCCAATGGCATTGACGATAAAGTTTGATTTAGTATCTGTACTTTTTGTGAGGTCATAAAGAAATTGATGATACATCATCGGGTCATGGAGGTTTGGATTATTATAGGGGTCAGCAATGTTAGAAACGTTATTTGTTCCATCGTGTGAAAAATCATCTTCGTCTGCTAGAATAATGACAGCTAACAATGCATCAGGACGTGGAAAAGGCTCATCAAGATTGGCTTGTAAGCTCAATGCTTCTTTCATACTCTGCCAGGCTCTTTCATCACCACTACCTAATATTCCTTGAGTTAAATTGGTAATAAATGTTTCTTCAAGATTGGGAGTGTTGGGACGAATCACTTTAACACCTGAATAAGTTGTTTGAGCTGTACCATCTCTGAAGCGAGCCAGATCTGGATTGCCAACCACTGGGGCTCTCCAAGCCTCAGTGGTCGTCACTGCAATTTGATAGTCAAAGTTTGTTTGTTGGAACTTTTCAATAAATGACTGAAAGTTATTGACGACATTGGTTTGAGAGGTTTCCATTGAACCTGAATTGTCGATCACCCAGAGGATATCAACCTTGACCTCAGTGCGGGTCACACTTTGGGTAAAGACAGCCTCATCACTCATTAAGGAAAAAGCTCCTTTAGAGCAGCTGATGTTTAAAAAAGCTGTTACAGCAAACATTCCGGTTAAAAGCTTTTTAGCGGTTTTCATACAATCCTCACTTTTGTTGACATCGGATCAACTCCATTAGTGTAAGCCTCTTTGCCCTTTTCTCTAAAACAGCTCTAATCCTCTGATTTTATTGAAAAAAGGATAGGGTTGTCTCATAGAGGGGCGTCCTAAGTTTTTGATATTGCTCAGAAAAGCTTTTTTTTGCTCTTTTTCAAAAAAAAAACTTTGTCAACACTTTGGCTAGTTTGTGCTATAAATTTTTGATCGAGAATGGAAAGTTAAATAAAAATGATTAACTTCCAATCAGTGCGATTAAATTGAAAGAATTTTGTAAAACTTTTGACTCTAGGACTCTGACTTTAAACAGTGAACAACTATGCTATTAGACCAAATTAATCTCAACTACCTTCGAATTTTTGAATCTGTTTATCGAACTCGCAGTATGACCCAAGCTGCAGAAGAGCTTCATCTCACCCAATCCGGTATCAGTCAGCATATTAAGTCTCTAGAAGACTCCCTTGAGGTCAAACTTTTTGATCGTATAAAACAAAAACTAATCCCTACGGCTTCTGGAAAAAAACTCTACGATCAAGTTTCTCCTCAACTTAAAAGTTTGGAAGCTGCTCTTTTGGGTGTGACCTCTAAAGATCATCAATTGCGAGGCGAAGTCAGTATTGGTCTTCCGGTCGTTTTTGGACTCAACCTCGTCATCCCTTGGCTCAAAGAGTATGGAGAACTTCATAAAGATTTAAAATTTAATATTCGTTTTGAGCTGGGTTCAACGCTCAATAATATGCTTCTCAATGGTGAAGTGGATTTTGCTTTTGTGGATGATTTCAATATGGACTCTCAAATTCAGACAGAAAAAGTTTATGATGAAGTTCTTAAGCTCTACTGCTCTGAAGATTATTTTAAAACGAAAAAGAAAGACATCAACGGTCTTGTTGGAAAAGAAATGTATGAGCATTTTGATTACATAGCCTATGGAAAAGGGGAGCCTATTCTCAGGCATTGGCTCAAACAGCATATTAAAGCAGGACAAATGCAACTCAATGTTAGGGCTTATGTCGCCGACGCTTTAGGGATTGCCCGATTTATTACCACAGGTCTTGGTGTTG
>JBGSSY010000151.1:0-9701 GCA_041736775.1 Bdellovibrionales bacterium | reverse complement strand
CTAAAACTTTTTGATACTCTTCGGCGCAAAGATTGTATTGTTTCTTTAAAAAATAAGCTTCGGCCGAAAGAAGAAAAGCCTCAGGCAAATCCGGGTTCATTTTCTTTTCTAAAAACGAAAGTGAAAGCGCTTCGTCGGGTCGATTCAAAGCCACTTGAGCAAGGCCAGCATAATAGTGAGCCAGAGGAAAATTAGGATTCACCGTGATCACTCGTTCAAACTGGGTCAGGGCAAAATCATTTCGACCCGAGTCTAAATAAAGCTGTCCAATCAGATAAAGTGGTTCGGCATCGGAAGGATCAAGGGCTGCCGCTTCTAGCAAAAAATCCCTTGCTTCATCATAGCGTTTATCTCTTTGTAATATTTTAGCAAGGGCCATCAGAGTTTTTTTATCTTTTGGATCTTTTGTCAGAGCATCGGAATAATATTGAATGGCTTCTTGATTGCGTTCTTCGCGAGAGAGTAACTCACCCAGCGAGCGCATATAAGAAATTTTTCCCGACTGGGAGATCATCCCGTCGAGATAATTAATACCCGCTTCAGTCCCCTGCAAAGAGGCCAAAATAAAGGCAAAGGCAATGTGGACCTCTTCATTACTGCTATCTAACTCTAAGGCCTGTTGAATGTATTGAAAGCCCTGTTCGGGATCATTTTGTCTCTGAAGGGCGTGGGCAATAATCAGAAGTGAATCAATATCCGTGTCGTAAAGTTCAAGGGCTTTTTTGGCAAATCGAATCGCACCCTCATAATTTCTTCGGCGCAATTCTATTAAAGCAAAGCCCGAAAAGATACCATGGTGACGTGAATCCACTCGCAACGCACTTTTTAAAGTTTCAATCGCATTAATATAATCAAATCGTGCACTTTGATAATCCGATAAAATTAAATAACTGCGGATAAAGTAAGGATCGGCCTCAATGGATTTCTTAACCCAGGTCATCGCTTCATTACTTTGATTGAGTCTCCAGAGGGCTTCGCCGGCGCGAAGAGCAGCAAAACCATTTTTTTTGTTGGCCTCAAAAGCCGCGCGAAATTCAGCTTGAGCCGCCGCATAGTTGTTCATCTTCATATACTGCTCACCGAGGTAAATCATATTCACATTATCAATATTGACGGCATTCAGGGCTTTAAGTCCCCCCATGTTCACAATCAACTCTCGGGCTTCTTGATTGCTCGAATCTAAAGAGAATCCTCTTTGCGCGTGTTTTAAAGCTTGAGCATTGTTACCCTGAAGAATACTGATTTTAGCAAGAGTGACAAAGGCTTCAGCCTCGATCATCTTGGGAATAAATTGTTTTGAAGAAAGTCCACTGCGTATAAAATCTTGAGCGCGAGCCATATTTTGATAAGGATTAAATTCAATAATACCCATTTCAATACGAGCCACAGCATGATCTGGATTTTCATTCAGTAACTTTCGATAGAGTTTTAAGGCTGAACCATAAACTCCTCGCAAACGATACATTCTTGCCTCTTCGAGCAACGCCTTTGACCAGATCGGCGGTGGACTCCAAAGCTCCCGGACTTTTGAAAAATAATAGGCAGCCGATTGATAGTCTTTACGAGCGGCATAAATATCACCAGTCATTTGGTTGAAAAAAAGAAGGCCTGGTGATTGAAGAAGGTGATTGTCCATAATTCGAAGAGCATCATCATATTGACCCTTAACCCAATAAGAAACCACTAAACAAATGCTGGCAGAAATACTTTTTGGATTGAGTTTTTGAACCCGGCCTAAAACTTTTTGCAGTGTTTCTAAATCTTTTCCATCTTGAAAGGTAAAGGGCCAAAGCTCTCGGTAAGTCATGCAAAGAAAGGAGTAGGCATCTAAATTATTGGACTTTTCCACAATTTCTACCAGTGCATCTTGTGCGACTAAATAATCTTTTACGGTGTCGCGACGAAAAGACTGTATGGCTCTTTTCATTCCAGCACTTACTTGTTTTTTATTAAAGATTTCTTCCTTCGAAAATTGAGGGCGACGCAATCGCAGTCTTTCGCCATCGGGCTGATCGCTTTTTAAGACAAAATAGGTAAAGGCCACAACCGAGATCACAGCTGCGAAAATTAATACATTGAGCTGACTTCTTCGCGTCCTTCGAGAAACTTTACGAGAACGAGCGATCACTTTTTTGGTTTTTTTTCCAGAAGTTTTTTCCTTGAACGCTCTACCCGCTGTAGGAGCTTCCTCTTTGGATCGATTTGATGGAGAGCCATTTTTTTCTTTTTCAACTTCGACTTCAATGACAACCGGAGTTTTTGCATCAAGGTCTTCAAAAACAGCGGCACCCAGCTCAATCTTTTGAGACTTTGCAGTTTCAAATTCTTTTTTGATTGTTTCTATTCGTTGGGTGACCTCATCTCGTGCTTGTTTTTTGTCTTTTGGTTTATCGAGAAGATCTTGTTCAAGAACTTCAAGGAGTATATTAAAGAAATTCTGATCATAGGAAATCGGGAACCATCGACCCGAAGGATAGTGACTCAGATACTCCTCACCCTGATAGTAGCCCGAACGAATTTGACGGATGACTTCAACCGTTGTCATCGGCCCGTCAATTTCTCCGTTTTGTCTGCGAATCAGCCACTGTACGATTTCACTCACTGGGATTAGCTTTTAATCCTTTTTATGGACGCGCCAAGGAGAGAGAGTTTGTTTTCAAGTTTTTCATAACCCCGATCTAAATGATAAATTCGATTAACCACCGTCTCTCCTTCTGCCACAAGGCCCGCAAGAATCAAACAGGCGCTGGCTCTGAGGTCCGTGGCCATAACTGGTGCACCCACAAGAGGTTTTCCACCCCCCTTAATGGTTGCTGTTTTATCATGAACTTCAATCTGCGCTCCTAAACGTGTGAGCTCAGAAATATGCATAAAGCGATTTTCAAATACTTTTTCTGTAATCGTGCTTCTTCCCTGAGCTTGAGTCATCAGAGCCATAAGCTGAGCTTGTAAGTCGGTCGGAAAACCAGGATAAGGTTCCGTCACAACACCCGCTGTTTTCAGAGGATATTGACTTTTTATGTGGATCGAATTTTTTTCTCCACAACATTTCACACCCATCTCTTCAAGCACTTGGGTGAAACTTTCTAAATGAGTGGGGTCACATTTTCTTAAAGTCACTTCACCCTGGGTGATAGCTGCAGCCACCATCAGGGTTCCAGTTTCAATTCGGTCAGGAATTACTTCATGCTCGGCTGCTCTCAGAGAATTTTGTCCAGTTATTTTAATGGTAGAGGATCCAGCCCCTTCAACCACAACACCCATCTTGATCAAAAGATGAGCCAAGTCCACAATCTCAGGTTCGCGGGCGGCATTATTAATTGTGGTTATTCCATCGGCGAGACTTGCGGCCATCATAATATTTTCGGTACCTCCGACAGTTGCAAACGGAAGATCAATCACAGCCCCTTTAAGTCTTTTGGCTTTGGCAACGACATAGCCACTCACCACATCAATCTCTGCGCCCATTTTTTTTAAAGCATCAAGATGCATACCAATAGGTCTGGCTCCAATCGCACAACCACCGGGTAAAGAAACTTGCGCCACTCCGAAGCGAGCGAGCAGTGGACCTAAAACTAAAATGCTTGCCCGCATTTTTCGAACCTGATCGTAATGAGCTAAAGTTTCAAGTTTCTCACCGATATCAATGGTCACTTCATTGTTTTTCATCTGACTTTGACAGCCTAACGAATCCATTAATGAAAGAGCCGAATCAATGTCATTTAATTGAGGAACATTTTTAAGTTGGTGTTTTCCCTTTGCCAAAAGGGTTGCAAAAATGAGGGGAAGGGCCGAGTTTTTTGCTCCGCTAATTGCCACCTCTCCTCGCAGAGGATTACTTTTCATCACTGACATTTTATCCATAAATCACTCTCTTTGCGGGGGGCCGTTTATAAGACCAATCGTACAAGTTGGTTTGACTCGTCACTCTTATCCTACTGACTCAGAGTTGTTTTGACAATGAATCTCCGACTCTCCAGCCGCTCGTCATTTCATGTTAAAGAGATCTTCTCTTGGTAAGAATCCCTCTTGGTGAAAGCTTTCCCAACGGGTGACTCAAATTCAGTTGATGTCGTCTTTGTTATGATTTTTTTTGAATTTTTATAAATCGACACTGACCGGAATAGTCATAAATCCACTCGTGCTCAAAAGAGTGACCTTGTTGAGCTTTACTTAAGACTTGCTCGCTTTGCCCAGAGCCAAACTCAAGGAGAATAATTCCATGGGGCTGGATCAGGCTAAACGCAACCTCTAACCAACTCTCGATACAAGCGAGGCCTTGTTGCGAGCAAAAAAGTGCGCGATGGGGTTCAAAATCAAAAACCCGAGATTCAACACGATCATCAGTCTCTGAAATATAAGGGGGATTGGCCACAATCAGATCAACCAGGCCACCAAAATCGGAAGATCTGATGGGATCAACACCAATTTCAGCTTTTAAAATTTCTGCATTTTTAACTTTCATTTGTTTTTTGTTTTTCTCACAAACCTTAAGGGCTCCCTCATCCGCTTCGATCAGCCAAACCTGGCAGTTTGGGTTTTCAAGTGCAATCGAGAGACCTATACAGCCAGACCCTGCACCAAAGTCTAAGACTTTCATTGGTTTCTGAAAGCTGATCTCAACTGCTTTTTCCACTAAAATTTCTGTTTCAGGGCGAGGGATGAGTGCGGATGAGTTCACATAAAAATCATTTTTAAAAAAATATTTTTTTTCAAGCAAGTGCGCGAGGGGTTGTCCTAAAAGTAATTTTTCAAAATAGTTTTGTATGATTTCAAACTCTTGATCTTTTATTTTTCTTTTTTTATTGAGATAAAGGTCGCTCCAACTCATTTCTAAAACATGGCTGAGTAAATCATCCACTTCACGCTCTGGAATAAAGTAGTTTGAAGTCTTTAAGCGAGCTTTAAGTTCCGTGGATATATCAGAGAGGATCATTGGGATTCAGTATTCTTAAGAACTTCGGCCTGATAATGAGCGATAAGGGGTTCGATAATGGGGGCCATATGGCCTTTCATAATATCATCAAGACTATGAAGAGTGAGGCCAATTCGATGATCAGTGATTCGACTTTGCGGAAAATTATAAGTTCGAATTCTTTCAGAACGATCACCCGTTCCAATTTGTGATAGCCTTGCTTCAGAAGCTTCTCGAATGACTTTTTCTTCTTCAAGAGCCTTTAGACGTGACATTAAAATTTTCATGGCACGATCTTTATTGGCGTGTTGAGACTTTCCCTCTTGGCAATAAACCACAAGTCCACTGGGATGATGGGTAATTCGGACCGCAGAATCAGTGGTGTTAATATGCTGGCCGCCGGCCCCACTGGCTCGCATGACATCGATGCGAAGATCTTTAGCCTCAATTTTGACTTCAACTTCTTCCGCTTCTGGGATCACCGCTACTGTCACTGTTGAAGTGTGGACACGTCCCTGTGATTCTGTTTTGGGAACCCTTTGAACTCGATGAACTCCACTTTCATGTTTAAGACGAGAGTAAACTTGATCACCTGAAATCATGGCAATAATCTCTTTGGCTCCGCCCACATTTCCTGGGGTATGTACAAGTATTTCAGATTTAAAACCAAGATCAGTTGTATAGTGTTTATAAGCGTCAAAAAGTTCTTCCGCAAAAAGACTGGCTTCATCACCACCCGCACCGGCACGGATTTCGAGAATAATATTTTTATCGTCGTTTGGATCTTTCGGTAAAAGGGCTAATTTCAGTTTCTTCTCAACCTCACTGATCAACTCCTCCGCCTGAGAAAGCTCTTCTTTAGCCATTTCTCTGAGCTCAGGATCTTTTTCTTCAACCAACATTTGTTTGTTATCAGAAATTGTTTTTTCGAGATTTTTATATTCACGGTAGATCGTAACGATTTTTTCGAGCTCGGATTGCTCTTTCATGAGTTGACGAAATTGGTTTTGATTGTTGGCTACATCCGGCTTTTGCAATTGATGACAAAGGGATTCATACTTTTTTTCGACGTCGCCTAATTTATCAAACACTTCCGTACCCTAGCCTTGATCCCACGAAGAACAGATCTTGAGAAATAATCTGTTCGAAATTCCATAAATTCAAAATTGAAAACCGTAGAAATAAAAGATCACCGCTGAGAAAAGATGATCCTCATTGGGGTGTAAAAGCTAATCCTTTTTGTAGATCGTAGAGTATTTCTTTTTGAACTTCTCTACGCGACCTTCAGTATCAATCAATTTTTGTTTGCCGGTATAAAAAGGATGACACTCAGAACAGATATCGATGCTCATTTCTTTCATCGTTGAACCTGTTGTAAATGTGTTTCCACAAACGCAAACCACTTTGGCTTCTTTATAATAATTGGGATGAATTTCAGCTTTCATAACGCATTACTCCATTAAGAGGCAGAAAATTACCACAGGGCTTTCTACCGGTCGAGCTTTTTTTAGGCTCATTTAAGTTTCTTTTTAGCCCCAAACCAGGGCTTAAGCCAAGGGTTACAGAAATCAATCTCAGGGAAAACGAGGGGGGCTTCTGCATAACCCTTAAGCTAAAATAACCCCCAGATTTTAGGGTTATGCACATTTTATTGAGTCATCCACAGAGTTTTCCACATATTTGTGGCTGTATTTAGTGCCCCTGTAACTACCAAGACTAAATATAGGGGGGAGCCCAAAGCTTCAGCAAAGGGCTTAAATCTTATCCACCCATGCCTGAAAGAAAGGCCGCATTGTCTTTTGTCGCTTTGAGTTTTTCGATCAGAAACTCCATGCTATCCACAACATTCATGGGGGCTAATACTTTTCTGAGAATCCAAAGGCGATTGAGATCGGCTTTATCAATCAAGAGATCTTCTTTTCGAGTTCCGGACTTATTAATATCCATACAAGGAAAGATTCGTTTTTCCATAAGTTTTCGATCCAGATGGATTTCAGAATTTCCCGTTCCTTTAAATTCTTCAAAAATAACCTCATCCATACGTGAACCTGTATCGATCAAAGCGGTCGCAATAATTGTTAAGCTTCCACCCTCTTCAATATTTCTGGCCGCTCCAAAGAAGCGCTTTGGTTTATGAAGAGCATTAGAGTCCACACCACCGGAGAGAATTTTTCCAGAAGGGGGAACCACTGTGTTGTAGGCACGGGCCAAGCGAGTGATTGAATCGAGTAAAATAACCACGTCATTTTTATTTTCAACCAAACGTTTTGCTTTTTCTAAAACCATCTCGGCCACTTGAACGTGGCGAGTGGGCGGCTCATCAAAGGTGGAGCTGACGACTTCACCTTTAACATTTCGAGACATATCCGTAACCTCTTCCGGGCGCTCATCGATCAGAAGTACGATCAGTTTTGTTTCGGGATGGTTGGTCGAAATGGCATTGGCAATATCTTGCAGAAGAACTGTTTTACCGGTTCTAGGAGGCGCAACAATCAGTGCGCGCTGACCTTTACCGAGGGGGGCCATAAGATCCACCACGCGAGTGGTGAATTCTCCCGGTTCATGTTCAAGTTTAAGTCTTTCATCGGGATAAAGAGGAGTGAGGTTATCAAAAAGAATTTTTTCTTTTGAAAGTGCGGGAGGTTGGTGATTCAGTTCTTCCACTTTAAGAAGAGCAAAGTAACGCTCACCCTCTTTAGGTGGTCGAACCGTTCCGCTCACTGTGTCCCCGGTTCTTAAACCAAAACGACGAATTTGTGAGGGGCTAACGTAAATATCATCGGGCCCTGGAAGATAGTTGTAATCTGGAGACCTTAAAAATCCGTAACCGTCTGGTAAGATTTCAAGAACACCATCGCCAAAAACATCCACTAACTGAGCTGAACGTTTTAAGGTTTCAAACACTAACTCTTGTCTTCTTAGACCAGCTGCATTTTCAATTTTTAGTTTTGTAGCGAGTTGGAGAACCTCTTCAATTTTTTTAGTTTTTAGCCCCTTAGAGCTCAGGGCTGCTTTTTCTTCATCAGACAACTGAACATCCGAAAGATCCACTGGTTCAGAAGCTCCCATTATGGGTGGTAAAGATTCATCTTGAACGTTGGGCTCTTGCTTAAAGTTGCGATGTCTGCCGCCATTATTATTGTTATTGCTTGGATTGTTGCGGTTTTTATTGCGATTATTTTGTTGGCTATGACGAGGATTGTTTCGTCTTTGCTGCTGTTGTCGATCCCTTCCTTCTTCTCCGCCTTCTCGCTGCGGGCGAGCCGCTCGTGGCGCCTCTTCTTGTTGGGGGCTAGAATCTTTAGGGCTTGGGGTTCCTTCAACAGCGTCAGCGTCTGACATATTTACTCCGTAACTAAATGGTGAATATTGGTGATACGATTATAGTTTGTGACTCGATCGTTCCTGGTTTAAATGATAGGGAATACAGATGGTCTTTTATTTCTTCGGCAGATTAGCCAATAAGTTAAATCGGTAAAAGATAAAATTTCAAAATGACACAATGTTTCAGAAAGAGTGATGAACTTTTTACCACTTCGATGAGTTTTGTCTCTTGCTGATACAAACCAGGGCCAATTTGTAAAAATCATGACCAAAAAGCTCACCTCCCTCCAGAAATGAACCGAAATAATCTCTGTAGATAATGGAGGGATATTATGGATAAACCATCACCGCGAGTACCCGTGCAGCTGCCGATTGAGTTCAGAAAAAACTATTCCAGAAAATCTGACTATGGTGATCTTAAAAATATCAGTTTAACCGGCGCCTTTCTCATCCATGAGACTGACGAGATTATGATTAACGATAAAATCAATATCCACTTTAAAGTCAGTGGTCGCGAAAGAACTCTCCATGCTTCTGTCGTATGGCTCAGTGAAAACGGCTGTGGTCTACAGTTTCACCCTGAAAATAATCGAGATGTGCAAATCGTCGATGATCTTATGTATTTCGTAAAAGGTCGTCAGAGTAAAAATCGCACAGTGCTTGACGAAATTTTTTCTAAAGTTGGCTAATCTAGAATTAAAAAGGGCGAACTGAGAGTTCAAGATAATGAGCTCTCAGTTCGCCCTTTTTTTATTGATTAAATTTGGGTCTGGCTAAAATTAACTCTTTTTGCGCGACTTCTGCGAATAAAAATTAACATTATGATAGCCGCCAAAATAAGAAGTCCACCTAAAGCGCCCATAATCATTGAATCATCACCCAGTGCCGCAAGAGGATCTTGAGCATTCATATCCCCCATGGGAGCGGCCGGTGGTTGCATTGCCCTTGGAGCTGGAGGTGGAGGTGGGGCAATTGGCCTTGGTGGCTCAACCTGACCCACGGTTCCTGCACTGGGAGGGGGCGTAAAATCATCTCCGCCACTGGCGGGGTTGTCACCAAAAGCTGCGGGATCATCGATTTGTGCGACCTCTTGGGCTTCACCCATATCTGAATCAGAGGCAACATCTTGAGTGGCTGCCATTTCTGGTGCTTGGTCCATTGATTCTTCCACAGGAAAAGCTTCTGCAGGAGGTGGTGTTACTTCGACCGGAGGAGGAGTGTTATCCGCTAATTGGTTATCAACACCTTCAGGCCAATAACGAAGTTGAAGACCTGCTGGTAAATTTCCTTTGGAATCAAGACTCTCATTGGTGGCATATATTTCCATCCAGCTGCGCTCATGCCCAAGAAGTTTTTTAGCGACTGCACGAATATTATCATTATCATCGCTGGTGTAATATTGGGGAGACTGACCCTTTTCTTCATAATAAGTCATCATCGTCGTATCTGTTTTATTAGACGC
>JBGSSY010000148.1:0-8218 GCA_041736775.1 Bdellovibrionales bacterium | reverse complement strand
GTTACTGTTTCGTCACCAAAATGACCGGGAAGTTTTTTACCAGCCATAACCTGACCAGGCCAAGTTCTGTTTCCGATAGAACCCGGTTGACGGTGGAAGGTAGAACCGTGGGCCGCAGGACCACCTGCGAAATTATGTCTTTTTTGAACACCAGCAAAACCACGACCTTTTGATTTAGCGGTGATTTTGATGATTTGTCCTTTTTCAAAAGTGGAAGCATCCACTTGTTGACCAATCTGAACACCATCAGGAAGTTCTTGGCGAATTTCGCGACAAAGAGAGGCCCCTTTGTTTGAACCCATCTTTTTAAAACGACCTTTTTCTGCGGCACTCATGTTTTTTTCAGCTTTTTCAAGAAGAGAAATTTGAACAGCAGAGTATTTGTCACTTTGTTGATCTTTAACTTGGGTGATTGTCCAAGGTTTGACTTTAAGAACTGTCACTGGAATTTGAAGGCCTTCTTCAGAGTAAACTGATGCCATACCGACTTTGAAACCATACATACCGCTAAGCACAACTTTTTGGTTGGCTGTGGCTTCTTGAGTACTGGTTTCATTATTCTCAGCGGAAGCCTTTGTCTTACTTTCGACAACCTCTTCCGGTTTATTTTGTTCGCTCATTTTTTTACCTCATTACTCCGCGGAAAGTTTGATCTCAACGTCGACACCAGCAGAAAGATCAAGTTTCATCAACTGATCAATGGTTTGCTGAGTGGGTTCTAATATATCTAACAATCTTTTATGGGTTCTAATTTCAAATTGCTCACGGGATTTTTTATCCACGTGGGGCGATCTAAGGACTGTGTATCGATTCTTACGAGTGGGTAAAGGAATCGGACCGGCAATTCTCGCGCCTGTTCTGCGAGCAGTGTCTACAATTTCTTTAGTCGATTGATCGAGTAGCTTGTGATCAAACGCTTTTAATCGAATACGAATCTTCTGGCTCTGCATTTTCTCGCCTCTTTAACTAGCTAAAAACATTAACAATTTCTACCTTTTAATCGCTGGCAGTGGCTGCTAATGCTGGTTTTAAACGATATAGACCGGCGAGTATGCATTTTTATTGCGGTCTTTGTCAAAGGGCTTTTTTTACTTTTATTGAATCTTTTCTGAGAGGTTTGGAGTTTGTCTTTTAAGAACTCGGGCTCCTGCCCTCGCCAGCATCGGCCCTTTGGCCCGAGCGCTTCCAGCTTGCTGGAGGTTCTTAAAAGACAAACTCCAAACCTCCCAGAAAATGGGACTAATAATGCGATGGGGAGGGAAAATTCAAAGGTACCTGGTTCTTTTTGCGGAAGAAGGGCAAAATCCCTTATCTTACTGTTCAATCTGTTAGGAGAAGTTGCCCTTCTTCCGCAAAAAGAACCAGGTACCTTTGAAAATAAAGAAAAGGCCGCTAAGGGCCTTGTTTAAACAAAAGAATGATTATGGATGAATTTTATTGGGGGCCAAAGCGTGTTGAGGAGGTTTCAACTGGGGTGTCTTTGATGGCTTGGCGGCGGATGAGTTCCTCTTCTAAAAGTTTGTATGATAATCCAAGCGCGATATATTCTAGGGCTCTTATGACTTCATTGAGTTGATAAAGTTGGAGCTTGGCCTCTTCGAGTGAGCGGTAGGCGCCGTAAGTGAGCATTACTTTTCCTTTTTGTTCTCTTATACGCCTGTCGTTAAGACCCTTGATTTGGATTAATAACTCTTCTTGATTTTTCAAGAATTGAGCACGCTCCAGAAGTTCATCTTCACTTAAACCCGTTGAGATAAAATCGTTTTCACTGATCACTTTGCCATTTTCACGCGCAACATCGATGAGCTGCTTGATTTTTTGATCTCTAGCGCGATCTTCTTCGCCTTCTCTTCTGCTATTTGAACTGGGATCAATATTTTTTTGTGCTTTTATACGTCGGATATGATCACGACGACTCTCAATAAAAGAGGTATTTTTACCGCCGGTTATAGTGACTCCATTTCCTCCATTAATAAGGTCTAATTGCTTTTCAACATATTCAAGCTCATCTAATTTTTTTTCGTAATCTGTGATTTTCGACTCTGACCAACTCGCTCTCGGTAAACCAGCAGAATTAATTTCAAAAACTAAATCATTCTGTTGATCAACAAGTTCACCAGCTCGCTCTTGGGCTTGAGCTTGATGAACATCTCCAGAGGTGTCTGAGCAAGCGCCCATAATGAGAGTTAAGCTTAAGAACAGTAAAGTCTTAAATAACATTTTACTCTCAAACATCATGGAATACCTCTTTCTGTTTCATTTAGTGGATAAATGATTTTCGTTTGTAAAAGTATCATGTTGAAATCGAATGACCCGAAAAAAGTGGAGAGCCGGGTAAGAACTACAGGGGTGTTAACAAGTGCTCGATCAAAGTTTTGACAGCGACCCCTTTTAACTCCATAAAATCAATAGACTCTTTAATAATTCTGTCAATTCAGCCCCGACAGAAAAAAATCTAAACAAGCTTGAAGCGATCAATAAATGTTCTTCTTTAATTTCTTAATTTTGGTTGGGATTTGTTCAATCTATGAATTTTATCTTTATTGGGTTGGACTGACTTAAAGATAAATAACTCTCAGTATTTAGGTTTAAATCAGAAGATTGGACGGATTCGCCATCCATAATTTTGATCTCTGTCGAATTCCATTCCTCTCAACCCCAAAGAATGCATTTCTTATTTGGGTGATTTTCGGTGAATGTGAGCTTTTGTGAGGCTCTAGGAAGCGTGAAGCGTTTTTTGCCCGCAGGGCAAAAATCCTAGTGAAGGCAGGAGCCTGCCCTCACAAAAGCTCACATTCACCGAAAATCACAGCAAACTAAAAAAAATCTAAACGCGGCCCATTTTTTGGAGGATTTCGCGTTGGACGCGATCAGGGATGACAGCGTATTCGAGGAATTTCATCACGAAGGTTCCACGTCCCTGGGTGAGGGAGCGGAGGTCAGTGGCGTAGCCAAAGAGTTCCGCTAAGGGGACTTCGGCTTCAACCGCTTGAAGGTGACCTTTGTTGGCCGTACCATTCACTCGGCCTCGACGAGAATTAATATCGCCGATGACTGAGCCGAGGAAATCATCGGGGCAAACTACCTCGACAAAGAACATGGGTTCCAGGAGCTGACAGTGGGCACTTCTCATGGCATCCCGCGCGGCCATGGAGGCTGCGATTTGAAAGGCGGCTTCATGGGCTGATTCTTCTTCGAATTGAATGGCTGTGATTGTGGCTTTGACGCCAAGAACTTGATAACCAGCGATAACACCATTTTCAAGAGCTTCGGTAACTCCTTTAACGGCGGCATTTTTAAATTCGGGTGTGAGTGTTTTTGATTCAAGTTTACAGATGACTTGGTTGGCTTGCACCGTCGGCATTTTTTCGAGTTGAACGGTAACTGTAGAGGCTTGAAGTTTGCCAGCCAGTTCTCTTTCAAAACGCTTTTGAGCGGTGGCTTCTTGTCCAATGGTTTCGCGGTAAGAAACTTGCGGCTTACCGACGTTAGCATCCACTTTAAATTCTCTTTTCAAACGATCCACGAGAATTTCTAAATGAAGTTCACCCATACCACTTAAAAGAAGTTGGCCTGTTTCGGGATCGGTTCTAAGCGCGCTTGATGGATCTTCTTGAATGAGACGATGGAGACTCTCCATCATCTTTGCTTGTTGAGCCGTAGACTTGGCTTCAATCACCACCGAAATAACCGGATCAGGAAATTGAATGGATTCAAGAACCACAGGTCTGGCGGTTTCACAAAGGGTGTCACCGGTTGCAGTAAATTTAAGGCCAATGATGGCACCAATGTCTCCGGCTTTAAGTTCCTTGATCTCTTCACGCGCGTTAGCGTGCATACGAACAATACGTGCGACTCTTTCTTTTTTATCTTGTCGAGTGTTGAGAAGTTGAGTTCCGACTTTTATAACGCCTGAGTAGACTCTCACATAAGTCAGAGAGCCGGCGAAACTGTCACTAGCTATTTTGAAAGCAAGTGCTACAGGAAAATGATCAAATTCGGTTTTACAAACAATTTCTTTTTCGGTTTTGATATCAATGCCGACAATTTCAGAGCGATCTATGGGTGATGGGAGATAATCCACCACACCGTCAAGAAGAGGTTGCACACCTTTATTTTTAAAAGAAGATCCGCAAAACACCGGTGTGACTTTAAGTGCGAGAGAGCATTGTCTTAAAACTTTCTTTAAAAACTCAGGAGAGATTTCTTCGCCTCCTAAATACTTTTCAGCCAGTTCGTCATTGTGATCAGAAAGGGCTTCGATGAGCCCTTCACGAGCTTTCAGGTAAGCCTCTTGATAATCGCTCGGTACTGGACGAGTTTCAAACTTTGCATCTTTATCATCTGACTTCCAAACCAGAGCGAGACCTTTTACAAGATCGATCATTCCGCAGAACTCATCTTCACTGCCAATGGGAATTTGAGCGAGAACGGGATTGGCCGCTAATTTTTCTCTGATTGAATCCACACTCATATTAAAGTCTGCACCCACGCGATCCATTTTGTTGATAAAACAAATTCGGGGAACTTTGTAACGATCGGCTTGTCGCCAAACTGTTTCTGACTGGGGCTCTACACCGTTGACGGCATCAAAGACTGCGACGGCACCATCAAGCACGCGCAAACTTCTTTCGACCTCAATGGTGAAATCAACGTGTCCTGGGGTATCGATGATATTGATTCGGTGATCATTCCAAAATGTGGTTGTAGCGGCTGAGGTGATGGTGATTCCCCGCTCTTGTTCTTGCTCCATCCAATCCATGGTGGCGTCGCCATCATGAACTTCACCCATTTTATAGTTTTTTCCGGAATAATAGAGAATTCGTTCGGTGGTGGTGGTCTTACCCGCATCGATATGGGCCATAATGCCAATATTTCTGGTGAAATTAAGTTCTTCGACTTTTTGAGGATCTGCTGCGGACATAACTTTTTTTATTACAGTTTAGGTTTGTTTGCGAGGAAAATGAGAGTCAAAAAAAAAGCCATAGGTTTGTGCCCATGGCTTTTAAGAATTATAGAAAGACTGGGATTACCAGTTATAGTGCGAGAACGCTCTATTAGCTTCTGCCATTCTATGAACATCTTCTTTCTTTTTAATCGAGTTACCACGATTATTGTAAGCATCAACAAGCTCACCCGCAATACGGGAAGCCATGTCTTTCTCACCTCTCTCACGAGAGTAAGTTGTGAGCCAACGAAGAGCGAGGGTCACACGACGAGCTGGTCTGACGTCAACCGGAACTTGGTAAGTAGCTCCACCCACACGACGTGAGCGAACTTCAAGTTGTGGTTTAATATTTTCAACCGCTTTTTTGAAAATTGCGACGGGCTCTTCACCGGCCACTTTGTCTTTGAGCTGATCAAGAGATTTGTAAACGATAGATTGAGCAACACTCTTTTTGCCATCAAACATGATTTTGTTAACGAATTTTGCAATGAGAACATCGTTATAGATGGGATCGGGAGCAACTTCTCTTTTGTAACTGGATTTGCGACGTGACATATCTTTCCTTATTAGCTCTTAGGTCTTTTTGCACCGTATTTAGAACGGCCACGGAGACGATTGGCAACACCTTGAGTATCAAGTACCCCACGGACAATGTGATAACGACAACCGGGAAGATCTTTAACACGACCACCGCGAATCAGAACAACACTGTGCTCTTGAAGATTGTGGCCAATCCCAGGAATGTAGGAAATCACTTCATAACCATTAGAGAGTCTGACCTTGGCCACTTTTCTTAAGGCTGAGTTCGGTTTTTTAGGTGTTGTCGTGTAAACACGGGTACATACACCACGTTTTTGAGGACACTTGGTGAGAGCAGGAGAGCTGCTTCTCTGTATCTTCGACTTGCGTTCGCTGCGGATCAACTGGTTAATAGTTGGCATTTTTCTCCTAAAATTAAATCAAGGCGGCAAAAGTATTAAATTGCAGCCTTGAGGTCAAGTTATTTCAAATTCTCATCCCGGGCGTGGTTGTGTTCTCTCTTGAGAACCGTCTAAACCCGCTAGGGAACTCATATCTTCATCAACATCATCAACAAGAATAGGGAGTTTTTTATAGGTTGATAGGCCCGTTCCGGCTGGAATCAAGCGACCCATAATAATGTTCTCTTTCAAGCCGATGAGGCTATCCGTTTTAGAATGAACAGCCGCATTGGTAAGGACTTTTGTGGTCTCTTGGAAAGAGGCAGCAGAAATCCAGCTGTCCGTGCTGAGTGAAACTTTTGTGATACCAAGAAGAAGGGGATCAAAAGTCGCCAATTGGCCACCCTCAGTTGACACGCGGTCATTCTCTTCTTCGAAGACATATCTTTCAACCTGTTCACCGGCGAGCAAACGAGTGTCTCCGGGATCAAGAACAGTCACTTTTCTCAACATTTGACGAACGATGGTCTCAATGTGCTTATCGTTGATGGAAACCCCTTGAAGGCGATAAACCTCTTGAATTTCGTCCACTAAATAAGCCGCCAATTCTTTTTCACCAAGAACTTTAAGAACGTCATGGGGATTGGTTGGTCCATCCATAAGAGCCTCACCGGCTTTTACAAATTCGCCTTCACGAACCGCAACGTGTTTCCCTTTTGGAATTAAATACTCCATCTGCTCACCCACATCAGGAGTGACGATCACACGTTGTTTACCTTTAACGTCTTTACCAAAAGTCACGTAACCATCAATTTCAGAAACGATTGCAGCTTCTTTTGGAGTTCTGGCTTCGAAAAGCTCAGCCACACGAGGTAGACCACCCGTGATATCTTTTGTTTTTGAAGTTTCTCTGTGGATCTTGGCAACAATTTCGCCGGAGTTCACAGTCGTTCCCTCATTCACCATAAGTTGTGCACCAACGGGAATGACGTAACGAGCAGGAATATCGCGACCAGGAAGTTTAAGAGGTTGGCCGTCGGCACCAACGATATAAATTGTTGGTTTAGAACCGTCAGCCGTTTTACCTTCAGTGATCACTTTTGTTGCGAATCCAGTCACTGGATCCACTTGTTCAAGAACTGTGACCCCTTCAACGATACCTTCGAAACGAATTGTACCGGTCAAATCAGCAACGATGGGATTCGAATAAGGATCCCACTCAGCTAACTTGATACCTTTTTGAATTTGGTCTCCTTCTTTAAAGTAAAGAAGTGTTCCATAAACGAGTTTGAAGTTTTCTTTTTCGCGACCGGCTTCATCAGCAATGATCAATTGACCAGTACGATTGAGAACAACAAGTTTGCCCTCTTTGTTTTGTACAAATTGAACGCCTTGAAGTTTAACAATACCGTCGTAACGACTGGTGTGGACAGACTGTTCAACGGCACGAGAGGCTGTACCACCTAAGTGGAACGTTCTCATGGTCAACTGAGTACCGGGCTCACCGATGGACTGAGCTGCAATAATTCCGACAGCTTCACCAAGATTGACAATGTTACCACGAGAAAGATCTCGGCCGTAGCATTTCACACAAACACCGCGACGGGTTTTACAAGTGAGAACAGAGCGGACCACAATTTTTTCGATGATCGAAGAGTCAATTTTATCAATGTGAGCTTCAGTCACTTGCTCACCAGCTCTCACAATAGGTTTATCCGTTGTGGGATCCATAACATCTTCTAGGGCGATACGACCAAGAACACGATCACCCATTGGGTAAATCACTTCTCCGCCTTCAACGATGGGTCTAATCTCAAGACCATCGGTTGCACCGCAATCCTCTTCGGTAATGACCACATCTTGAGCCACATCGACTAGACGACGAGTCAAGTAACCAGAGTTCGCTGTTTTTAGAGCTGTATCGGCAAGACCTTTACGGGCTCCGTGAGTCGAAATAAAGTACTGAAGAACTGAGAGACCTTCACGGAAGTTTGCAGTGATCGGTGTCTCGATAATTTCACCAGAAGGTTTGGCCATCAGACCACGCATTCCAGCCAGCTGTCTGAGCTGAGCGGCAGAACCCCTCGCTCCAGAATCGGCCATGATGAAAATAGAGTTGAAAGAATCTTCAACCACTTTTTTGTCACCCACTGTGAACTCTTGTTTTTCGATTCCAGCCTGCATTTGTTTAGCAACCTTATCACCAGTCTGAGCCCAAATATCCACAACCTTGTTGTAGCGCTCACCATCTGTAATTAGACCTTCATCGTATTGACGACGAAATTCTGTTACTTGAGTCTCTGTTTGTGTAATTAATGTATTTTTTGTTTTTGGAATCGTCATATCATCT
>JBGSSY010000123.1:0-2722 GCA_041736775.1 Bdellovibrionales bacterium | reverse complement strand
GAATGATTTCTTAATTCTGTTTTGTTTCCTTCTCAAACTGAGACGAATTTCGAGGCTATTGCTAAGTTCAATTACATGAGAGATTTCTTGAGAGACTAATATCTGTATGAATTGATCAAAGAATCAATTTACGCATTTCATTTTGTGAATAAACAAAATCCGCATAAATCATGGTGTTGGCAATATTTCGATGACCGAGAGCGAGTTGAAGAAGTCGAATGTCTTTGACTTTTTTGTAGAGCCGAATCGCAAAAGTGTGGCGCAAACAATGAAACTTCTTTTTCACCGGGCGGTAGTGGCCCCAGACCTGGCGAAGTCTATGGTAGCCAATATCAAAGAGCAGATCCCCGGGTACTTCTTTTGAGTAATCCTCAAGGGCCTCAAACAGCCATGGAGCCAACGGGATTTCACGATCATTGGAACCCTTAACGCCCGTGATGAAAACCGTTTGCTCGTAAACGTTGAGATCTTCTTTTCTGAGACTGAGAATCTCAGCAGCACGAGCCCCGGTGTTCATGGCGACATAAAGAAGAAGACAGTTCCTTTTATCTTTAAAAAGATAACGCTTTAAAAGCAGGTCCAGATGCTCAAATTCAGGGTCGAGCAAATATTTGTTCTTGTTGATTGCGTAAACTTTTGTTTGACCACGAGCCATCTCCCTTAAGGGAACCTTTGTTTTCTGACCCTGTCAAAGGCTTGAAAAAAACCAAACCAAAATTTTAAAAAAATAAAGTGAAGAAATATCGATTCAAAAAAAGGATGAAAAATTGAGTTCATTATTGAAGCTTAAAAAATAAGCATCTCAAAATGAAACTGGCCTGTAGGGTAGGACGTTTTTTACGGTCGTCCAATGGTGGCCATTTATGGAAGTTAAAATAAGATGTCTAATTTAGTTCAGTAATTACAATAGTTTAAGTATCTATAATATAACTATAAGTGTGAATCTACCCATGAAGATAAGTTATTAATCCTAATTTTTAAAATTTATCTAGTAATTTTATATACTTAATAGTTTCTGACCATTACTTAGTTTTAACATAGTGCGTTTTGCAACTAGTTATGTTGTAAAATACAATATAAAAAATAGCAAAACGCAACAGTGAGGAGAGCTTTTGAGCCTGGAAAAAAACAGAAACGAAAATCCCTCGGCCGATGACTCACGAGACTTCAAAACCCTTTTTGAAGAAAGTTTTTCGGATTTAGATTTTAAAGAATCAAAAAAACAAGTGAATAAGGATCAAAATACCCCCCTTTTTGATGCAAATTCAGACGATGATTTTTCTCAGAACCAACCGGGCAAAGAGTCTTCCGTACAAAGCTCAAATCCTCTATCCACTTTTCAATCACCCCAGGAGATAGCGACAAATAACGAGGATCTATCTCCTAAATCCTCACTCCGAATAAAATACGAAGCAGAAGTGAGAGTGATTCAAAAAAGTTTAGGAACACTTGAAGACATTCGTCGAAAATTAGGTCTCTCAAAAAGAAAAATGGCTCAATTACTGATGGTTGACCCCTCAGCATGGACCCGCTGGACCCAAACAGACGGGGATGCTCCTCCCCATATTTATCGAAGCTTACAGTGGTATCTTATTTTACAAGATAAACATCCCGAGCTTAAAAGCTCTTTTTGGTTGAACAGCGTTTCTCAACCCAGCCTGAGTCAGCACGAAATTGAAAATATCAAAAAAAGCATTGCTCAAGACCTCACCCAAGAATTTAAAAATCAATTGAGAGCGCAAAAAACAAAAAAAACCAGTTCTCAATTTGAACCGATTCATGTTTTTGACCATCTTGGACTTCATCGAGTGGCGATTCTATTACTTTTAACCCTGATTTTTGTTTTAATCTTTAATTAGAAATTAACTTTTAAATGAATTTAAAGATCAAAATAAGTAAGAGCTTTGTCGAGGATCGACAAAGCTCTTACTTATTTCAGATTTATAAATTGAATTCATTTAAATAAAATCTTTGTCAAAAAAAAGGGGGGTGTCTTAATTCGAGACGACTCTTTAAGTTTTGGGTCTTTTTCTCCGATAAAACCTTAAGTCTAACTTTGGGAGATTCAATGAAGTTTGCTGTTCTTTTTTTTGCTTTTTTAATGTCCTTAACTCTCTCTTGTGCCAAAAAAGAAGCTCCCGCAAAACTCTCACTTTCTTTTCAATCCAAAGGCGAAAACAGTGCCAATACACCGACCATCGAACATGTGATTGTAAATGTCTCTGCGGGTGATCTTCCTTTGCGAATTTTTGAGTGGGAATGTGATCGTCAGGACTGTTCAAACATCTCTTTTGAAGTTCTCTCTGGGTCGAATCGATTGATTCAGCTGCTGGTTTTGACTGAAGATTCCAGTGAAGTCACATTAATAAATTATGGTGATGTTTTAAGTAATCTCTCAAGCGGTGAAAATGTACTTGAAGTTCAATTATCAAGAATCGGACAAATTCTTGATGAGGCCAAAATCATGGGTCGCTATATCCCTCGAGCCACCCATCCTCTCGCGGGCAAATCACTCACCGGCGAAATTTTGGCTCAACTGCCTGTGGGTGGTGGTAAGCCTGATATGCGGATTAAGAGGTTTGAGATCTTTGGTGGCTGGCTTAATCTTTTCACTTTGGATTCTTTGGGTTTTAAATATCTTTTTACGGGCCATGATCTGCAAGGTAATTTTTTTGTCAGACAACCCATTCTAAATGATTTGCACGATAGCAGCGGATTGAAA
>JBGSSY010000103.1:0-2907 GCA_041736775.1 Bdellovibrionales bacterium | reverse complement strand
TAGCAAAAAAAAAGGAGTGTTGCACGGAGAGAATCGCCTTAAAATTTCTGGAATTAAAAGCTATGAAATTAATCCAGCTTTGAAAAGATCAAAGAGGCGTTTGTTCCGCCAAAACCAAAGCTGTTATTCAGCACATGGGTCAGCTTTCCATCACGAGCGACCAGGGGAACATAATCCAGATCACAATCATCAGAAGGGTTCTCAAGGTTAATCGTCGGTGGTGCCACTTGGTGTTTTAAAGCCAAAAGACAATAAACACTTTCAATCGCTCCGGCCGCCCCAAGGGTGTGTCCGATCATACTTTTTGTACTGGAAACCCAGAGTTTTTTACTGTGATCGCCGAAGACAGTTTTTAGAGCACTGGTTTCAATTCCATCACCAACAGGAGTACTGGTCCCATGGGCGTTGACGTACTGAACTTGTTCAGGATTAAGGCCAGCATCTTTTAATGCAATTCGCATCGAAAGGGCCGCACCATCACCACCGGGTGAAGGATTGGTCATATGGTAGGCATCAGAAGAGAAACCATAGCCTGTCAATTCGCCATAGATCTGGGCCCCACGACGGGAAGCATGTTCATAATCTTCAAGGATAAGGGTTGCAGCCCCTTCACTGAGCACAAAACCATCCCGATCTTTATCAAAGGGTCGACTGGCAAGGGCAGGATTTGAATTGCGAGTGGAAAGGGCTTTCATGGAACCAAAACCAGCAACAGCCAGGGGAGTGATCGCTGCTTCACAACCACCGGCCACCATCACATCACAAAAACCATCGCGAATATATTGCGCGGCCTCTCCCACAGAATGGGCGCCAGAAGCGCAGGCTGAAGTGACCGAAAAATTAGGGCCACGAAAGCCATACTTAATGGTGATTTGTCCTGAAGCCATGTTGGTGATCACGGCAGGAATAAAAAAGGGTGATATGCGACTGGGGCCACGCTCTAAGTAGATTTTTGCTTGGCGTTCAATATCAGCAAGGCCACCAATTCCGACTCCAATCAAAGAGCCCGTTCGAGCTTTAAGCAATTCGTTATTTTCGTATTCAAGACCAGAATCCTCAAGGGCTTGTCGAGTGGCCTCAAGAGAAAACATAATAAAACGATCCATTTTCTTTTGTTCTTTTTTCTCAATGACGGTGTCAGGGTTAAAGCCTTTCACTTCGCCCGCAATTTGAGTGGTAAAAAGAGCAGGGTCAAAACAGGTGATGGGGCCAATGCCGTTACGTCCACTGGTGATGTGATCCCAATTTTCTGCGACACTGAGGCCAGCAGGAGTGATCAAACCAATACCAGTAACCACAACTCGGCGCTGAGGTTTACTTGGTCGAAGAAACACACTTTGTCCCATAAATAACCTATCGTTTTGGGGTTAGACTTAGACTTTTCCTTTAGAGGTGAGATAGTCAGCAACGTCTTGAACGGTTTTGAGTTTCTCAGCATCTTCATCGGGAATTTCAATTTCAAAAGTTTCTTCCATAGCCATAACAAGTTCAACGATATCAAGACTGTCGGCGCCTAAATCATCAATAAAGGAAGCTTCACCTTTTACTCGCTCAGGATCAACACCCAATTGTTCTGTGATCACTTCTTTTACTTTTGCAGGAATTTCTGTAGCCATTTAATCCTCCGTTATATTTTCGACATTTTTTCAAAACACACATGATAATAACGATCACATTGGGTTTTCAACTACCAAATGAGGTTCGTCGCGTAATTACATGAAGAGTCCACCATTTACACTGAGGGTCTGACCGGTAATATACTTTGAATGATCACTCAACAAGAAAGCCACCGAATGGGCCACGTCAAGGGGCTGGCCGATGGATTTCAGGGGGACAGAGGATAAAATCGCCTGTTTTCTCTCTTCGGGCAGCTCATCGGTCATATCTGTGACAATAAAACCAGGGGCTACACAGTTCACTCGAATATTGCGTGAGCCCATCTCTTGGGCAACGGATTTAGAAAAGGCCTCAATCCCAGCTTTACTGGCCGCATAATTGGCTTGTCCAGCACCACCCGTTTGTCCGATGACTGAAGTAATATTAACGATACTGCCGGTTCGTTCTTTCATCATGATCTTGGTGGCCCATTTGGTGCAAAGAAAGGTACCGCGCAAATTGGTTTGGATCACTTCATCAAAGTCGGATTCTTTCATTCTTAACAGAAGTTGGTCGCGAGTGATGCCGGCATTATTCACCAGTCCATAAAGACCACCCCATTCTTTGGTGATAGTATCAAACCCCTCCTGAATCGAGACCGGATCAGCCACATTCAGCGAAAGCATGATATGGTCAGTTCCTTTTAAGTTTTCAAAAACCTTTTCGGCCTGCTCTTTTGATTTTCCGTAGGTCACCGCGACCCGCATGCCCAGGTTTGAGAGATGAATGGCGGTATCAGCACCAATTCCGCGACTGCTGCCGGTTACAAGAACTGTTTTGTTTTTTAAATCTTCCATTTCTAAATCCTTTAAAGTTTATTGAGATCTGTCATCTTATTAAGAAAAGATCAGATAAATTTAAAATTATCTATCCTCACCATCTAACTTTTTACTGACATTTTAGTTTCAAAAATTTTGATATCTTCAAGATTATTGAAGTTAAAAACTTCAAAGTCGGTTTCACTGATTTTTCGAAGAAGTCCATTAAGAACTTTACCGGGACCCATTTCTGTAAAGTGCCTAATCCCCATCACTTTCATCTCTTCCATACATTCCACCCAGCGAACAGGGCCAGAAATTTGTGAAATCAAATTGTTTTTGATTTTTTCAGGATCCGTTTCTCGACGACCTGTGAAATTTTGAACCACATCAAACAGAGGACTTTTAAACTCAACTTCGTTTAATGCGCCGGCCATTTCATTTTCTGCTGTTTTCATCATTGAGCAGTGAAAGGGGGCTGAAACTTTAAGGG
>JBGSSY010000001.1:0-26729 GCA_041736775.1 Bdellovibrionales bacterium | reverse complement strand
ACTTAGCACTACCCACCGGACCATGAAGAAGAATAACCCTTTTTTCTGTACCGTAACCAAGGGCTGCCGATCTGAGCACATTCACCAGTTTCATCAGAGAAATATCAAGACCGAAAACACCATCTTGTCCGCCATTTTCTTGATCATCAAAAAATTTGTAGCGAACAATTTTCTTTTTGCAATCCACATACTCCTCGGTACCGTATTCGAGAATCATGTCATACATTCTTTGAAACGCGTTGCGAGTGACTTTTGGATTGTCTTTGACCAATTTGAGATAATCATCAAACGTACCCACCCAATTTTGCTCTTGGAATGTGGACGCTTGTCCCCAGTCTTTTAAAATATCTTTGAGAGAAAGATTTGATTGATTATCCATTAGAGACTCCTCGGCTAAGCTCCTTCTTTTATTATGCCGAATTCAGCCGACACAAACAAGGACAACTATGAAATAAATTGAGTCATTTTAGGGGCTTGTACTCTTACTCAATCAACAAGACAAGAGCCCCTCAAAATTAGACACTTGAGAATGAAAAAAGAGAAATTAGATTTGAATTGTTTTAAATTGAGACGACTGAAGGGGTTTAAAATGTTGATCACTCATCTCGACCTTAGACCGGTTTAACCGCAGTCGCATTTCACTTTTTGTATTTTTTAGGGTCATGGTTCTTTCATCTTGTTCGGGTAAGCCCATGACAATTTTTAGTTTTTTATCTTTTGAAAGGCAGAGATTTTCATCACTCACCTCTCGACAAGACCAATCTTCTTTGGGCAAAAACCCGTTGGATAATAATTGGTAAAATAAATCAGGGTGAACTTTCATCTTAGTTAATTGAGAAAAAAGTTTTTCGCCATCGTTGGAGTGATAATAGGTTTTATCCATAAATAACCACAAATGAAAGTGATTGTCTGATTTTATAAAGGTGGCCAAAGGGAAGTCCATAAAGGCAACCACATCCACTCGCATTCTATCTTTAGTGGAATCACTGGCCCAAGTCACATTCGCCCATTTTTTATCTTTGGATCCGTTGGCTAACATGAGAACTTTGCCCGTCCATATTCCCACATCACTGCTTTTTTGCATGGATTTGGGAGTCGTAGCACAAGAAACTAAAAAGGAAACGAGCAAAAGAGAAAAGAAGTGGGAGTAAAGATTTTTAAAAGATCGTAACAATTGAAAGACTCCTCTGCTGAAGTTCATAAAAGCAAGAGCCTCTAGAGTCACCAATTGGGGGTGACTCTGTCAAATGTTGATGTTGTCGGTCTAAACCGAATGGACTATTTTAAGGAAGCGGGCGTTCTTGTTTTTGGGCGATTGGCTTCAGCCTGAATTTTCTTTTCGATCGAATAAATTTTTGACTGAATTTTTTCTTTTTGAGTTGCATCTTTCTCAAGATCGGCGGCTTTCAAATACATTTCTTTGGCTTTCTGATGAAGCTGATATCGAAAATAAGCATCACCGAGATGTTCAGCAATAATACTTTCTTTGGACTCTTTTTGATGAGCTTTTTCTAATATCTTGACCGCTTCTGCCACTCGGTCTTGCTTAAACAAAACCCAACCTAAAGTGTCCATAATAAATCCGTCGCCGGGCTGCAATGTCAGCGCTTTACGAACGTGTTTCTCAGCAGCTTCTAGGTTAGTTGCTCCCTCAGCATAGACGTAAGCTAAATAGTTCAGAGCCTGAACATGATTTTCGTCAAGACCTAAAACCTTCTGAAGCTGCTCTACGGTTTTATCTTTTTGACCAAGACGATCGTAGACTGAACCCAGTTGAAAGTGGAGTTGTTGATCCTCTGGAAATAAATTGATCGCAGAAATCAAAACTTCTTTTGCTTCTTTAAGTTTTTGAGTTTCATCAAGGAGTGAGGCGTGCATAAGCCAAAATTTTGCACTGTCCTTTTTATGATAAAGTCCCGATTTAATTTTTTCTAGAGCGGCCTCATTGTTCCCCAACAATTTGTGCAGATAGGTGGTGTGCATGACACTGTCTTCGTAATAACTACTGCCAAATTTTATGGTATCAAATTGCTGAATGGCCGAACGGTAATCTTTCATTTCTTCATAAAGAGCGCCTAAATAGAATCTCACCTTTTCAGACTCTGGCGAGTGAGTCAGGATTCTCTCAAGTCTAAAAGCAGCTTCGGTGAACTTTTTTTGTTCAATCATAATGAGAGCTATTTTTAAGCTGATATTCAAATTGCGATCATCATATGATTCAACCACTTTCAATTGAACCAAGGCTTGATCCAATTCATCATCATTGAGGTAGATTTGCGCCAATCTTTCGGCAATCAAATGGTTTTGACCATGCTCATTTTGATAATTCGAATAAAGGCGTTTAATTTTTTGAGTTTCATTTTGTGATTCATAGAGTGAGCCCAGGGCTAAAACCACATCGAGTGCATCCGGGTTCATTTTTAAGCTTGTGATATAAGCGGCTTCTGCATTTTTAAAATCAGGTTTGGTTTGAGATGAATAGATCCTTCCTAAATAGTACCAAACTTGAGATTTATCCTGAATTTTTTTATTGGTCGCCATCTTCTGAAAGTGGGCAATGGATTTTTCAAACTCACCCTGTTCGGCGTGAATAGCTCCAATAAAAAGAAGGGTTTCAACATCGTCTGGATAATGTTTTAAGGTTGTTTGATAAAGTTGGAGAGCCTGATCATAAAGGTGCATGGCTGAAAGAAGACCACCCATAAGCAGTGCTGAGTCCTTATGCTTTTCATCTTTCTGTAAGGCTTCATGACACTGGGCCATGGCTTCACTGACCAAACCTAATTTGACGTATTCCAGTGCTAGTCGGTATCGAATCTGTGGTGATTCTTGATCATAAACTAGTGCTAATTTGTAATTTTCAACGGCTTTTGATGACTCTTCTTGCAAGCTATAGGATTCTGCCAAAGTAAAATGATAATCCGCTTTCGTTTGCATGTAGGTGTCATCAATTTTATTTTCTGATGGAGCTGGAATGTTCATTGTATCTGGCAACTCATTGCTCATGCGAGCGGCCTGTGAAACAAATCGGCCCCCTTCATTGCCACTGAAATGTGCGCAGCCAGTAGCTAATAAAATGAGCAAATAAGCTTTGTAATTTTGGCCTCGGATCATGAGCACTCCAGGTTTTCAAACTTCATCAAAGTCTTTATCGGCGCGACGGCGATGGGTCTTAAAGACGTGATAGAGAATCTGGACTTGGACGGAGGTCGACCCGTTATTGCATTTAGTTTTCAACAAGGCTCAACCTGTGCCCAGAGTTAAAAATGATAAGCTATTGAATTTATTGGATTTTATGAATACTTTTATTTATTGCGTTATTCGATGTGATTATTATCTCATCACAGGGCCCCCTCCTTGACAAGCTGTGGCGGCCAGCATAGATTTCGCCTCAATAAGCAATAAATAAGGGTGGTTGAACCATTCGACTGTCAATGGGAGGAAGACCTTGATTAACTCAAACCAAGATAACAGCAAAAAAGTGAAGATCATCAAGAGATATCAAAATCGCAAACTCTACGATACTCAGCAAAGTTGTTATGTAACACTGGATGACATTGCCAAAATGATTCGTGCCAACGAAGAAGTGATGGTTATCGATAACAAAACTAAAAATGACATTACTGCTGCCACTCTCACGCAAATCATTTTTGAATCTGAAAAAAAGGCTTCTCAATATGCTCCGCTTTTCACATTGCGCGAGATCATTCAGCATGCCAATGGTAGCATTTCTAGTTACCTCGCTAAGCTTGGTGCATTTCCAAAAGAGTATATTGTTAAATCCGCTCAGCCTTCTACTTCCAGCAGCAAATCTTCTTCGGATTCTGTTGTTGATAAAGCCGCTGAAAGTTATGACACAGTTAAACAATCTCTTGAGAATCGTGTTGCCCAAGCGGCCACCGGTGGCGGAGACAATCAGTTTGGTAAACTTCCACAACAAGAAGAAACTCCAAGCTTACCTAATCCCAACAAAAATTTCTTAAGCCCTCAGCAATAAGACTGAATTAAGATATAAGGTTTTCCTAAAAAGCTCTGACCACAATCAGAGCTTTTTTTATTTTAGAGTCGTAATAAAAGAGGTTAGACTTCTTCTATGTCCTCGTCTTTACAATTTCTTCTGCACATTTTGATTTCCCTATCCTTGGCAAAAACTTCTGGGGCTTCGGTTTTGTTTTCCGTACCTTTAGCAAAAGCTTCTGATGTGTCGGTTGATCAAAATCAACTTGAACAGGAACTTTTAGCGTTGGTCAAAAAAGAAAGCTTTTCACCCGCGGCGCTTAAGCAAGCCATCCAATTTTATTTCAAAAATAAAAATAATCTTGGCCTTAGTGATCGCTTTGTGGCCGTAGCGGACCTCTCGCAAAAGTCCAACCAAAAAAGACTGGCAATTTTTGATCTTAAAATGAAGAAGGCTGAGTTTTATAAAGTCTCCCATGGCAAAGGATCTGATCCCAATCATGATCTCACTTTTGATCAGTTCGTCTCTCGCCCGGGCTCCCACGGAACGCCGCCTGGATTTCATAAAATGACGACAACCTATTATGGTCAACATGGCCTCAGCCTTAAAATGGAAGGCCTTGAAAAAGACAATCAAAACTCTCTGAAAAGAGCCATTGTTCTTCATGGAGCAGACTATGTCTCTTGGCCCCATACCGGTCGAAGCCAGGGTTGTCCTGCCGTCGAAAAAAAATACACAAAAAAAATCATAGACCAGCTTAAGGGTGGCTCACTTTTTTATTTCTATAAGTAGTTTATTCGCCAGTAAACAAAATTAAAATTAAAATTAAAATTAAAATTAAAATTAAAATTAAAATTAAAATTAAAATTAAAATTAAAATTAAAATTAAAATTAAAATTAAAATTAAAAAATGCCGTAAATTTTTCTGAATCAAGTTAAATATTTAAAGATAATGGGTTGAGTTTAATCTTTTGTGTGGCAATCACTTTCACTGACTTGTTAGTGAAAAGTTCTTTTGGTGAGAAAGGTTTTTTTGCCCGCTTTAATGGTGACTTTTCCTTGCCAGATTTGGGTTTCGCCAGCAGTGCCCAGGGCCCTGATCACGACATCATGTTCACCGGGCTTAAGATTAATTTTTGATAACTGAAATGAATCCGGAAGAGTAGACCATTGTCTGAGATCAGCTTGGTCTGCCGCATGCATGGCGATTGCAGCCAGTGCCCCTAAAGCCTCATTTTTTTGGCGGATTTGATCGGCCATAACTTCTTTAGCAATAACTCCTATAATTTTTTTGGCTACGAGATATTTGAAATCATTATCGAGGGTTTGAATGGCCTCATCTCCGACCCGGAAAAGCATCTCAGTTGGTTTTTCTTTATTGCCATCGATTTCAAGTTGTGCCGAAGTGAAACCGGCAGACTGACGAACCAAATAAGGAAAGCGAAAGTTTTCAGGACGTGGATACTTACGTGGGATCCAACCTTGTTGATAAATAAAAACCAGCTCTCCCATTTCAGTGGCTTCTTTTTTAAGGACACTCAACTTATATTGTGGAAATTTTTTCTCCCACTTCTTGAGGTCTTCATTGCGACGGGCGCGCCAAGCGGCCCGGATTAAATCTTTTTTAAGATACTCGGGTGCTGAATTGATGTTATAAGCATTCAGATAGTCGATATAGGCCGAGTCCCAATTCTTCTCGGCCTCCCAAATCATGGCTGATAAATAACGGGCGTAGAAGCTTTTTCGCGGATCTTCGTTTTCAAGTTTTAACTTATAAAGTTTTTCATCCAAACGTCGACACTCAACCAATGCACTTTCAAAGTTGCCCTGAAGGGTGAAATTCAGTGCCAAATAGGCATTGATAAGTAGGTTTTCAAATCTCTCACTTTTGTATTGGATAAGAGACTCGCTGAGAAAAAGTGAACCGGCTTGTCGACTCAGACTGATGTAATCTTTAACTTCAGCCAGACGGTCGACGGCTATCAGAGTTTCATTGCTTTTTTTAAGATCACCCGCCTCATGAAGGGCGAGTGAGTAATCTAACATAAAGAGTACTTGGTCTTTACCCTCTTCATTAGCTTTGACTTCTAGAATTTCGGCAGCGGTTTGGGGCTGCCCATCGGCTAAATGTCTGCGAGCATCAGCCATTTGGGACTGATAACTCGCACAACCTGATATTATTAAGAGAATAAAAAAGCGAAAGACTTTCACTTAGAGAATCAACTTAGAGACCCATTCGTCTTTTTTTGTAGGCCTTACGAAGTTGCTCATGACCCGTCCACTCAATGATATTCGTTTTGAGGTTGGTCATGTTTAAAGTGATCTTATAATAAACTGTTTTCTGTTTATTGATATCTTTGGTGATTGAGTCGAGACGGCCGTTGATAATGAAATCAGCACCAATTTGACCACCCTTGGTTTTTTGAGTTTCTTTCGAAACCATCCCAGAGTTTTGATACTCATACTCGCTAGAAACATCGTCTCGCGCTTCTTTATCCACAAAACGAACACCACCGCTATTGGTGAGCTCAACTCGAACCATATCCATTACGCTTTGAGTATCAATGTGTTCACTGGTTTTATTTTGTAACTGAGTGACCATAACGATGGGAGGGACTTTGGCATTTTTAATAGCTCGGTTTTGCAACATTTTTGTGACCAGATTATTCACAACTTTTTGCATATCAGTTTCAGACCAACGATCATCTAAAAGATTTTCTTCGTTAACATCATCATATTCGCCCTTAATAAAACCCTTAGGTCCACAAGAAGCAATTCCAACTAATAAAAAAATTAATGCCAATAACCTTAATGCCATTTCAGACTCCTCTTTTTTCGTATCCGAATTTAGTAAGACTTAGTGTATTCATATCTTGGACAGAGTTCAAATACTGGTACAGTTAATGCCATTCACTGATTGGTGAAATTAAACCATTCAGAAGACTGTCGCCATTTTTTTCAATTTTTATCCGAGCTGGATCAATACCCACTCTGGTGCATTGCGCTAAGCGCGAACGGTGATATTTTAGAAGTGACCGGACTTCCGTCTAATCATGAGGGATATTTGCAATCTCCTCAACTTTTAAGCCACTTGTTTATCTATATATATGGGTTGGCACCACCCTGTTGTCAGTTTGTGGTCCTTCGAATAGATCTTCATCAGAATACCGATTTTGAATTTGATTTAAACCTCATCAAAATCTTAAGAAGAAAACGGGCCTCTCTTAAAATTGAATTGTGTGATTATGTGGTGCTTACACGCGAGAGGATTATTTCGTTACTTCAGTAAGTTGGCTTTTAAATTCTCGGCTATAAAAATAACCAGCCCTTACAACTGATTTTTTCAACTTTTTTAGGACTCAAATTCGGCTTTTTATTTACCGTTTTTCAACACTGACAATATCGAGCTGATCGTTGATTTTGACATCAAAGCCCATATTGTAGGCTTCTTGGATAAAGGCTTCGGCATAGGCTTTTTTTTGAGCCTGTTCGAGATCGTCATAGCTTTGTTTTTTTGCTAAAAATTGATCCATTCTTTGATCAAGGGTCATGGCCTCGTAAGTCTGTTGCCCTGCCAAATCAATCGCTCGTTGATCAATTCCTTTATTAAAATCCGTACGATGAAATTTATTTTTTTGGGCCGCATCCGGTTGCATCTCTGGTCCACCGATTTTTTTATTCATTTCACCCTGTTGCCTCTTTATAGACAACTTAATTTGAGTTTCTTTTTGGTACTGCTCAAGCTGGTTATAAGAAACACTTCCCTCTTTATCTTTCACTGGATCAAGCAGAATTGGCTGAACGGGATCTTGCAGATAAAGATAAGCAAAATAAAGCGTGAGAGAAAATAAAATAAAGGAAGGGATGTAGCGGCTCATATCCACCCACTTTATCGGAAGAGAGAGAATAAAAATTAAAAAATCGCCAATGACATTAAAGAAAGGTCGGTTTTAGTGTCTCAGTTTGAGATTTTTATTCTCTGTAGATCGGCAGATCGATATTAAATTGTGTGCCTTTACCCAGTTCACTTTCCACAGAAATCGTTCCACCGTGAGATTTTACAATTCCATAGGAGATACTTAATCCCAGGCCAGTGCCTTGACCAACGGTCTTGGTGGTGTAAAAAGGGTCAAAAATCTTTTCTAAATTGTCTTTGGCAATTCCCACACCATTATCTCGAATCGAAATTCTTACTTTTTTCTCATCGCTGAGAAATTGTGTGATCAGATCTATTTCACCATTTTCAACAATAGCCTGGCTGGCATTATTGAGAATATTCATAAACACTTGTTTCATTTGATTGATATTGCAATTGATCATGGGAACTTCGTGATAGTCTTTATTGACTCTGATTTTGTTTTTAAGTTCACCACTGAGTAAATTCAATGTGCTCTCAAGACCCTCATTCACATTGAAAGCCTGAGTTTTCTCTTCATCCGCACGCGAAAAATTTCTGAGGCCCAAAACAATGTCTTTGGCTCGTTTGGCACCCTCTTCACAGGATTGAATCAATTTGGGTAAGTCTTTTTTAATGTATTCGTAGTCCTCTTCTGTCATTAGTATTTCAAGCTCATGTTTGGCTTTTTGGGTACGATCAATAATCTTAAAGAGTGAGGCCGAATACTCTTTGAGGTGTCCAACATTGGAATAAATAAAGCCAATGGGATTGTTAAGCTCATGGGCAATCCCCGCAACAAGCTCGCCGAGGCTAGCCAGTTTAGCCGATTGGACCAATTGATTTTGGGTGTTTTTAATTTTGTTGTTAGCCTGTTCAAGCAGTTCAAGCTGACTTTTCATTTTTTTATCTGAATCAACGATTTGCAACGTCATTTCATTAAAGCTATCAACCAAATCCGCAATCTCTGTTTTACTGTGATTGGGAATAAAGGGAGCCTCTCGTGCCTCTTTTAAATTTTTAGAAGCACGGATCAGTGATTCTATGGGTGAGATCACCTCTCTGACAAAATAAAAACTCATGAGAAAAAAGAAAACAAAGAGTCCAAAAAAACTAAACGCGATCATGTAATTGACGTTTCGAATATTCGCTAAAGCCTCTTCTTTGGTTGATCCAATGCCAATCAGAAACTCAAGCTGACCCCAGGAAAGTGCGGTTGACATAAAGGCGTAAGGCTTTCCCTTCATAGTAAACTCAAAAAAAGTATTCCTTCCTTCGAGAAATCTTTTACCGAGATTGAGATGGTCAATTTTTTCAGGCAAAGTTCCTAATAAAACTCTTCCTTCGCCATCAAAAAAGACCACCTCAGCCCCCAGAGATTGAGAGACCTTATTCATATAACTGCGATCTAAAGTCAGGGTTGCCTCGAGGTATCCCACCGTACGATCTTGAACGCCGGTAATTTTTTGAACAATTGAAAGAGTGAGATCACTCTCACCACTTTTATTTTTCTGAAATAAAACCCGATGGATGGAATTCTCGGCTTCAAGACGAGTTCGTAAGTCTTCTGTGAGTTCGTGTTGGTCATGAATACTTTGATAATCTTGATTAAAATAAATAAAAACCTGGCCACTGGAGGTATAAACTCTGACTTGTTTTTGTTGATAGCGAACAATTTTATCGCTGAGAGTGGCTTTAAGGGCCGACGGTTCTAAGGTGCTGAGATAATAGATCAGAGAATTATCTTGGATAGCGTTTCTCAGAAAATCTTCCATGGTGCTTCGCTCTTTGGCAAACACACTTTCCAGTTCACGAACATGAATGGTGAGGCGGTCTTTAATCTGCTGATTGATACTTTTTTGATATTGATTTTGAACAACGATGGCTAGTGCTACCAGTGGCAAAAGCGTAAAGAGAAAGAACCAAGTAAAGACAAGGCGGCGCAGAGACTTTCTTTTGTTTCTCTCCCCCACCGTCTTAAAACCTTAATCCGTAGAAACTTGTTTAAGAAGATCAAGATCTTCAAGGGCTTTACCAGAACCCATCACAACACAAGTCAGAGGGTTCTCAGCAATCGTAACCGGCAGACCCGTACGTTCACGAATAAGAATATCCAAGTTATGAAGATGAGCGCCTCCACCCGTCAAAACAATTCCGTTATCAACGATATCAGAAGCCAACTCAGGCGGAGTTTTTTCAAGAGTGGTGCGAACCGCATCTACAATCTCAGTGAGAGGATCTTTGAGAGCTTCATTGATTTGCTCACTGGTAATTTCAATCGTCTTAGGAGCGCCCGCCACAAGATCTCTTCCTTTAATCACCATGGAGCGAGATTTATCAAAAGGATAGGCATTGCCAATGGCGATCTTAATTTGTTCAGCCGTTCTCTCACCAATGAGTAGATTAAATTGTCGACGAACATAATTGATGATCGCTTCGTCCAGTTTATCTCCTGCGACTTTAATTGATTTGCAGTAAACAATTCCGCCCAGAGAAATCACCGCAACACCCGTGGTTCCCCCACCCATGTCAACGACCATACTTCCAATGGGTTCAGCAATGGGAAGACCCGCTCCAATGGCGGCAGCCATTGGTTCTTCGATCAAATAAACTTCACGAGCACCTGCCGACATCGCTGATTCTTTGACCGCTTTTTTCTCGACCTGAGTAATTCCATAGGGAACACAAATATTGATTCGGGGGCGGATAAAACTTTTTTGTTGTCCGGTTGATTTAGAAATAAAGTATTTCAACATAGATTGCGTCACTTCGAAGTCAGCAATAACTCCGTCTTTGATTGGGCGAATCGCAACGATGGTCCCGGGTGTTCGACCCAACATATCTTTGGCTTCTTTACCGACAGCAAGAACTCGACTTTGCATACCACGATAATTTTTTTGGACAGCAACAACAGAGGGTTCATCGAGAATGATGTCTTTACTGCTTTTGGAGTAAACCAGCGTATTGGCTGTACCTAGATCAATAGCGATATCATTAGAGAAATAATCAGAAAATTTTGTGAAAAAGCTCATAGCGGGACCTTTCTAAGCGATTAGCTTAAAGTTTAATAAAAAAAGAGTCAATACAAGAGGTTATGACTGAGGCGCCGAAGACTAAGATGTGTTTGGAGTCGGATAAATTTAATTCTCAACGGTTCCCCATCAAGCCTTGTGTTTCATCAAAAACTTGGGCGGCGCATTATTGTCAGTGGGACTAAAAAAAGCTCAAATAGCAGGCCATGGATAAAGAGCAACTGATTGACCAACTCATTCATTTTTTAAAAACTGATCCTTCTTGTCAGCAAACTATTGCTTGTCTCACGGATCGTGCGGAACTCTCTTTGGTGATTGCCCATGAAATTGAACTCACTGTGCAACATCGATTGGGAAAAATTGAAGTCCTTCGAAAAAAAGCCATCGCTCCTGATTTTATATTTTATGCACAACCTTCTGCGGTTGAAACTTTGATTGCTGAAGCCGAACTGAGTCCCGCAAAACTTGGAATTAAACTTCTCAAACAAATCATCAGTCGTGAAATTAAAGTTTCAATGCCGGTTAATGTTTTTCAAATCACTCAGCATGGCTACTTGAATATTCTTAAAGTGGGCGGAATTGAATTTTTAAATGAACTTAAAAATCACGGACTCAGCAATGTGCCCAAAATTCTCAGTGCACTGAGAAACCTTCGCAAACAACCTTAACTAATTAAAAGCCTCTGCCTTCCAAGCTAACTCTTTTTGCATTTGCTGCAGAAGGGTTTGTTTTTGCAACCGCGTCTCTTCATCGCTCCAATTGTAATATTGCGAAAACACTCGAGCAATAGAGCTGATGTACTGGCTTCCATGATTTTTTGAAGCCAGAAAAAGAGGACTACGACGCCAATAAAAGTCGACGAGATTCAGACACATGGTATTTTCAATTGCAAAAAAAGCTTCTGCCATCCAAAGGGCATCATTGGCACTGTAGGTAACGTAGTCTTGGCGAATTTTTTTAAGTAAAGTTTCACCCTCTTCACCATGGCGAAAAATAATTTTTTGCACCAGCTTTTGGTCGATGAGAAATTTTTTGGCATAAACGGGAACCTTATCGAGGGCTCGACTGTAGAGCTCGCCGGTAATTCGAGGATTAAGAACTCGTCGGGTGTTGGAGGGGCCAAAAGTCATTCGTTTTTCAAAGGGCATTTTATTAAGAATAAAGTCGACAGCTTCCTCTGAAATTTTTCGGTAAGTGGTGTACTTGCCGCCAGCAACAATGGTGAGATTGGGGCCAAATTCAAAAATACTGTGCTCTCGACTGGTTTTGCTCTCTGTTTCAGAACCATCATCCACCAGGGGCCTTACCCCTGAGTAAGAAGAAATAATATCTTCACGGGTCAGATCTAATCTTGGAAAATACTGCTGAAGAGCTGCAATTAAATAATCCACATCTTCAACGTCTGTTGTGACATTGCTTGGATCATGTTTAAAATCGGTATCCGTAGTTCCAACAATGACCATTTCATGACGAGGAATTACAAAAATAATTCTTTTTTCAACGGCCATAACCACAGCTTTATCCACAGGAATTCTCTTCTTTGAAAAAACCAAGTGAACACCTTTGGTGGGCCTGAGGCGAGGCGTCCAATCCTTATTGAGTTTTTGGCCTAAGAGATCGGTCCATGGACCAACTCCACTCACAACTTGAGAAGCTTTGATCTTAAATTCTTCTCCTGAAATTTCATCCATGACATGAACGGCGCTAATTTCTTTTTCACTGGCTTTTTCAGAAGAGAGAGCTTTGACATAATTCACAATGGCTGCGCCGGAGCGATGGGCATCACGTAAAGTTTCAATCACCAAGCGATCATCATCGGTGTAAGCATCGGAATACTCAACCGCCCCCGTCAAGCCCCGAGCATCAAGACTAGGTAGTCTTTTTTTGACCTCTTCAGAGTCAAGACTCTCATGCATTTGAGGGGTTTCAAACAGAGCTAAAAGATCATAGAGCCACATTCCTAAGGTCATTTTAAATCGACCCACACGGGAGTGTTTATAAATTGGAATTAAAAATCTTAAAGGGTGAACAAGATGGGGGGCGATTTTAAAGAGCAAAGCTCTTTCGGCAAGAGCTTCAAACACCAAATGGAATTCAAAATTCTCGAGATAGCGAACGCCCCCATGAATCAGTTTTGATGAGCGAGAACTGGTACCGATGGCAAAGTCTTGGGCTTCGATCAGGGCTACTTTCATTCCTCGAGATGCCGCGTCTCGAGCGATACCGGCGCCCGTAATTCCGCCACCAATGATTAAGAGGTCAAAGTGTTCACTTTTGAGTTTTTGCAGATTGTCTTTTCGTTTTTGAAAATTGAAGTTCAAGGAGTTTCCTCTTGCATGCGAGTGGTGGAAAGGTGAAGGTAGCCCCCACTCACCAGGGTCTTATACTCTTGGCTAATTAGGGTGAATGCTGAAATCTGTTGATTGAATAAAACTTTTTGCAGGTGTTTTGTTCTCGCCCACTTCACAGAAATATCAATAAGCTCTTTACCTTGATCCCAATTTTCAAAAGCCACATGCTCAATCCATAAGGACTGTGTCCATTGATTAAAATAAAGAAGTGGTTGGCCCAGAATATAACCACAAATTTGATCCTCTTGAATCGCCACAAAACCCCAGCCCAACTGTGCATAATGCTGCAAAGACTCTTTACGCCAAGGAGAATCCCACGAAGCCATTTCAGCCTCAAAGCGGCTCGATTTTTCAACCAAACGATTCATTTCAAAATTAAAAATTTCATCAACATGATCTGAGAGTAAAAGCTTAATTTCCATACAGCCAAGATAGTCCAAAGTGCCTTAAAGGTCTAGAGTCCTCTGCTGAACATGGACCCTTGAAACAAGTCATAGCATGTCTTGATTGAACACCCTGATCCCTCTATTTTAGAACCATGGAAAAATTCCCTTTTACCTCAGAGCTCCTCGATGAAATTAAACGAACTGTTTCTTTAGCCCAAGAACGTACTTCCGGGCCACACTACGCCGCCTTTGATGCTGACGGCACTCTTTGGGATTCCGATTTAGGGGAACAATTTTTTCAATACCAAATTGATCACTGTGACCTTGAAAGCCTTAAAAAAGTGGATCCTTGGGACTATTATAATTCAACCAAAGCCGTTGACCCGATCAAAGCTTACCTCTGGCTCGCCCAAATCAGCGCCGGTCAACCTATTGCTCAAGTTAAAGAGTGGGCCCAAAAAGCGGTTGAAAAAGAGGGAGCTAGAGTTTTTGAGTCCCAAAAAAATCTCATCGCCTGGCTCCAATCCCAGGGCATAGAAGTGATGATTGTCACTGCCTCTATCCAATGGGCCGTCGAACCCGGAAGCCATTTGGTCAACATCCCTTCTTCCCACGTTTTAGGAATTCGAACCAAAATCGACGACAAGGGCATCGTCACCCCCATTCAGGACGGTCTCATCACCTGGAGAGAAGGAAAAGCCAAAGCCCTCTTAGAAAGAACAAAAGGCATTGCCCCTCTCTTCTGCTCCGGCAACACCTACGGCGACATTGCTCTCTTAGAAACTTCCCAAGGTGCCCGCCTCTGCATCCAAACCCAAACCGAAAAAACCTCCCTCTTCGAAGAAGAAGACCGCCTCTACCACCACGCCCGCAAAAACAACTGGCAAATCCACCACTTCTTCAAAAAATAACCCCACTTCATCAGCGCCAATACATTTCGTTGAATAACGAAGTGATTGAACTTTGCACTCGATAAGAGCCCTCGCAAACGAATTTAGAATTTAGAATTTAGAATTTAGAATTTAGAAAAATTTTTGCAGTAAAATTCATACGAATCGAACTTTCTTTTCACATAACGCAGCGGCCGCTCTTACTTTATTTATAATTTTATCAAGTTCTTTCTTTTTCACACGCAGGCTCATGTCATTGCTGGGATAGCCTGAGGCGAACGCATCTGCTTCTGTAAAGAATGGTTATGAAATTATGCGGCCTCCGATTCACATAGGCCCGCATCATCACCCAGCTGCCAATCTTACTTTATTTCTAATTTTATGAAGTTCTTTATTTTTCGGACCTCTGGGAAGCGGATGCGTTCGCCGCAGGCGATCCCAGCGAGGGCAGGAGCCCGAGTCCGAAAAATAAAGAACTTCATAAAATTAGAAATAAAAAAGGCACCCTATAAGAGGTGCCTTTTCGAAATCAGAACAAAATAGATGTTCAATGTAAAATGCCCGCAAGGGCATGAATTACATCATGCCACCCATTCCGCCCATTCCACCCATGCCGCCCATTCCGCCGCCGCCCATGCCACCACCGGCAGAAGCTGACTCTTCTTTAGGAGCCTCAGCGATCATGGTTTCAGTTGTGAGCATCAAAGACGCAACAGAAGCTGCGTTCTCAAGAGCACAACGAACCACTTTAACGGGATCAATCACACCGGCTTTTACAAGATCTTCATACTCTTCTTTATAAGCATTGAATCCGTAGCTGGCAGATGTGTTGCTGAGCACGCGGTCAACAACGATTGCACCGTCAAGACCTGCATTAGTCGCGATTTGACGAATGGGAGCTTCACAAGCTTTTTTAACAATCAAAGCTCCTGGACGCTCGTCTTCATTGAAATCATCTTTGTTAATTTTTATTGCGGCTCTGAGAAGAGCTGTTCCGCCACCGGCTGTTACACCTTCTTCAACGGCTGCGCGAGTCGCATTAAGAGCATCTTCAACGCGAGCTTTTTTCTCTTTCATCTCAACTTCAGAAGGGGCACCGACATGAATAACGGCCACACCACCAGAAAGTTTAGCCAGTCTTTCTTTAAGTTTTTCTTTGTCATACTCGCTGGTTGTATCTTCAACTTGAGCGCGAATGGTAGAAACGCGAGCTTCGATGTCTTTTTTGTCACCAGAACCATCAATGATGGTTGTGTTGTCTTTATCAACAACGATACGTTTTGCATGACCAAGATCATCAATAGTTGCTTGCTCAAGTCGACGACCAAGCTCTTCACTGATAACGTTTCCGCCAGTAAGAATAGCAATGTCTTCGAGCATTGATTTGCGACGATCGCCAAAGCCAGGAGCTTTAACAGCAGCGACTTTAAGGGCACCTTGAAGTTTGTTTACAACAAGTGCGGCAAGTGCTTCACCTTCAACATCTTCAGAGATGATAAGAAGAGGACGGCCTGCTTTTGCAACAGACTCAAGAACTCCAACCATGTCTTTAAGCTGGCTGATTTTTTTGTCGTAGATAAGAACGTAAGCGTTTTCAAGAGTGGCTTCCATTCTTTCTGCATTGGTCACGAAATAAGGAGAAAGGTAACCGCGGTCAAACTGCATTCCTTCAACCACTTCAAGTTCTGTCAAAGCTGTTTTGCTTTCTTCAACGGTGATAACACCTTCACGGCCGACTTTGCTCATGGCTTCTGAAATCATTTTACCAATTTCGAAATCATTGTTTGCAGAAATAGAACCGACTTGAGCAATCTCTTCGTCGTTGTTAATGGGTTTTCCAATATTTTTAAGTTCGGCAACAACGATTTTTACCGCTTTGTCGATCCCTTTTTTAACGGAAGTGGGGTTGTGTCCAGCACTTACGATTTTTGCGCCTTCTCTGTAAAGCGCTTGGGCAAGAACAGTCGCTGTCGTAGTCCCATCACCAGCGTCATCGTTGGTTTTGCTAGCGACTTCTTTAACCATTTGAGCGCCCATATTTTCGAATTTATTATCGAGTTCGATTTCTTTAGCGACCGTCACACCATCTTTTGTGATGAGGGGTGAGCCAAATGATTTTTCGATAACAACATTGCGTCCTTTAGGACCAAGAGTGACTTTTACGGCGTTAGCAAGAGTGTTTACACCCTTAAGAATGGCCGCACGAGCATCTTCACTAAATCTTAATTCTTTACTCATTTCATATCTCCTTAATTTAGAATTCCAAGAACGTCTGTTTCTGAGATCATTAAAAACTCTTCTGTACCAAGTTTTAGATCTGTGCCTGCGTATTTACTGAAAAGAACTCTGTCTCCGACTTTGACTTCCATCGGACGGGTTTTACCATCATCAGTCACGCGGCCATTACCAGCGGCAACGACTTCTCCTCTTTGGGGTTTTTCTTTTGCCGTATCGGGTATAATGATCCCACCAGCTGTTTTCTCATCTTCTTTCATGCGACGAACTAGAATTCGGTCGTGAAGCGGACGGATGTTTACTTCTGCCATAGTCTTCCTCCTATTAAATAAATGACAATTTGTTTTGAACAGCTGGAATATGAACCCCACCGGTTCAGTGTCAAGGTCGAGAAAAAATGTTTTTTAGAGGGGAAATTCGTCAAGACATTGTTAGGGCCCCGTAAGTATCCAGAATTACATTAAATTTTTCAGTTTTAAGCAGTTAGTGGAGGTTGTTTCATAGGCCGGCAGGGTGAATTCTTAGGGGTTTAAACTCTAGAAAAGAATCAATTCAGTTCATTGACTTTGTCTTTATCGAGGCGAGGCGATCCATAAAGGACATTTCGGTAAGCCGTGAGAAGCTCTGAAAGCTCATCGGGATTGAGCTTTTTAATAGCGGCGGCCATGGTTTCTTTATTTTTATCTTTTAAATAAAGAGCAAAGTAATCGTGAATGGTTAAGCCTTGGGCGATTTCTAAATTAAACTCGAGCTGACGCATTCTCTCTTCAATTTGTTTTGCAAAAGAGGGGTCGTTAGTTGGGGACGGTGTTTCTGCAGGAACTGCTCCCGGAGCCGAAGAGGGGGTTTGGTTTGAGTTTGTGTCTGTTAATCTTGAAGGCTCCTCGCCCTCTGTTTTTTTAACATTGATCGAGGTTTGTGAGACGCGAAACTCATTGATTGCAATTTTAGCCATGAGAATTCGTTTTTGTTTCCATTCTGAAAAACCAAAGGCCTCTTCTTGTTGGATGATTTTAGGCGATGGGTTAGTGGGGTTGAGGTTTTGAATATCACGGCGCTTGGCAGCCATTAGAAAGGTGCCAAAAATAAGGAAGATAAATATAAAAAGTAATGATCTTTGCTTCATAGCCCTACATTTCCGATGAAAAAGACTACAAAATTCACGCCAAACTCAAAGTGAATGGATTGGTGCTAAGAGCTTCAAGGTGCCAATTTTAAAGACTTTTTTGTGAAAACTGCCAAAAATGAGCCTTCTCTAAGTGAGAAAGATCATAGGTTCCCTCGCCCAAGAAGGTTATTAGAAACCTTTAGATCCTTGGTCGCTTAACAGGTTTACTAGAATCAGAAGTTTGGCGGATTGAGAATTGGACCCGAGTTGCCTGCGCCCCCACCCAACTCATGGTCAGAGGATTGCAGAAAATCAGCAGAGACATTTTTAACAGCATAGCCCGTTCGCCCTCCTTGGATACAATTTCCGGTGGTGGGATAAGTGGATTGGGTGACTTCGACTTCGCAGCGACCAAACTGTGCTGGATCCATACCGTAATTAACAGCTCCGGCCTGATGCCAGCTGGTGAGCAGGTTTTTCCAGTCTTTAACGATATATTCAACTTGTGGGTGATACAAACTTCTTGCTCTTTCAATTTGGTTGATGACATTGAATTGAGGTGTGGAATTTGGTTGGCCGTTGTCTTTGGACGAACCAAAATCATAAATTTTTTGATTGTCCGCAAAAGGCGCCCCATTGTTTGTGGTGAGGGGAGAAAAGTAATTGGCGTGGTAGGCTGGCTCAATGGAGTAATAAAGGGCATCGAAAACATCGGGAGCTAGGGCCGCTATTTCAAAATCTCTTTGTACGGCTCGTTTCGTCGATGAATCTCTCGCCAAACTATCTCCGGTGTTTTCAAGGTTAGGTGTTCCACCCAAATGGTTGTAGGTATTCCAAGCCATGGGTGCAATTTGGGGATTTACTGGTGGCAGTTGGATTCTACTTCGAAAGGTCTCAAACATGGCGTTAATCGCGCGACCTGAAGAGAGACCCAGGGCATCTCCGGGGTATCGAGAGTGATTTGCGATATCTTGAGTGGGATCGGTGCTGGGGCCCCCGCTGGGTACATCACGTGACGGCAAAAGGGGGTCAACCATTTCAGTGCGACTTCCAGCAATGGAATTGGGACTTCCCTGGGGCCAAGTTCTTCCATACCATGGGCCAATTCGGCCACCAAAGGGTTGAGCAAAGCCCCGGGCTTCAAGAACAACTGGACCGGCGGGTGAAAAAGGTTTTCGAACTGTGGTTGTGGCTCTGACTCCTGAGTAAATCATACACCATGGGTTTTTTTCATAGCCAATGGATGAATGCATATCAGTGTTCGGTTCGCCACTCCAGTGCGCCATAAGCTCTTGCACCTGAGGCAAATAAATATTTCGTAACGTTGCTTCCTCAATAAAGCCTGACGGCAAGTTAGTTAAACCTGAGGGACCTGCAGGTCGATTTGGAGCTGGTCGATTGGGGACACCGCCGTCAATCCTGCAATCATTATTGCCGGGGATGGTTTTAATATCGGCAAACATTATAACCGGATTTATTTTTATTTCCGGAAGGAGGGTTGCTACATTTGCGCATGAGCCTTGTCCGACTGAGTTGAAATACTGAAACTGACTCACTCCTGCGATATTGCTATTGGTAAGATTGTTTTCAAAAGTTTTTCTAACACCGGCTTCAATCGATTCATTGCGAAGATCAAGGGGGTCGGGTTGCGTGAGATTTTGAGCCAAACGCAAAATTTTATTTTTTCTCATCAGTCCATCCACTCTATAGTGAGCTAATAAACGTGCGGCAAACATCCAGTTGAGAATTCCACTTTCTCTACAGATCCTAGCAAATTGATTGTTAGCGGTGATCGTATAATTTACAAGATTGGAGTAACCCGGTATGAAGTTGGCACCGCCGGTGGCAGGAACAATGTTAGGAAGATCAAGTATTGGCTCTCGACAAAAATTTGAAATACCATCAAGATCTAAATACTCTTGCCAAGCCGGGTGAGCAACGCAAACGGAAGGTTTATCCCCAGCCAGATGAAAAGAGTCCGGAAGTAAACTATTCACACCAAAAAAACCATAGGGATGGGTATTAAGACCAAGGGTTCCCAGTACCCGGTAGCGCCAGGCAAAGAGTTTATAATTTTGTCTCATCTGATAATTTATATGGGCGATCTGATTAAGAACTTCGGCTTGTTTGGCGGCCCCATAATATGCGGCGAGATCAACCGCGTTTTGCAAATTTATTTTGTCGTGAACAACAAGGCCGACATTGATTGCCATCGCAAAAAAAACAAAGAGCACCTGAAAAAACAGGGCAATAAAAACAGCCATTTGGCCTTTTTGATTTTTGAGGATCATCAAAAAAGAATAGCACAATCCCGCAACTTTGTGTCTCGTTTATCCCAACCCTCTTTGACATTTGCACGGGGGCTGTTCAGAATAAAAGCATGAGATATTTATCGACCTGGTCTTTTGTCCTAGTGTTTTTTTTAAGCCCTTCCACTTTTGCGAGCACCAAAAAACTCTTTGAGGGTTATTACAAAATTAGCACACAAGGCAGTCATGTGGGTTATTACATCCAAAGATACGAGTTGGATCCCGTCAAAAAACAATTTATCTCCACTTATTTTTTACGCACCAATCAACAGGGCGGAAATATTTCGGAAAGTCTAAAAGCTTATTCCACAGAAACTCTTCTCCCGCTCAAATATCAATACACGAGCCTTCAAGGCACAACATCGAAAACCATCGATGCCAATGTCAGAAAAAACAAACTCGGGCAAGATGTTCTTCAAATCAAAATCAACGAAGATGGAAAGCTGAGAGTTTCTGAACAAAAGCTAGAAAAAGGAACCTTCTTGAGCACCTTTCTGATTTATCTCTTGTTACAGGGAGAAAAGGGTGTCCAACCTGGAGTCAAGTATCAGTTTAAAGCGATTGCCGAAGAGGATGGAAAATCCTACGCCGGTGATGTGTTTATTGAATCCGAGCAGAAGGCTCTTGGGGTGAATGCTTTTAAACTTCTTTATACTTTTAAAAAAACCCAGTTTGTTAATTTTATTAACAGTGTGGGCGAAGCTCTCATCACCGTCTCGCCGGCCCTTGAACTTTCTGCAGAACTTGTCACTGATCCTAAAAAAGCCACTGAGAACATGATTTTTAACGAGAAAAGTTTAACTCTCCTTTTTGGCAATGTGCCTGAGGGGAAAACCCACCAACTGGCTTCCTCTCCCCCGGTTATTCCTGCTCCTCTTGCTCCCGCAGCGGCCACTGTTCCTGCGGCTCCCCCAAAACCACAAGTTGAGTCTTCAAAAGCAAAGACCCAATGATTTTTTTCATTCGCCGTCTTTTCTCTTTATTGCCGGTGGTCCTCGGGGCCATTCTTATTAGTTTTTTTTTAATTCATCTCATCCCAGGCGATCCAGTTGATATTATGTTGGGTGACTCAAGTTCACCGGTGGATAAACAAGCCCTTCGAAGTGAATTGGGACTTGATCAGCCTGTGTGGGAACAGCTGCAAAAATATTTTTTACAAACTCTTCAGTTGGATTTTGGAAAGTCCATTCTGAATAAAAAATCGGTGGGTGATGAAATTCTGAGTCGACTTCCGGCAACCTTTGAATTGGCTTTTTCAGCGCTGATTATTTCATTTTTAGTGGCTGTGCCGCTGGGGATTCTCGCCAGTGTTTATAAAGATCAAGCAATTGATCGTTGCCTTTTGTTGTTCAGCCTCTTCGGCCAATCCATACCTAGTTTTTGGTTAGGCCCGCTTTTGATTTGGATTTTTTCTTTGCAACTCAACCTTTTACCCGTCAGTGAGCGTGGCTCAATTGGTCACCTGATTTTACCCTTGGTCACCTTGTCTTTTTCACTGATCGCACTTCTTTTTAGAATTCTTAGAGCCTCAATGGTTGAAACATTAAGTGCCGATTATATTCGCGTCGCTCGAGCCAAAGGAGTTTCTTCTTTTCAACTTTATTTTGTTCATGCGCTCAGTAATGCAGCCTTTCCACTTTTAACTACGCTGTCGATGGTGGTGGGCTCACTCCTTACCGGCTCAGTTATTGTAGAAATGCTTTTTGATTGGCCAGGGCTTGGCACATTGATTTTTGAATCCATTCAAAACCGCGATTATCCGTTGATTCAAGGCTGCGTTTTATTTTTGGCCCTTATAACCATTTCCGTTCAAACTTTAACCGATTGGGGTTATCAACAACTTGATCCTAAGGTTAAGTTTCAATGAAATCATCTTTTCTTCCCTTTCGAGTTCAAGTTGGAATCACTACACCTTACCTTCCCTTTCGAATTCAAGTCGGAATCTCCATTCTCTTTCTCATTTTGATTGGAAGTGTTTTTTATTCGTTTCTATCAGAACAAGATCCCCAAAAAATGGAACTCTCACAAAGGTTTGCTTCACCGAGCACCCAACATTGGATGGGAACTGACCAAAACGGGCTCGATGTTTTTTCTCACATCATGCATGGGGCCCAAGTCAGCTTAAGCCTTTCGACGGCCGTTGTATTGATCTGTCTACTGCTTGGGCTTTTTTTAGGGTCGCTCGCTGGCTATTATGGCGGGTGGGTTGATCTTCTACTGATGAATTTAATCAACACCCTCAATGCTTTTCCTGGTTTTTTATTGATTCTCGCCGTCGCCGCTGTTTTACAAACCACTTCTCTTTTGCAATTGATTCTTGTTCTTTGTCTCACCGGATGGACGGGTTATGCACGCATGGTTCGTGGTGAAGTCCTTCATTTGAAAGAAAAAGAATATGTACAAAGTGCTGAAGCTTTGGGCGCATCAACCCTCAGAAAAGTGATTGTTCATATTGGTCCAGGACTTATTGGTCCACTCAGTGTGCAAGCCTCTTTTGCCATGGCGATGACTATTATGACTGAATCAGCCTTAAGTTTTTTAGGAATTGGTGTGCCCCCCTCTTATCCCACTTGGGGCTCACTCCTTAACAGTGGTCGGCATTACATGTTGGAGGCGCCACACCTTAGCTTATTTGCGGGTTTATTTTTATTTCTCACCGTGATGAGCTTCAATCTTATTGGCGATGGCCTGCGCGATTTTTTTAATCACACCTAACAAATTTTTTTGTCACCTAGACAAAACCATACCACCCCCCTACAATAAGACCCATGCGTGAATCCATAGGGCAACAATTTATAATCGGACTTTCTGGTGAAGAACTCACCAAAGATGAAGCCCAATTTATTGTGGATAATAATATCGGTGGGATTATTCTTTTTGATCGCAATCTTAAATCGGTCGAACAGATTCATAAACTGGTGACCGATGTTCAACAGCTTCGTTATAAAACTCCTGATAAAACACCACTTTTTGTCTCTATTGATATGGAAGGTGGTCGAGTTCACCGCCTCAAACCTCCTTTTACAAAATGGCCGGCGGTTAAAAATTTAGGAGATATTAATTCTTCAGCCGTTGCTTTTCAGTTCACTCAATTGATGGGGCGAGAGTTAAAAGCCATGGGGATGAATCTGGATTACGCTCCCTGTGTCGATATTATGATGAACCCAGAGAACAAAGTCATTGGTGATCGAGCCTTGAGCCATGATCCTGAGATTGTCGCAAAACTTTCATCAGCCATGGTTCGTGGCTACATCAAATCTGACGTTATGGCCTGTGCAAAACACTTTCCCGGCCATGGTTACACCTCAGTGGATAGTCATTTTGATCTTCCAGTTGATCCGCGAAGCCTAAAAGATCTTGAGGCCCAAGGGGATCTTGAACCTTTTAAGCGCGTGATTAAGTCCCGAGTCGACATGATTATGACAGCACACATTCAATATCCCAATATTGATCCCCAATTCCCGGTGACACTTTCACCCTTTTTTATTCAGCAGTTTTTGCGAGAGGCTCTGCGTTTTCGCGGCATCATCATCACCGATGATTTAGATATGAAAGCTCTCACCAAACATCACTCTATTGATGATCTACCCGTCTTAGCGCTTAATGCGGGGGCCACGATGGTGCTTTATTGCAATGAGCCTCAGTCACCCATTCGAGCGGTAAAGAGTATTGCCCGAGCGATCAGCGATAAGAAGCTGAACCCTGAGTTGATTCTTAAAAATTGTGCTCTGATCAAAAGTATCAAAGAAAAACGCCTTAAAAATCCTATTGAGCCCTTTTCTTTGGAAAAAGCCCAGCAGCTCATTGGTCGCAAAGAGCATCTCGATCTCGCCCAGGCTGTGCTTGAGCAAAAAGTCGATCAATTTTTGAATTCCGAAGAATCTTAGATTAGATTTCCACTCAGAATTGAGTTAGGTCTTAAAAAACTCAATGCTGGGAAGGCCTTTGTTTTTAGTTTTCTTTATCATAAATCTCTTTTTTTTATCTTCAGCCAAGGCTCAAGATAATGCTCAAACTCTTAAAGTTCCTGAAGTTTTAATCCAAGAAGAAAAGGCTTTCTCTCGCCCTCGCTCGATTGAATGGACTGTGCAAAAATCAAAAGCGACTCCTTTTTTTTCAGTCTCAGCCAGCGAGGAGTCCTTTAACTCTCTCAATGGGGTTCAATCGCGCTCCCAAGGGTCACCCACATTTTCAATTCGGGGTTCTGGTCAAAGTGGGAGAGTGCTGCTTCTTCTCAATGATATTCCGCTTAATTTTGGCTCTGGATTTGGCGCGCCTCCCTTGTTTTTGCCGCGCGAGATGATTGAAAACATCACTGTTATAAAAGGGCCAGCTTCATTGTTTTATGGTTCTCAAGCCATGTCGGGAAGTTTGAATTTTCACACCAAAGATGTTCTCAGGCCCGAACTGACAGTTGTGCTCTCAGACACGGATGAAAGTTTTTTGCCATGGAAGAAATTCAGTCTTTCACAAAGAAGTCTTCATCTAGCCACCCCGCTGATTTCGAACTCAAAGGATCATTTACAAATTTCTTATTTTAATGAAGTCGACGCCGGAGACTTTGCCTTTCAAAGCCCTGACTTCAGTGGAGTGCGAACCCAAAATGCCAGTGATCTTTCTCGCGTTTTGATCAACGGCCACTCAAAACGAGAATGGGTCCATTGGCAGTACGAAGCTCTCTATGGAGAGTTGTCCCGAGAAAGTCCAGGATCTTTGCAATTTCCTTTTCTCACGGAAGAAGAAACTCAAAGCTTACTTCTCTCTGTGTCTCCTCACTTCTTTTTTACGAACAGTCAAAGTTTGAAATCAAGACTGAGTTATTTAAAAAATGATTCGGAATTTAAAGAGTCCGGCACCTCGACTCAAACGGATCAGAGCACTTTCATTTCTCAAAACGAATGGATCGTTGATTTAGTTCCCAATATTCATTTGCAATTTTTTGCTGATTTTTTTTCTCATAATCTTGAGAGCCCTTTTATAGGCGGCTCAAAAAATCAAAGTCTCTTTGAGGTGGGCCCATTTATTAGTTTTAAAAGTTTTTATTCTTTGAAACATCAACTGGGTGCACGTTACCTGGCTTACAACGAAAAGATTTTGCCAACGATTAGTCAAATTTACGAAATGAAAAACAGTCAGCTTTGGTTGACCTACTCACAAGGTTTTCGCAACCCCACTCTTTCGGATCTTTATTCAAATACACCCAATTTTATTGGCAACACGGATTTGATTCCTGAAGAATCGACCCAGTGGGAGTTGGGTTATCAGTGGTCATTGATCAGGCCCGGAATAAAACACAATTTAGATCTGCGCATTTTTAGGATTGATTATAAAAACTTTATCGAAACTTTTCAGTTTTCCCCGGTCGTTTTCTCACGCGAAAATCGAGGAAAAGGAAGTTCACAAGGTTTTGACTTTGAATGGATGTCTGAGATTTCTCATTACAAACCTTATCTTCGGTATAATTATTTAGAGACACGAGAGGATAGAACGGGCTCTCCCTTTCGCCTTTCTCCCCGCCACCAGCTTACTTTTGGCTCTCAACGTGAATTTCGTCGCTTCACTTTTGAATGGCAAAATACTCACTGGTACAAAAATTATGATTGGATCAATAATCAGCCCGTGAAGCTTAAAGACTGGCAACAGTGGAATTTCTTCATCCATACTTCGATTGCAAAAAATACCAAGCTCTCTTTAGGTTTGATCAATGCCTTCAACGAAGCCAAGGAACTCAGTCGTTTTTATCCAGAACCTCAGCGCCGCTATTGGCTGAGTTTTAACCATATTTTCTAATTTATTGTCTTTATTACAGATCCATTTGACGAGCCTTGTCGAGGACTGTTAGCGCTGCTATAGAGGAATGATGAGAATGCTTTCCTACTTTTTAATCTCAACCCTCCTTCACCTTAGTTTGGCCCTTTCTGCTGTCTATTTTCCTGAACCGCCCAGTCTTCCGGCAGAACCTGTTAATTTTGTAGAAATAAATCCTGATACCTTGAGCCCAGGTCCCACTCCTACCGTGACCGAATCAAAAAAAGTTAAAGCTGTCGCAAAAAATAAGCCTAAGAAGAAAATCTCGCAAAAAATAAAAGCCAAAAAAATCATCACCCAAAATGATCACAGTCCTGTTGTCGTTAGCAACAATGCGGAAGGTGCAAAGCTTCCTGCCAAAGAGTCTTTGAGCGAGGAAAATCAAACTAAAAATAACTTAGCGAAAAAAGACAAACCGAAAAGACAGGCTGCACCGATTGCCACCGCAATTCCTGAAAGCAAAACATTGTCCAAACCACAAAGTGAGTTGAACTCTGCCTCCCATGCAACTGATGCAAGAATCCTTCGTCAAAAACCAGGTAATCGTGCTCCGATTTACTCTATTAATGATCGTCTTGAGAAAAAAACGGGTGAAGTCGTTATTTTGGCTTATATCAATGAAAAAGGTCTTATTGAAAAACCGAAAGTTGTGAAAAGCACTGGAAGCCGAGATATGGAGATTAATTCTTTATCGGCATTTTCTGAGTTTCAGTTTGAAGAGGGTCAAGAGGGTTGGGTGCAAATGCCCTTTCGATTT
>JBGSSY010000342.1:0-9362 GCA_041736775.1 Bdellovibrionales bacterium | reverse complement strand
ACTTACTGTTCTTACCCTTGCCCCAGCCATCCTTATTTTGATGACGAGTTTTACTCGCATTATCATTATTTTTTCTTTTCTCAGACAAGCTTTAGGAACTCAACAGATGCCACCCAATCAGCTCCTGGTGGGGTTATCTCTCTTTTTAACATTTTTTATCATGAGACCGGCTTTTAATGAGATCAATGCTAAATCTCTTCGTCCCTTTCTCAGTGGAGAAATCAAACAGGATGTTGCCATGGATGAAGCGATTCTTCCCCTTCGACAATTTATGTTTAAACAAACTCGCCCCGAAGATCTCAGTCTTTTTTTGAATTTGTCAGGAAAAGCAGAAGCAAAAACTCGGGCTGACGTTGAAACTTTAGTTTTAATCCCAGCCTTTGTCATTTCTGAACTTAAAACGGCTTTTCAAATTGGTTTTATCATTTATCTTCCTTTTCTGATTATTGATATGGTGATTGCCAGTGTTTTGATGGCGATGGGGATGATGATGCTTCCCCCGGTTGTGATCTCTCTTCCTTTTAAAATTATGCTGTTTGTGATTGTCGATGGATGGAGTCTAATAGTGGGCTCCATGGTCAAAAGCTTTGGGTGATCAATGAATGAAGACTTAGTAATTTCTTTAGGTGGTGATGCTTTAAGAACAACGGCGCTTCTGGCCTCTCCTCTTTTGATTGCGGCACTCGTAACGGGTCTTATTGTTTCTGTTTTTCAGGCCGTTACCCAGATCAACGAAGCCACACTGACTTTTATTCCTAAGATGATTGTTATTGCTGTAGTCATTATTCTCACCGGTCCTTGGATGATCGATGTGATGAAGTCTTACACGCTGAACTTATTTGAAAACATTCACACGGTTGTGAGGGAGTAATTTGAATATCATTCAAATTAACCAATTCCAAATCATTGCTTTCGTGCTGGTCCTCCTGCGATGTTTGGGATTTTTTCTGTCTTGGCCTCTTTTTAGCAGTTCTAATTTTCCAGCCCCCCTTAAAGTTCTTCTCTCACTTTTAGTGGCCCTCATTTGTTTTAGTTTGATTGAACCCAACACGTATCCCCAAGTCATCCATTATCAAAGCCTCATCCTTCTTTCTGCGAAAGAGATTGCCCTAGGTTTTGCCATGGGGTTTTTGACAAATCTTATTTTCCATTCTGTCTCGATTGCCGGTGAGTTGATCAGTATGTCCATGGGTCTTTCTGCCGCTCAGGTTTTTAATCCAGCCCTCAATACTCAGCAATCGTCAGTCAATCAACTTTACTTCTTTTTAGCAGCCTTTCTTTTTTTGGGAATGCAAGGTCATCATCTTTTTATTATGGGACTAGTGGAGAGTTTTAAAATGATTCCCCTCAGTGTGATGATGCCAAGACTTTCTTTGCTGGGAGAGTTTAGTCTTTTGGGGCAAAAAATCTTAGAAGTAGGCCTTTTGCTTTCAGCACCTGTTCTTGTCTCGATTCTTCTGGTTAATTTTTGTTTGGGTATTATGGGGAGAGCCGTTCCACAGATCAATGTCTTGATCACAAGCTTACCGATCAACGCTTTAGTGGGCCTTGTGGTCCTGATCGCCGTTCTCCCTTTTTTCGTGGATGCCTTAAAAACAGAAATCATGGATTTTACCGAAATCATGTTTGGATTTTTAAAGGTTTTTTAAAAGAGAAGGGCAATGGCTTCAGATAGCGACTTACAAGAAAAAACCGAAGAAGCCACCCCTCAGAGGAGGGATGAGTTCCGTAAGCAGGGACAAGTGGCTCAGACCCGTGAGCTTTCTTCAGCTCTGGCTCTTCTCGCCTTTTCTTTTCTCATCTTATTTTTGGGTCGACTGTTTATTGAACAATTTTTTGAAATCTATAATGAAATGTACAGTGAACATATTGTGACGGCGATGAAAAACGACGACATACTTCCATCGATCGCTTATGCTTTTAAAAAGATTTTCTTACTGACTATTCCAATCTATGGAATTCTTTTAGTGTTTGCGATGGCTTCGACCTTTTTGCAAATCGGTTTTCTTTTTACCGATGAAACCATAAAACTCAATTTCAATAAAATGAATCCCGTTGAGGGTTTTAAAAGACTTTTTAGTTTAAAGGCCCTGATGGAAGGGATAAAAGCGGTCTTTAAATTTTGTCTGGTCGGAATGGTGATTTATTTTGTCCTTAAATCTGAAATCCAAGTGATTCCTACTCTTGTCTACTCCGAGTCTTTAGCTGTTCTCCTCTATGTGGGGGGATTGATCGTCAAATCAATGCTTGCGATCGCAGCTCTGATGCTCGTTCTTGCTGGTTTTGATTATCTCTTTCAGCGTTTTGATATGGAAAACCAAATGAAGATGACCAAACAAGAGGTTAAAGAGGAAGTCAAATCGCGAGAAGGGGACCCTTTAATCAAAGCCCGTATTCGTAAAATTCAAAAAGAAATGTCCAACAAAAGAATGATGAATGATGTTCCTAAAGCGGATGTCATTATCACAAACCCGACTCACTTAGCGCTAGCTCTTAAATACGACCCTGATAAATATGCGGCCCCCATCCTTCTCGCAAAAGGAGCAGACCACATGGCGCAAAAAATTCGTGAACTCGCGAAAGAAAATAATATTCCTATTGTTGAAAACAAACCTTTAGCTCGAACACTTTTTAAAACCTTGGATGTGGGACAAGTCATCCCCAAAGAACTCTTTGAAGCTGTCGCAGAAGTGCTCGCTTATGTCTTTAAACTGAGAAGGAAGAAGATAAATGGATGATCTTTTTCAATATTTAAAACGATTTGAAAAGTACACTAAAAATGCCGATCTGATGATGGCCATTGGACTGATGGGAATTCTTTCAGTCATGATTGTCCCTCTTCCTTCCTTTATGCTGGATTTGGCACTGACTGGGTCACTCACTATTTCACTTCTTGTTTTGGTGGTGGCTCTTTACATCAATAGTCCCCTTGAGTTTTCAATCTTTCCCTCACTGCTTTTAATTACCACTCTTTTTCGTCTCGCTCTGAATGTGGCTTCAACTCGTTTGATTCTTTCAGAAGGACACACCGGGCCAGGTGCCGCGGGAGAAGTGATCACAGCTTTCGGTCAGTTCGTTGTCGGTGATAACTATGCCATCGGCTTTATTGTTTTTATCATTTTAACCATTATCAACTTTGTGGTTATTACCAAAGGTTCTGGTCGTATCGCAGAGGTTGCAGCTCGTTTCACATTAGATGCCTTACCGGGTAAACAAATGTCGATTGATGCCGATCTTAATGCGGGTCTGATCAATGAAGAGCAAGCTCGAGCTCGTCGTCGTGAAATCGAAGCCGAAGCGGATTTTTACGGAGCCATGGATGGTGCCAGTAAGTTCGTTCGCGGTGATGCCATTGCCGGTATCATTATTATGGCGATCAATATTATTGGAGGCCTTGCCATCGGTGTGATTCAGATGGGCATTGGTGCTGCCGATGCTGCTGAATTCTATACTCGACTCACCATCGGTGATGGTCTTGTCAGTCAAATTCCAGCCCTTATCATTTCAACAGCGGCCGGTATCGTTGTTACCCGTAACCACTCTAAGGGGAATGTCGGATCTGAAATGATGGGCCAGCTTTTTCTCAACCCACGAGCGGTGGGTGTTGCTGCGGCTTCGATGTTTGTTCTTGGTTTAGTTCCCGGTTTGCCAACTCTTCCTTTTACAATTGTCTCCCTGAGTTTGGGTGGTATTGCTTGGATGATCTTTAAATATCAAGACGAAGAGAAAAGAGAAGAAACAAATCGCAAACAAGAAGAATCACAACGTCCGAAGAAAGAGAACATCGAAAACCTTCTTCCTCTTGATTTAGTGGAGCTCGAGATTGGCTACGGTTTAATCAATGCGGTGGAGTCTGAACAAAGTGGTGATTTGCTCGAGCGAATTGTCAGTATCCGAAAACAATTTGCCTTGGATTTGGGGATCGTTGTTCCTTCCGTTCACATCAGAGATAATTTACAACTCAAGCCCGGTGAATACCGAATTCTTCTGAAAGGCAATAAGGTCACTTCAGGAGAATTAAAGCCCGATTGTTTTCTGGCTATGGATCCTGGTAATACTTCACAAAAAATTGATGGTATTCCCACCAAAGAACCTGCATTTGGTCTTGATGCTCTTTGGATCACTAAAATGCAAAAAGAAGACGCAGAGATGGCGGGATACACAGTGGTGGATATCCCAACCGTTATTGCGACCCACATTACTGAAATCCTTAGACAACATGCGGCTGAACTTTTTGGAAGACAAGAAGCTAGTAAGCTTATTGAAAATTTTAAAAAGACCTATCCGAAAGTGGTGGAAGATCTTATTCCAGATACACTCTCTTTGGGACAAGTGGTTCGTGTTCTACAGAACCTTCTCAAAGAGCAAGTTTCAATCCGTGATCTATTAACCATCTTTGAGACTCTCGCTGACGAGGGTGCAAGAAACAAAGACACAGATGTTCTGACTGAATCGGTTAGAAAGTCGTTAAGAAGAGCCATTACCACTAAGCTCAAAGATGATGCGGATCGTATCCACGTGATTAATCTCAGTTCCAATGTTGAAGAGATTATCAATCAATCTTTGTTGCAAACCGAGCAAGGTGTACAGCTCGCACTTGACCCTTCATACGGTCACGGATTGGTGAATTCAATTGCTGAGCAAATTGAATCCCATCCTGAAGTGGCAGGGCAACCCATTCTTCTCACCAGTCCCATGACTCGCCGACATATTTTTAAGCTTGTGAATCGTTTTATTCCTCAACTTGTGGTGCTTTCTCACAGTGAGTTGAGTCTTGATGTAACTGTCAAAACCGTTGGTACAGTAGAGGATATCCATGCAAGTTAAAAAGTTTGAAGCGGCTAGCATTATCGAAGCTTTGCAGAAGGTCAAAATTGAACTGGGACCCGATGCGATTATCCTATCCACTCAAGAGATGAAACGAAGTTTGGGTTCACCCCAGAAGTACACAGTCGTGGCGGCGGTTTCAGAGGGTCAACTCAGAAAAAAAGAGATGGCCGAAAAAAAGATGGGTTCTTTTTTTGATAGTAAGGTCAAGAATCAATCGGCTCATAAACAGAAGCAATTTATTGAAAGTGTGTATAAAGGTGTTGAAAAAAAAGCCATTGATAAAAATCGCGTTTTTACTCAAACCCCCTATATTGATATCATTGATTCACAAGACAGTTCAAAACCTCAGAATAGTGTGGCCACTCCAGAGCCAGTCTCTTCGGCAAAACGTGTAAAACAAGCGGTGAGAGATGCGTTTAGAACTTCTCTCGATTCAGAACTGCTGACTGAAAATCAGAGAAATGCATTAACTCGCTCGGCACCTCCCCTAACTTCAATGACTGCACCAACAGTAATCAAAACTCCTGAGTTACCAGAACCCGTTTCAAAGATGATTCAAAGATTAAAAGCTTGTGGTGTCGCTCCAGAGCTTTGTCAGCAACTTCTTTCCATGATTCAGCAAGAAATTGGTCCTCATCTGGGTCGCAAGGCAATTGTTGATTCGTGGTTTGCGAAGTGGATACTTAATCACACTTCTGTTTGTGAAAAAGACAGCCAACATGCCATAGAAGTTTTTGTTGGTCCCCATGGAAGTGGAAAAACAACTTCACTTCTTAAACTCGCGTCACATTATATCGTACAGGAACAAAAGGACGTGGCGATTATTACAACGGATTTGCAAAAAGTCGGTGCAGTCGAACAACTTCGGGTTTTTAGTCGGATCCTCAACGTTCCTCTTTATGTGGTTCGCAATGTCCGTGATCTCAACCAAAAAATCCAAGAACTCAGTTCTTGTGATAAAATTCTTATTGATACTCAAGGAATGAATCTCGGAAATATGGAAGAGCTTGAGGTGATGCAATCACTTTCACAAGTTGACTCTATTCGCAATAAACGAATCCATCTTGTAGTCTCAGCTCTTGCAAAAAGCTCAGACTTGGGAGCACTCCTTAAAAGATTTCGAGTTTCTCAATTCAATGATTTGATTGTGACTAATATTGATCAGACCACGCAGCATGGAATTCTCATTAACATTCAAGATAAAGTCCAAAGTCCATTTCACTCATTTGGTATCGGATCAGATATTGTTGATGGCTTTGAATTTGCAAGTAAAGAAAGAGTACTCGATCTCGTTTTCAGACTGACAAAAACTATTGGAGATAAAAGCAATGACAGCAGAATATAAGGCCCCCGCAAACCGTACACACACTCTCAGCATCACTTCGGGCAAAGGTGGAGTTGGAAAAACGACGTTCACCGTCAATCTTGCACTCACACTCGCTGAAATGGGTAAGAAAGTTCTGGTCTTGGATGGGGACATCGGTCTTGCCAATATCGATATCTTTTTTGGTGTTAGACCTCAAAAAACCATGGATGATTTTTTTAATGGTGACGAAAGTCTCCAAGATATTCTTGTTAAAGTGGATAAAAATATTCACATTATTCCCAGTGCCAGTGGAATTACGGATTTAAAAACAGTGGATGTTTATAAAAGAAAAATGCTCATGGACGAAGTCTCTCGACTGAACAATGTTTATGATTATTTATTAGTGGATACGGCATCGGGGATTGATGAGAACGTTCAATATCTCAACAGTGCCGTACAAGATGTGTTGGTGGTTATAACTCCAGAGCCCGCCAGTATGGCTGATGCTTATGCTCTGATTAAAGTGCTCAATCAGAATAAAAAAGTCACTCGTTTCTCGGTCGTAGCGAATAAAGTTTTAAGTGAAAAAGAAGCTAAAGATATTTTCTACCGTGTAGATAAAGTGGCTTCACGTTTTCTCAATATCCATCTCAAATTTTTAGGTTACATCCCTCTTGATCCCAAATTGAGACAAGTGGCTGATCCTCGAATGGCTTCTCGAGCCAGACCTAGTGCTGCCTCGGCTATTGCCCTGAAAAGAATTGCGGACACCTTAGAAGACCAAAACGAAGGTGGTGAAATTAACGGAAGTTTACAGTTCTTCTGGAACCAAATCCTGAACGTTGCCTAAAGAAATGGACTTTTGGGAGTGCAAAGTTTTTGTTAGAATTGAGTGTAGGGGATCAAGATGTCAAATGTACTGATGAAAAAATATAAAGAGCAGCCTAATAATCTGACCCCAGAGCAGAAAGATAAGCTGATTATGGAGTACGCTCCACTCATCAAGTTTATAGCTCAAAAAATCGCTATGCGCCTTCCTTCGAATATTGAATTGGACGATCTCATTTCAAGTGGTGTTATTGGTCTTATGGATGCCATTGATAAATACGATCCCACTCGTGATAATAAATTTAAAACCTACGCTGAATTCAGAATTCGTGGAGCCATTCTCGACGAACTTCGCGCCCAAGACTGGGTTCCTCGCTCAGTTCGTGATAAATCAAAACTTCTTGATCGCACAATTATTAAATTGGAATCCGAGCTTGGACGATCTCCCGAAGATAAAGAAATTGCCGATCGCCTTGATATGTCGGTCGAAGAACTTTACGACCTGATGAATCAGGTAAAACCGGTGAGTGTGCTTTCGATTGATGAAGCACCCACATTTAGTTCAGTCGATAAAAAGTCGATCCTCAATATTCTTGATGGCTGTAAACTCAATAACCCACACAACCAACTCAATGTTAAGTTTGTGAAAGATATTGTAACCGCGGCCATTGAAGAACTTCCAGAGCGTCAACGTCTTGTCTTATCACTTTATTATTACGAGGATCTGAATCTTAAAGAGATTGGCCGAGTTCTTCGTGTGACAGAAAGCCGAGTCTCTCAGCTTCACGCTCACGCCATCACTCGTTTGAGAGCTAAATTGCAAGCTTCAATCGATCAAGTCGATGATGATGCAGCCGAAGCTTCCTAAAATTCTGAATTCTGTATTCTGAATACAGAATTCAGAATAAAGTTAAGGGTATTCTGAATTCAGAAAATTAGCTCAGATCAAATTTTGAAGGTAACGGCAAGCAATATAAAACCCCTTTTTGCTTTTACTTTCTATAGACCATCGATTGATCAATTGATTTTCCAACTTTTGAGAGTGCTTTCTCCGCAGCGGAGAGGTTCTTCCATTTTTCAACACAAGCCACCACAATCAGAGTTTGTTGATCGGGAAATGTGATGATTCCATTATCGCACACGCGAGCCACTTGAGTTCCTGTCTTATGGGCAAACTGGATTGGGGCGGGAAGTCCGGCTTTAATTCTCTCACCCCCTGTGCGACAACGGAGCATGAGTTGATTAAGTTCAGTGGAAACAAAGGGGCTGACGGCCTTTTTCTTATGAATGAGTGTGAGCAGCTCAGCAAAAGCTTTGAGAGTGGAGCTGTTGGCTCCCTTTTTATAATAGGCTTCAAACCCTTCATCGATGGTTTTATACTTGAGTTGTTTAGGTTTTAATTTGATGAGACGGGCAAATTCGTTGTAGCGAGCGGAATAGGTTTTTTTTGATTTTATTTTTATGTAATCAGCAGCAGATAATTTAAGTGCAAAAGGATGCAGTTCTTTAAAAGCGTATCTTCTGACGTCGAGCAGACTGGTAATGGGTTGAAAACCGACGGGGACTAATTTTTTTAAAGTTCGATTGATGTTGTCGATGCCAACCAAACCAATCAAAATATCAGTGGCTGCGTTATCACTTTCAAGCAACATTTGTTCTAATAAATAGCGAACGCTGACAAAAGTTCCAGCTTTTAAGTAACTGACTTCGCCAGCTCCATCTCGTTTTTGCGACGGGTTTATTTTTATTTGAGTATCATAGGATATTTTTTTGTCTTCAATTTGTTTAAGCACTTCGATGGCGACCGGTATTTTTATAGTAGAGGCAAGATACCAGTTTCTGTCTTGATGAAGACCAATAGAGATGTCATTTTCAGGGTCAAATACATAAACACCAAGATTTCCATCTTTAAGTTGCTCACTATTGCTCTTAAGACTTTTTTCGAGGTTGTCTTGCCAACTTTTGTAATCATTTTTAGAAAATGGATTTTTAAAGAAAGAACTTGAGGGTTCTCGACTCGCACAAGAGACCACGAAGGTGAGAATTAGGATTTGAAGGATAAGCTTCATTTTTTTGTCTTCAGTCCCAGAGCGTAACACCAAATGATTGTTAAAAATATCAGTAAAGCTGTCAACCCAAGAGCCTCGTTATAATCAATTTTATGTCTCAAATCCAAGAGATAACGATAACCCACAAAAATAATAAAAATATGAAACACAAAGGCCTGTAAGGAATGTTGTCCAATCCAAACAAAGGGCATCAAAACCTTAACACGAACTCGGTCTTGAAAAAGGAGTGAAAGTCCAAGGATTAAAAATGCACCCGCGGAACTAAAGATTGAGAAATTAAGTTCTGGAGGATGTTTTCCTCCATTACTGGCAATAGAAACCAGCGACTG
>JBGSSY010000318.1:0-4521 GCA_041736775.1 Bdellovibrionales bacterium | reverse complement strand
TCTATTCCAATGGTGGTTGATTGACATATTACGAGATCGGTTTCTTTCAATATATCATACGTGTTATAATTCTCTTCATAATCAATAAATCGGAATCTAGGATTTGTAATAAAATCTGAAATAAGTTCTGGATAGTTGTTTAACGATCTTCCAAACTCCCAACGTTCAACTGGATGCCTTCTTACGATAACTTCACAATCGGATACTTTTTCCAAAAGTAATTTGATTGTGAAATAAAGCCACTCAATTGAATCTCTAAAATAAATGAAATTCCCCAGAGCTGCAGAATCCCAGCAAACATTTAGAGGGATCAAAACTCTTATTCGTTCACGCTTAGGAAGTTGAGTTCTTTGATTTGGTTGATATGAAAATAAAGACTTACCCACAAAGCGTTTATCAATTTCTTCAAGAGCTTTATTCTTTGCAAACTCGTGATCCTCGTTTTGAAGTTTGAATTCTCTAAATATTAAGCTGATATCCGACTGGTAAGCTGCAATTCCGTTAATAGCAATTTGAAACACGTCGTCTATGCCAGAATCAAATGTTATGATTTTTCTCTCACCCGCGAAGTGAAAAAAAAGTCCAGTATCCTGGCATATCCCTCCCGGAATAATGACTCGGCTAAAATGATAATTTTCAAAAAATGATTTTAGATGAGTTGCAGATTTTTTTAAGTCACATAAGAAAACGTTTTCTATCTCTTTAAATCTTTGATCGTCGTGTTCGTATTTTAGGTAATGGATCGCATTCATGTATGCAAGTTTGGCATATATTGGATTTTCGATATCTAATTTAGAGGGGGGTATTTTGCTAAGCAAATGAACTTTAAGTGGCGAAAAAAAGGCGAGTGCCCTCAGAATGTAACAGATGAAACGATGTGATACTTTATTCGGCCCAACAGGGATGTCCCCCAGAAGGAACTGGATGTTTACATGGTTTAAGAGGCAAAGGCCAAGTTTAAAGCTGAAAAGTGGGATGTATGAAAGCTCCCATGGTGTAACAAAGATTACGATTGTTTCTGAGGAATTTGAGAGATAATGACTCTTTCTAGGTCCAAGAAAATTATGTCGTAAGAAAGACACAGATTTTAACAAAAAAGCTAAATACGACTTTAGAATGCTGCTCATTTTGAGGGGAAGAATATTACATTTTCATCTATAAGAATATAAGATAGAGCTTTAATAAAACAAGTTTCTTGCGCGTAGCGCAAGGCGGTGTTATGGATTCATCACAGCAGTCAGATTGGTATGAAAAAGAAATGGTTTGGTGGGACCAGTTCTCAAAAACGATGGCACATCAGTGGCGCCTCGAATCAGGCTATAACTGGGTCCTTCGCAAACATTTAAATAAGAAAATCAAATCCTTTTTTTTGGATCAAAAATCGATATTGGATCTTGGTTGTGGAACTGGGTGGGTTACGAGTGTTTTTATAGATTCTAATAAAGAAGTACTTGGTATTGATTTTTCGGAGGAGCAGATTAAATCAGCCAATGATTCTTTTTCTCAAACAAATCTAAAATTTGAATGTCAGAATGTAGTTAACCTGAATACTGAAAACTACAAGAATAAATTCGATGGTGTCCTGGTGTATGCTTTTTTACATCATCTTTCAGAAAAAGATATTCGGAAAGTCTTCTCTTCACTTAATTTAATGATGAAGCCAGGAGGGAAAATTTTTTTCTATGAACCTGTTTGGTTTTATGAAAAACCTGCTGGGTTTTATTTGTATTTAGACAAACTCTTTTCTAAAACAGTCTCGCTTTTTATCTACAGGCTCCCAAGCTATTTCGGTTTTTGGAGAAAGAGTTACTTGATTGACTTAAATAAAGGCTTCACAGGCTCTAGTCCTATGGAGAGGCCCTTGTCTTATAAGTTTCTTCAGGGGGCTTTAAGTGATAGTAATTTTACTATTGAGTCTGTTTCACCAGAACATTTATATAGCTTACCAATTGCTATGCTAAATATGTCTATGAAACCTCCACTAAAGCCGTTCTATTATATACTGGTTTTAATTTTTGTTTTACTAGAGAAATTTCTATTTTATTTTTTCGATTGGAGGATGTTCTCGCATTCAGATAGATTTTATCTTTGTTCGATCACGGCAATAAAGAACAAGGCAAACGCTTGAAATCGATATTAGGAAAAATATTAATTCGAATCTTTGGCTATCTTTCTGACCTTAACATAAGTCTTTGGCAATCTTACGGAGAGATTTCCGACGTTAGAGTTCAGATTGGTTCAAAGACTTATGGCTATGATTCTAAAACATTCTTGCTCTTTAAGCAGGAGGATAGAGTAGAGGTTGGATCCTATTGCAGCATCGGCGCTGAAGTTCGTATTCTTGCCAGTGGTGAGCATTTTCACAATCGAGTAACGTCATATCCAATGAAGCAGAGACTTAAAGGATCAATTGAAGAAATAGATACAAAATCAAGAGGCCCAGTAAAAATAGGCAATGATGTCTGGATTGGACATGGTGCTATCATAATGTCTGGAGTCGTCGTCGGAGATGGTGCAGTTGTTGCAAGTGGAGCACTTGTAAATAAGCCGGTACCACCTTATTCGATTGTAGCTGGTGTTCCTGCGAAAGTTATTAACTATCGATTCAATCAAAAACAAATTGATGCTTTATTGAAAATACAATGGTGGAACTGGAGCGAGGAATTAATCTTAAAAGAAATAGATAGTTTCTATACGGATATAGATGCCTTCATAGAAAAGTTTGGAGTTTGAGTGAAAATTCTTATTACTGGTGGTGCCGGGTTCATTGGTCAGAATCTTACCTTAAAGCTCCAGAAGCTGGGTCATCATGTCGTAGTACTGGACAGTCTTGAAAGCCAAATTCATGGAACATCAATCTCTTCTGACTTGAAAGCGTTTCTCGGTACAGTGAGATTTTATCATGGAAGCGTTCTCGATAAAGACTTAGTTGTTAAAGCGATTGAAGATATTGATCTCGTCTTCCATCTAGCAGCCGAGACTGGAACGGGTCAATCGATGTATGATATCTCAAAATACGTAGATGTAAATGTGAAGGGGACTGCAGTACTTCTCGAAAGTATCTTTAAAAGCGGCGCTCACATTAAGAAAATTTTTCTTTCCTCCTCTCGCTCAATTTATGGAGAAGGCAAATATTCATGTTCAAATCACGGAGTCTTTTATCCGTTTGACCGGTCTGAAATTGATCTAAAAAATAAAATTTTCGACTATCGCTGCCCGATTTGCAATTTGAAAGCAAGCCCGGAAGCTACTGACGAAATTTCTCCATCTATGCCAAAGTCACTGTATGCGCTCACAAAATGGCAGCAAGAAGAATTATTTCAGCTATACGCAAAGATTTTACCGGTACAATTCTTGATCTACAGATTTCAAAATGTCTACGGGCCAGGACAGTCACTAAAGAATCCTTACACTGGCGTACTTTCGATTTTCTCCTCATTAATAAGGGCAGGGAAAGATATTTCTATATTTGAAGATGGTGTTGAATCACGAGACTTTGTATATATTGAGGACGTCGTCTCCGCTCTGATTTCTGGAATTGACTACGATAAAGTACAGTGTCCTGTTTTCAATGTTGGCTCAGGGGAAAGAGTAAGTATCAACGAGGTAATTGCAAATTTACGAAAATTTTATTCTCCCCTTGAAGTAAAAAGCAAAATTACCGGAGAGTACAGAGTCGGAGATATTAGGCATAACTACGCGGACCTCAAGAAGATCAAGACAGAACTAGGGTATGAACCTTCGGTTAACTTTCAGACCGGACTCTCTCGATTTTTAAGTTGGGCGAGCAGTGAGGAATGTTCAGATATCTCCTACTCAACATCTCTTGCCGAACTTAAACAAAAAGGCCTGCTTAAGTAATGGAACCTCTAGTCACTGTAGTAATTATTAATTTCAATAGTGGCAAATTCTTAGACCGTTGCTTGGGTGCACTTAAGGATCAAACGCATAAAAACCTAGAAGTTATAATAATTGATAACTTGTCTAGCGATGGCTCTAGAGATCAATTTTCTAAAAACCATTTTGGCTTTTTAAAATTCATTTATATTGATGCAAATGAAAATCTTGGATCATCAAAGGCTAATAATCTTGGGATACGGACAGGCTCGGGAGAGTACTTCTTAATCCTGAATGCCGACGTATTTCTGGATAGCCGTTTTATTCAGGAATGTCTTCAAGGGTTCTCCGTTTGTAGTTCTATCGGCACGGTAACTGGGAAGTTGGTGTCAGAAAAAAATTCCCAAATCATAGATACGGTAGGGATTTGTTTGTTTAGAGAAGGAGTCGCAGCTGATCTAGGTATGGGGCAACGAGATATTGGACAGTTTGAGAGTCCATGTTTCTTAAGCGGTGCTTGTTGTGCAGCAGCCTTGTATTCTAAGAAAATGCTAAATTCGATAAGACATAAAGACGAATTCTTTGATGAGAACTATTTTGCTTTTGTAGAAGACCCAGATCTTTCACTTACATCATTTCTTTATGGGTGGAAAACATACTATACGCCAAAAGCCAAAGCTCTTC
>JBGSSY010000240.1:0-4179 GCA_041736775.1 Bdellovibrionales bacterium | reverse complement strand
GCCATGGGAATTGACACAGTCATCGTGGTCGCAGAAAAAACCGATGGGGCTTTCATCAAAGAAATATGTAATGATCAGGATTTTCATTTTATCAGTTCTCTTTCTGAGTCTCATACCGGGGCTTCCTATCGGAGAACTCTCTAATGACCCTCTATAGTTATGATCACTGTCCTTACTGTGTTAAAGCGCGAATGATTTTTGGCTTTAAGGATATTCCGTTTCATCTGGTGACACTTCTTAATGATGACGAAGAAACACCACTTTCGATGATCGGAAAAAAAATGCTTCCGATTCTGAAAAAAGAATCAGGTGAATATTTGCCCGAAAGTCTTGATATTATTGCTTATGTCGATGGCCTTAAGAACTTTGGTGTTCCCATTGTTAAGCCATCAAAGAAGGATTTGTTTCTCAATCAGTGGCTTATGGATATTCGCCATTATCACTATTTTTTAGCGATGCCCCGTTGGCCTCATTTGGGACTCCCAGAATTCAAAACAGAATCAGCCCAAAATTATTTTACCCAAAAAAAAGAAATGAGTATTGGTCCCTTTAAAGACAGCTTAGCTCAAACCGACCGATTTTTAAAAATGGCTCATGACCACTTAAACCTTCTTGAAGAAAAAATGAATCCAACACCTTATTTTTGGGGAGAGACTCTCAATATTGATGATTTTCATCTCTTCTCCTCTCTTCGCTGTTTAACCACAGTGGAGAATTTTGCCTTTCCTCCTCAAGTGTTTCAATACTTTCAGTGGATCAGTGAACAATCAAAAATATTACCCCATCTTCCACCGGTTCGAAGGAGTCTTTAATGGCTAAAAAGTGGAGTGCTGAAAGCCCTTCAAATATCGCGCTGATTAAATATATGGGAAAGAGTGATGTTGAAAACAATCGGCCGTCCAATTCTTCTTTATCATGGACACTCAACCATCTCTTATCGATGGTCACTTTAGAAGAGAGCCAAAAATCAGAAGACAGTTGGCAGCCCCTTGAAAGCCAATACCCACTTCTTATGAGCGAAACCGGAAGACTTAAATTTCTTAAACACTTTGAGAGAATGAAAAAACATTTTGAAATAAAGGGATTCTTTAAAATCTCTTCAGCCAATAATTTTCCGGCAGACTGTGGAATTGCCAGTTCGGCCTCAAGCTTTGCAGCATTGACCCAAGTTTGCTCTACGGCCTTCTCTGAACTGAGCGGGAAATCGATCAGCCTCCAAGAACAGGCCTATTTATCATCATTAGGTTCTGGTTCTTCCTGTCGATCTTTTTTAAGTCCTTGGGTTCTCTGGCAAGGAGATCAAATATCGCTGATAAAAACTCAAATACCCGATCTGCTCCATATGGTTGTTTTAGTGAGTTCAGAACCGAAAAAGGTTTCGTCCTCACAAGCTCATCGTTTGGTTTCGACCAGCTCACTTTTTCGAGGACGCACAGAACGTGCCGAAACTCGATTAAAAGAATTTATCAATGCTTCCACAAAATTAAATTGGCCTGAACTTTTTCAGCTGGCTTGGCAAGAATTTTGGGATATGCACGCTCTTTTTGAAACCAGTTACCCCAGTTTTGGATATTTTAAGCCAGAAAGTATAAAACTTCTCAATCAAGCTCGAAAAGTTTGGGAGCAAAAAGGAGATGGTCCCCTAGTTACCATGGATGCTGGTCCCAACATCCACTTACTTTGGCGCTTGGATCAAAGGGATCTTGCTCATGAATTTTATCAAAAAGAAATAAAAAATAAAATGAGTTCTCTCACCAACATGGCGGAGATTGGTTTTGCTCCACTTTAACACCCATGGAAAATGGATTTTAGCCGGTGAGCATACTGTCCTGAGGGGCGGTACAGCCATCGTCTTTCCTGTTGAAAGTCGATCCCTGGATTTTCAATTTATTCCTAAAGCTCAAGGCCAAGAACTGATCATTGAAAATGATCACCAAGATTTAAGATTAGCCTTTTGGAAAGTTTTTAATGTGGCTATGGAGCGACTGAATCTGAAGGCCGAAGATTTGCCAGGTGTGATTCATCTGTCGAGTGATATTCCTGTGGGTGCGGGTATGGGAGCCAGTGCCACGCTTTGTGTGAGTTTAGCTCGACTGTTTTCAAGTCTCAATTTTCTTAAAATCGAAGAAGAATTTCAGTTTGCCCAAGGCCTTGAAAATATTTTTCATGGAGAGAGTTCAGGAGTTGATGTCGCCGTAGCCCTTCATAACAAACCCTTACTTTTTCAAAGAAATAAACCGCTTCAGTTTTTTCAACCTCAGTGGAAACCCAATTTCTACCTCTCTTACTGCGGTGAAAAGGGCATGACTTCTGTTTGTGTTGAAAAGGTTCAGAAACTTTTTGTGAATGATCCTGAAAGAGCTGAAGAGATTGATCAAATGATGAAAGAGGCAGTTTCGATGGCTCTTGCTGCTTTCGAAACACCAGGAGACACACAAAAAATGACCCTATCTCTGGAAATGGCTGCGGAGTGTTTTCAGCGCTGGGAAATCATTGGTCCCCAATTACAGTCTCACATCAATTGGCTTAAGAGGAAAGGTGCCCTTGCAGTAAAGCCCACCGGAAGTGGTTGGGGTGGTTTTGTTCTCAGTCTTTGGCCAGACTCCCTGACATTCGATCGTGAACTTTCTGAAATTCTGATTAAAGCTTAGGTTTATTAAGGGTTAAAGCTTAAGTGGTTTGAGGTTTAAAGCTGAATTTTGAATGGTGTTTCGTGCAGTAGTTGGGAAACCACTTTAGCTTTTCGAAAATCCTCAACAAGATCACTCAACCCTTAGTTAAGTTCCATAGGGGTTTAGTTTAATCTCATGAAAAATGAGTCGATTTTTAGCATGTCTTGAGAAAACTTCTTTTTGCTGTCCTTGTCTTATAGAAAGACTTCAGTAAAAATAGTGATATGATATGCGTTGTGCTTATTGAAAAACTAAAGTGGAATTTATTCTATGCTCAGTAAATTGGCTTTTTTTACTTTTCTTCTTTCGCTTGCCTTTTGGTATCTCACCTCATCAGGAAAAATAGAAGTCATTGCGGGGCCAGATTATAGTCTCTGTTCAGCCATGGCGGGCATGATGATTGAGACTACGGCATCGTCCCATGCCACAGTTTATCAGCTGGATGAGGAGCAGACAAAAGAGCTTAAAACTCTTTTTAAAAAGGAGTTTTGTCTCTGCGCTCAGCCTCTGACTGAAAATAAAATTCAAACTTTTAAAAACCGACAGAAAACAAAAACAGTCATTCAAAACTGTAGCACAAGAGCTTTGAAACTCTCACTAGAAAAAGTTTTGATTCTGTTTGATTAAAACCAAAGGACAACAAAACAACGAAACAACAAAGACACTTTATCTTGAGCCAAAACTCTTATTGAAAGATTCTCAAGTTATGACTACGTTCAATAAAAATTTTGATCTTGTTTATTTTAGTTTTATAACTCTCTGGATTTGATCAATGCCATAGGTTTTTATGGCCCTTCTGATGTTACATGAACGGCAAAGCGTCTGTAGATTATTGGGGTGATGAGATCCGCCCAGTGCATGTGGTTTAATATGATCGACCGCTAAATCCGTTGATTGGCCACAGTTTTTGCAAGTATGATTATCTCTAGCTTTAATGTAAAGTTTCATCTTTGGAGTTAAAGTTTTATTTGTAACGCGCACTTTCAAGGGCGCAGGAGTTTCAACTTCACATAGGATAGAGTCACAAATCTTATTCATAAACTCTTCCAAGCTCAAATCTTCATGCAGCCTTAATACACTTTTTACCTTTTTTATTTTTTCAAGCGTGTTTGCATTGATAGAAAACTTGAGCTCTATTCTTCCATTACTAAGTTGTTTAATGGAGTCTGGGTCAGAGACTTGAATACTTGAAATTTCATTGAGTATTTCTTTGGCCTGTCTTGTTGAGCGATTTTTCAGTTGAGCTAAAATAGCTTCTTTATGCTCTTTTGTAAAAGCTTGGGTTTTTATTTTTTGCTGATCATTTTTAAGCAACTCATTTTCTCTTTGAGAATTAAATTCTTTAAGAGGCTCTGTATGAGGTTCGTGATCTTGAATCACACAGGATAGATTCATAGTAAGGTTAGTGTTTGATACATGATCGCGATCTAAGGGTTTTGTTTTTAAATATTTTTCTTCTCTTTTAAAAAAACTTTGGGCTTGGGCGGCATTGGTTAACGTTAGACTC
>JBGSSY010000243.1:0-3679 GCA_041736775.1 Bdellovibrionales bacterium | reverse complement strand
TTTGAAAAAGAAAGACGAGTGGTCGAACAAGAGATCATGATGGCAGTCGATGATCTTGAAGAGTATATTTTTGATCTTTATTTTGAACGAGCTTTCCCGAATAACCCTTTGGGTTACCAAATTCTTGGCTCTGCTCAGTCTCTCCGTAAACTCACTTTAGGGGACGTGAAAAACTACTACAACCAGCATTTTGTTCCTGAGAATATGATCATAACGGCGGCTGGCTTTATCGATCATGATGAATTTGTCGCCAGTATTGAAAAGCATTTGGCTACAAAAAAATGGTCGACTCCGCAAAAACAAAATCTGTTGGTGACCCCCCAGCAGGGATTGGTTCGAGACTTTTTCCAGAAAGACTGTGAGCAGTATCATATTCTTGTGGGCTTTCCAGCAACGGCCTACGCCGATGAGGATCGATTTAATAGTTTTATCCTCAATACCGCTCTGGGGGGCGGCATGACCTCTAAACTCTATCAAAGCATTCGTGAAGATCGTGGTTTAGCCTATACTGTTTTTAGTATGCTCAATACTTTTACCGACATTGGTATCCAAACAATTTATGCCGGCACTGAAAAAAGCCAGGTGCAAGAAACCATCGATTTGATTCGAAAAGAATTAAAAACAGTTTTTGAACAAGGCCTCACCGATTCTGATATTGAACTTTATAAAACCCAAGCCAAAGGCCAAATCCTCTTGGGCTCGGAAGATATTGATAACCGCATGAACTCGCTTGCAATTAATGAAATGATTTTTGGTGAGTACCGTCCGGTAGAAAGTGTTATCGCTGACATCCAAAAACTCGATCGCAAATCCATTCACGAATACATCCGCAAAAAAATCGATTTGGACAATTTGAGCTTATTTGTGATGGGGGCGGAGAAGGAAAGGTTTAGAATTTAAGAAAAGATTTATGGCCCTCATTTCTCGAATTCGTGAATTCTTGAATTCGCGTAAAAAATTCTTGTATTTAAGAATTCGCGAATAGACTTCTTGTATTATGAATAGGGCATGATTCGATGAATGAAGAATGAATGAATATCTAAATGAATGATTAAAATCTTATATAAAAAGTAGAATTAACAGAACCAAGTAATCAGTGGGGAAAAAATATGAAAATCCAAATCAAGACTCTCGAAAACTTTAAAGGTGAACTGCCACGTTATCAAAGCACAATGGCCAGTGGCTTTGATGTGCGGGCCCAACTCGATCAACCTATGACCCTTAAGCCTGGCCAAAGAGCATTGATTCCTACCGGCCTCTCCTTTGCTCTGCCAGAAGGTTTAGAAATCCAGGCTCGGCCCCGCAGTGGTTTGGCGATTAAAAATGGAATTAGCTTGGTGAATACTCCCGGAACGATTGATGCCGATTATCGTGGTGAAGTAAAAATCATTTTAATCAACCATGGACAAGAGGATTTTTTGATTCAAGATCAAGACCGCATCGCTCAGCTGGTTCTGACTCCCATTTTGCAAGCAGAGTTTGAAAAGGTGGATACTCTTTCTGAAACTGTACGCGGTGCCGGTGGCTTTGGTAGTACAGGAGTTAAAACCACACAAACGATTGGTATTTAGTCGATTCCTTTTTGAGTAAGAGAACTAGAATCTCTTAGCTCAAAAAAACTAAGACTCTCTTTTTATTGCTTTAAAGTTTCGTGGATCTCTTTTTCGATTTTATCGAGATCTTGTGGCGTGGTGGTTTGGCGATACTGTCGTGATACAACTAAATTGAGCGACCAATAAATAAAAAAGATGGAATACAGTCCAACCATTAATTGGGTGGCCAGCTTTTTCGGGATTCTAAAGTTTTCCACCAGTCCCACAATCATGAGAATGGCTGAAATTCCAAGCCCTATTAAGTCAGCAGGAGGAAAGAAGGCCGACGCCAAATGAAACAGAGCAAAGGGAATATGGGCAAAAAGGACAAGGGAGAAGATCTTTATAAATGGCAGTTGTTTTTCGTAGAGAATTAAAAAGAAATAATAAAAAAATAAACAGATTAAAGATATTGCTATAAGCCCTGCCGAGAGTGAAATAAAAACCTGTACAAGAGAGATGGCATAGGGAGCTAAAATGTTTGAAAGTACGACAGAGGTAAAGGTGAGAATAAATTGAAAAATCAGAAGAGTCTTCCATTCTATTTCTGGAAGCTTTTGAATCTCCTGAACGGGGTGTCGAATCAGCGCACTGAGATAGATAAAAAGGTTTTGAAGTTCTTCTCTTGTTTTGACCATTAAAAGTGGGTGTCGACTCTAAAAGCTAAATCGACTGAGTTTTTATCAATAGTGTCTTCGATCATAGCTGTTTTAAAATTAATATCGGCCCCAACACTGATAAAAGAATTCAAATAACTATCGATTCCAAAAGTAAAAACACCACTTGGCGTCCGAAAAGAGCGGCTTTGTAGCGAGTTTGAAATATCCAAAAAGCGGGATGAGAAACCCAAGCCCATTCTCATGTTCCAGACTTTATTGATATTGGGTTTGTAGAGGGCTTTAAGATTAAACTCTCTGAGTCTTAGACTTGAATTACTGGTTTCAAGGGAGCCAAAATTAGCATAAGAACCCTCAAGTCCCCAGGCGGTACTAAAAACATCAACGCCAAGATTAAAAAGCAGACCACCTTGATTTTGCATTCGGCTGTTTAAGCCACTGGCATCTGCATCGTAAAATGTTTGAGTGAGTCCGAGTCCAATATGGGCTCGAGAAAAAGTTCTCATTTCTGTTCGATAAGCAGCATTGCTTTGCAGCTCTGTATTTTTGTATTTAGAAAGTTTTTCGACAATTTCGTCATAACCTTCATAGTCAGCTTGAGCGAGGGTTGTGACCAAAAAAATGAGAGTGGGTAAAAGGAGATATCTTTTCATGTTTTTATTATAGCGTAAGCTCCTGCGAAGGGGAGCCTCGTCTCGACCTTATCCTTTCAGTTTCTGCATAGTTTCAATGAATTTTTGACAACCTTTCAAGACTTTCGCCTAAGGAATTTGGTGAGGCCGTTCCCATTAAACTCTCACTGATCTGGACTTTGTGGTTGAAGGAGAGAAAGTCATAATAGGTTATGATCTTTAATATCTCTGAAAAAGTCTTATGCGCCTTTTGTAAACTTGAGCATCGGATGTACCTCAAAAAAGAAGTATCGATCTTTGATGTTATGATTCTTTTAGCTGTGACGGCCCTTCTTGCTTTTGCAATTTGGGAAGGACCTGATCTACGCTCTTTAGTGATTTTCTCAGGTCTTGCTTTTGTTCTTCAGGTTTTTTTGCGCATTCGATACCGCGAAAGTGTTAAATGTCCTCACTGTGGATTTGACCCAATTCTTTATAAAAAAAGTCCACAAAAAGCAGCTGATGGAGTGAATCAATTTATTGCTTTGAGAAAAGATAATCCTCAATTTATGCTCAGGCCAAAGCCCCATATCAAACCGATTTATTTAGGCAAAGATCAGATTAAAGCTCTTAATTTGCAGCCTTCCGCTCAGCCGGTATCCAAGCCGAGTCATGATGCACAACAATAAGCAGGGAGACCTTTATTAAGGCTGCATAATCGGCTAAACCTTTGATTCATGAAAACCCTTGTTATCATTCCTACTTATAATGAAAAGGATAATATTCTCCCTCTCCTTTCAGCTATTTTTAGAGAACAACCTGAAATTCATATTTTAGTGGTTGATGATGGATCTCCTGA
>JBGSSY010000114.1:0-3071 GCA_041736775.1 Bdellovibrionales bacterium | reverse complement strand
TGGGGCCGAAAAGCAAACCTCATTGCTGACTTAAAACAGCCTCTCTCGAGGGGGATTCATTGACCTTTAAGGGTCTTTGTTTTTAAGATAGAAGCCTGTCTAAGACGGATGGAATTTGAGCTTAAAAAGGAATCAAATCTTGTTGGAACATAAAATCGGTTTTTTAAGTCGAAAAGAAATTCTTGAATTCAATAAACTCCAAACCTTACGCCGAAAAAGATTATTTTGGGGCCTCAGTTTTTTTTCTCTTCTTTTTTTCTCTCAAGTTTTTAAGGGCTTTTATCTCGAATTGATCGGGATTATTCTTTTTTTACCTCTTTTTATAGGCTCAATCGTCGGTAGTCGAAGACAGTCTTTATTTTTAGCCTCACTGATTCAACTTAAAAGTTTTTATCTGCGTCAGTCTTCCTTTCTCAACTCGAGCTTTGAATCGAGCACTTCTGCTGAACAAATGTCTGATCCTGATCTTGCTCGAGACTTGGATCTTAATCTTCTTTTTGATCAACTCAATCTTTGTTTTTCTAAACAAGGCGAGGAGCAACTGAATCGTTGGCTGTGTCAGGATTTTGCTCAATCCAATCTTCAACAAAGACAGTCGCGCCTTAAAGAATTGATTCCCCTTTCTGGTCCCATTCGACGTTTACAAATATTAAGTCAAAAGCAAAAAGTCGACCTCTCTCAACTGGACCTTGAACTGAGTCGTCCCTTTATCGACCCTCGCTTGAAATGGTCTTGGCTGATTCCGATCAGCTGGGGGATTTTGATGGCCCTTGTTATTATTGGAGCACCGGTTAACCTGCTCAAAATCGTTTTTTTTATTTTTATAGCCACTTCACTTTATTATCTCAATCACACTCAGTATATGCTCTCGCGATTGGAAAGCCTTTCTCTTCAAATGGGAGAATTGAATAAGAAGATGGGGTGGCTCGAAAAAATTTCTCTAAGACTCAGCTATGCCCCTTCTTTAAAACAAAAAACGGCGAGCAAAGATCTAAAAAAAATGAACCGATTGATTGCTTTTATCGGAGTTCGCACCAATCCTATTCTTTTTTATGTCCTCAATACACTTCTGCCCTGGGATTTTTTGTTCTCGCGACTTTGTGAGCGATCGAGAGCTCGATTTTATCAGGATTTTAAACTTTGGGCACAAGAGGCCATTGAAATTGACACATTTCTGTCTTTGATAAATCTACACACCTACCGCAAAACAGTTTGGCCAGAAATGGATCAAAAAAGTTTTGTTTCTTGCATTGAACTTGCGCATCCCCTCATCCCAGAAGATAAAATTGTAACCAATGATTTTAATCCTGAAAATTTTCAAGCCATGATCATTACGGGTTCAAATATGAGTGGTAAGTCTACTTTTCTAAGGGCTGTGGGGATCAATTTTTGCCTGGCCCAGATCGGCGCCCCGGTTTTTGCCAAAAGCTTTCATTTTTCACCGATGAAAATCATCTCCTGTATTCGTGTGAGCGATTCTTTAAGGGATGGAAAGTCCTACTTCTTTGCTGAAGTCCAAAGAATGAAAAAGATTTTAAAATCAGCAGAACTTGAAAAAGTATTTTTTTTGATTGATGAACCTTTGCGCGGCACCAATAATCAAGAAAGGCTGATTGGCAATCAACGCTACCTCAAAAAACTTCTTCAAAGCCAAGGCCAAGGATTTATTTGCACCCATGACCTTGAGCTGACCAAGATGACTGAGAACAATCCCACGGTTATCAATTACCATTTTAGCGATGAATGGATCAAAGACGATCTTCATTTTGATTATAAAATTAAAAAGGGGCCATCGACCACCACAAACGCCTTAAAAATACTGGACAAAGAGGGCTTGCTTTAAGCTATAAGTTCTTTGAAAGGGCCCATGAACGTTTGTTTAAAATTTTTAAAGTTTAATTTTTGGTTTTTGTTGATCCTCTTTCATTGTCACTGTGCTTCACTCACTGATCGTTATCAGTATCTGCGTGTTGTACCAGAGACTGAAGAGACCCAAATATTTCTGGGCGAACAGTTTCTTGATCAAGGTACAAGTAGTCTTCGCTTAAAAAGAGAAAGAAAACCAAAACTGAGGTATGAAACTCCGCAAAATTCAAAAACTGAGAAGCTTGAAACCTCTTATCGTTGGGGACAATCTTTTGCTGGAAACGCTTTTCTTCTGATTTATGCACCCATTGGATGGGTGACTGATTTTATCACAGGTGCCGCTTGGGAGATCAAAGAACCTCCCCCCAAGAATAAGTCGAAGTTTGTTCTCAATGAAAACTCAAAAATTCTGATACTTCCCCCCGAAATGGACACTGAGCTTGAATCCTATAATCTCGGTCGCTTAGTTGAAACTCTTGTTATCGAAAAGTATGGAACTTCTCGCACCATCCCCTTCGTTGATTCTTTTAAAAAATCAGTTCGCTTAGGTTATGACTATGAATACAATTATAATTTTAAAAAACCCATTCCCATGGCCGACCTGCTCTTTGACTCAAAAGCCACTCACTTCATCGTTGTTAAAAATAACAAAATAAAATCACAAATCGATGTCACTCTGATCAGTCCTTATAGCCAAGAAATTATTGAGCACTGGTCCATTCCACAACCGCCCGACGATAAAGATCAAAGTCAGTATCGTTGGTTGGCTGAAGGAGCCGTGAGTCTTATTCCCAACACCGTTTCACTGGCGGCTGAATCAGTCACCTATTCTGGATGCTCTTATTATTTAACGGTCCCAGCCTATTGTCCACAATCGGGGCGAAGTGGAGCTCTTGGAATTTTATCCGCGATTAAACTCACTCATATTCTTCATTATAAAAAAAGAACCCCATGGCGAATCTATCTTCGTTTTTACCCAGATTTTAACCTTTCCTTTAAAGAAATTGAATTTAGTAAGGTCAGTCCCGAGTTACCTGATCTTTTTCTCGACTGGTATTTTTTAAATGTCGGTTATGGAGCACGTCTGAGTGGAACACTTCCCTTTGGAGAACTTTTCATAGAAGCCACTCCTTTTTGGACGTTAAACTATTTGCGGCTTCATAGCGCAAATACAGATAGCACCCAGTGGAGCGGAAAAATTGCTT
>JBGSSY010000081.1:0-2317 GCA_041736775.1 Bdellovibrionales bacterium | reverse complement strand
AGAATCACTAACAGCGCACCGGAGTTTGACTTTCTTTTCCTTTGACAGAACGGCCTCTAATCAATAGTTTGTGCCCCTATTGATGAAAAAAATAGAAGCGATCATCAAACCTTTCAAACTTGACGATGTTATTGATTCCCTCACAGAAATTGGCATCGAAGGCCTTACTATCTCTGAAGTACGAGGCTTTGGCCGCCAAAAAGGCCGAACCGAAATCTATAAGGGGGCCGAGTACGTTGTCGATTTTCTTCCTAAAATAAAAATTGAACTGGTCATCCCTGAAACCCTTGTCAGCTCCGCCATTGAAGCCATCAAACAATCGGCTCGAACTGGTAAAGTTGGTGATGGAAAAATCTTTGTTTCTTCAGTAGAACAAGCCGTAAGAATCAGAACAGGTGATGAAGACGAAGCGGCTCTTTAATTGAAAAAGTCGACTTGGTTAAAGTTTATGATAAGTCCTCAAGTAAAGAGGATGTGCTGACGCATTTTGAATTGTTATAACCCGGACTCTTTAACCCAAGAGCCAAAGAGGAGAAACTATGAATCCATTAGAAGCCATCGATTTCGCTCACAAGTACGGAGCAAAAATGGTTGACCTTAAGTTCACTGATTTATTTGGAACTTGGCAACATCTCACCATCCCCATTTCACAACTGAAAGCCAGTGTTTTTGAGGAAGGATTTGGTTTTGATGGAAGTTCAATGCGCGGTTGGCGCAGCATTAATGAATCAGACATGGTTATTCTTCCTGACCCAAAATCAGCTAAGATGGATCCTTTCACAGAGATCCCCACACTCAGTTTAATTTGTGATGTGGTTATGCCAGAGACTAACGTTCCCTATGATCGCGACCCTCGTCAAATTGCAAAAAAAGCCATGGCCTATCTTGCTTCAACCGGTATTGCTGATCAGGCTTTTTTTGGACCTGAAGCTGAATTTTTTATCTTCGATGATATTCGTTACAAACAAGATTCTAATCTTGGATTCTATCAAGTGGATTCAGTCGAAGCGGCTTGGAACACGGGTAATGATGACGGCATTAACCTCGGTTATAAAACCCGCCCGAAAGAGGGTTATTTTCCAACCATGCCCACGGATACATTACATGATATCCGAACTGAAATTTGTATGCGCCTTGAAGACTCTGGAATTCCGGTTGAGCGACATCACCACGAAGTGGCTTCGGCCGGTCAGTGTGAAATCAATTATAAATTTGATGAGCTCGTCCAGTCTGCCGATGATCTTCAATGGTTTAAATATATTGTTAAAAACACAGCTCGAGAGCACGGAAAAACGGCGACTTTTATGCCTAAACCAGTGTTTGAAGATAACGGCTCTGGAATGCATGTTCATATGTCACTCTGGAAAGATGGCAAACCCCTTTTTGCCGGCAACAGCTATGCGGGTCTTTCCGAAATGGCTCTTCATTTTATCGGTGGGATTTTAAAACACGCTCCAAGCCTTTGCGCTATCACCAACCCAACTACTAATTCTTACAAAAGATTAGTTCCTGGTTACGAAGCGCCGATTAAATTGGCTTACAGTTTTAAAAATCGCTCGGCGGCCATTCGAATTCCAAACAGTGGTGATAATCCAAAAGCCAAACGTCTTGAATTTAGAACGCCTGATGGAACGGCAAATCCTTATTTGGCCTTCGCCGCTTTGATCATGGCCGGAATCGATGGAATCCAAAACAAAATCAATCCTGGCGAGCCTCTGGATAAAAACATCTATGGTCTCCCTCCTGAAGAAGCCGCCAAGGTCCCTTCTGTACCAGCGAGCCTCAATGAGGCTTTGGTCAATTTAGCGAAGGATCACGATTATCTTCTTCGGGGAGAAGTCTTTAGCGAAGATTTTATTCAGAATTGGTCTGATTATAAAATGGAGAAAGAAATTATCCCTATGCAAATGCGACCAGTGCCTTACGAATTTTTTCTTTATTACGACATGTAATTTATAAAGAGATTTTCGAAAAATTTTTCAGTGATTAAACTTTCAATCATTAAAAAATCCCCTAGCCTTATCAGGGGATTTTTTTTGATCTTATTTTGAGTCTTTGAACAAAAATCATTATTATTTTCTCGATTCCTTTGCGTGGCACGAGTCGTCCCCAAAAAGCGTAAGAGCAAAGATGCAAATTAGCTTCGAGAAGAAACTTCTTGAATTCTCATTTCCTTGCCGTCATGGGACATGATCTTTTCTTTTTCATCGATCACCGTGATGAGATTTACGGGTCGTTTCCAGAGGAGAGAAAGATTTTTAAGGGTCTCTTGAGCATAATTGTACTGAATCTCTACCCCTTCAAAATGATGTCTCAG
>JBGSSY010000074.1:0-9176 GCA_041736775.1 Bdellovibrionales bacterium | reverse complement strand
CCCATTTTTAAAACCCAAATTTGAGATGATCTTTGTAATCACCATTTCAAAACCCCTCCATAAATTGATCTCCTCAAAGCGGATGCGCTTTTGCCCGAAGGGCAAAATTGAGGTTAGGCAGGAGCCGTGGTCAATTTATGGAGGGGTTTTGAAATGGTGATTACAACATGATTCATCGAAAATACGAGGATAGGTAGGAACAGGGTCAATTTATGGAGGGCTTTTGAAAATGGGATTACAACATGATTCAGTCTAGTTTTTTTAAAAAAAAGAGACGAAGTCACAACAGATTCGAGCTGAGGCTGGATCAAGGGCTAAAAGTGTAAAAAAATGAGTCATTCCTCTAAAGTCCCATTGTGAAACACCGAATAGCTTTGTGACAGGTTTAATGCCCGAGGAGTTTATTTAGAACTCCATGCATCGACGGATACTGATGCACCAATACTTTCAAGGAGGAAGTCATGGGCCTACGAATTAATACAAACACGGCGTCTTTAAACGCACAAAGAAATTTGTACGGAACAAAGATCGCTATGGATAAAAGCTTAGAGAAGTTAAGCTCAGGGTATCGTATCAACCGTGCCGGTGACGATGCTGCAGGTTTAGCAATCTCTGAAAACTTACGCGGACAAATTCGCGGTCTAAAAGTCGCATGGAGAAATGCACAAGATGGTGTTTCAATGCTGCAAGTCGCAGAAGGTGGAATGCAAGAGATATCCAATATCTTGATTCGTCTTCGTGAGCTTGGAGTCCAATCGGCTTCAGACACCATAGGCCCAGTAGAAAGACAACTCATTGATGTTGAATATCAACAATTGATTGATGAAGTGGATCGTATTGCTGACAGTACAGAGTTCAATGGAACTCCCCTCCTCAGCGGAACCGGAGCCATACTTGATTTTCAAGTCGGGACTCGAAATGATCCTAATATCGATCGACTCAGTTTTGATGCTTCAAAAGCTGATGCCAACAGTGCCGCCTTGGGAGTGAATCTCACCTCGGTTTCTGATAAAGCGTCTGCACAAAACTCTCTTGCAGCGATTGATGAGGCGATTGTCGCCGTGTCAGCCATGCGAGCCGATTTTGGAGCTATGCAAAACCGACTGATGTCGACCATAAATAACTTAGCAATTTCTTTGGAGAACATGGCAGCAGCTAACTCTCGAATTCGAGATGTGGATGTGGCTGAAGAAACAGCAAACTTAACGCAACAAAATATTCTGTTGCAAGCTGGTACTTCTGTCCTTGCACAAGCGAATCAGACAGCGAAAGCTTCACTCCAACTCTTGAACAGCACCTTCTCTTAATTGAGAAGGTTTACGGCCTTTAGTTAGGGAGGATCACATCCTTCCCCCCTGCTTGAAAGCCGGTTACTGATCTCATATCCCCATTGCTCTTAAAAAAGTGATGGGACACCTGCTCGTCAGGGGCCAAGTTAATTTTTGGCCCTTGTTTTTGGTGAGTTTTTTTGCCTTCGAGAAGGGATAATGTAAAGAGAATGGAATACTGAATACTGAATACTGAATACTGAATACTGAATACTGAATACTGAATACTGAATACTGAATACTGAATACTGAATAAAAATTAAAAGTTTGAAACAAACCCGTCAAGGGCTGTTGCACTTCTGTTGATTTTTTTCAACAGATTATCTCAGTTGAAAAGAGTGAGTTTCTCATTTTTATTTTTTAACTTCAGGTTGTCTTCATCTTCTTCTTTATTCCATGCAATCAGGTTTTTTAAATTAAATACTATTTCTAACTAAAAATTTCTTAAATTCAATATGGTTTTTTAGTAAAATCTTTTATTTGCTAAAATTAAATACTCCACTTCCCTACCGTCTTTTATCCAGTATTGAAAACTAGACTCTATCAAAACAAAACAAAACCCGATTAAAACATCGACGAATAAAAAATCTTTCTCAGAATGACTAAGATTTTCGTTTGAGAGTTTCACGGATGATGGGTTTTAAAGCACGGGAGATGACTCAATGTCTTTAAGAATAGCTACCAATATACCTTCGATCAACGGTCAACGTCAGCTTTTCAATACCAATCAAAACATGATGCGCTCTCTTGAAAAACTCAGTTCAGGATACAGAATTAATCGAGCCGCCGATGATGCCGCTGGTTTAGCCATCTCAGAAAACTTAAGAGCCCAACTTCGCGGTTTGAAACAAGCTAACCGTAATGCCAATGATGGGGTTTCTCTGGTTCAAATTGCCGAAGGTGGACTTTCTGAAGTGGGAAACATGCTGATTCGAATGAGAGAATTGGCCATCCAAGCTGCCTCTGATACAGTCGGCGATGTCGAACGCGGCTTTACCGATGCTGAATTTCAACAACTTAAAAATGAAATTCAGCGTGTCTCTGAAGTCACTCAGTACAATAGCACACACCTTCTTAACGGCACCGGTGGAATTTTAGAAATTCAAGTGGGTGTCCATAACGATCCCTTCAACGATCGAATCTCTTTTGACACCTCTGCGGCAAACGCCAGCCTTGGAAGTCTCGGTATGTTGGGTGAATCCGTGACTTCAAAAATTGGAGCCCAAACAACTTTAGCAAACATCGATGAAGCCATCCTCAGAGTAAACTCTATGCGCGCCAACTTCGGTGCCCTCCAAAATCGATTGGTCTCCACCGTCAATAACCTCAACGTCGCCCACGAAAATCTCTCTGCCGCCAACAGCCGCATCCGAGACACCGACGTCGCCGAAGAAACCGCCGAGCTCGCCAAACACAACATCCTCCTTCAAGCCGGCGTCTCCGTCCTCGGCCAAGCCAACAACATGCAAAACCTAGCCCTTAAACTGCTAGGCTAAGTGTGAATTGACCTCCTCCAAGCGTGACGCGTTTTTGCCCGCAGGGCAAAATGGAGGCAAGGCACGAGCCGTGGTCAATTCACAACGGCCTCAAAAGAAAAATGACCGTTATCCCCAGTCTAAATAAAAAAAACAAAAAAAAGCCGTTGCACGAGTGGTTGCAACGGCCAAGGTCGGTTTAGGGGTTTATCATTCCTCAGCCCTTATTAAGACTGAGGTTTAATCTTTAGGTTTCTATTTTAGTTTCCGACAGTCGCTCCGCCGATACTCATAACTTCACGAGGGTCATACTGAAACCACATATCGAAGGCAGTTCCAAGATGAACTTGATCAATACTTGATTGAAAACCAACAAGTGATTTGTAAGCAATATCGTTTCCATACTGATCGGTTTCAAAGAACTTCTCATTCATCATAAGGTGGATGTACACGATTCCAGCATCTGAGAGTGTAATCAACTCGGAGTTGCGCTCTTCAACTGTATCCACATTTCCATCGCCATTTAGATCGTGCCAAAGTTTCAATTTTGAAAAAACAGCGTCATTGGCATCGATATAACCGTCACCAAAGTAATTATCACTTTGTCCAGCATCACCGCGGTCGTACTTCATGAGAGCGTGAAAGCCATCTTTTGCGAAAGGCTGTTGAGCATTGGGACCAAAAGTATTGTCTCCAAAAAGTTGATCAATTCCATGAACGTTACCGCTCGCATCGGGTAGTACTAAAAAGCGGTATCGAGCCTGATGAGGTTGTACCCAACTGATCTGATATTTAAAGTTTTTACCCTTTTCATTGATGTGAAGTGTTGCACCACTATCAAGTCGAGTATTGCTTTGTTGACCGAGAAGATTAAAGCGTGTTCCATCTTTTGGTGAAGTCAAATTGAGATCACCACTCTTAAAGTAGGAATCATCTGAGTTAACTAGATCTTTTATTTTTTTAAAATCATCTTTATCGTATACAACACCAACAGAATCGATCATCAATGGATCTCCACCGCCGTCACCACCACCATCTCCACCACCAACAGGCACGCGGACAACAGGACGTGGGCGTGGACGCGGAGTTGGAGTGTCTACCACAGGTGGTGGTGGAGGGACTACAACGGGCGGTTCAACAACCACAACACAACGACGACCTTGGTTGTCGAGAACATCACAGCGTTCACAACTAAAACCAGGACGATCGGGATTGTTTCCAAAGAATATATATTGATTTCTGCCATCACAACGCTGAACTTCACAAACCGGAACACTTCTGCCACCAATCACGCGCTCACCAGGAGTAACACAAGGACGACATCTTGTATAAGTCTGACCGTCTTCAGCGATCACTTGAAATTCTCCTGTAGGACACCATACAAAAGGTGGTGGTGGTACGACTGGAACGTCCACAATAACAGGTGGCGGATTCACTGGGGGAGTCACTCCGGGGGGTGTGACAACCGGTGGAGTCACCACGGGTGGTGTCACTGGTGGAGTCACAACAGGTGGTTGATCAACGACAAGATTTCCATTGTCTCGTGGATCAAAACCAACAAATGAATTCCCTGGATTTTCAAAAACAGGGTTAGTTGATAAATGGGCTTCTGATTCTGACTTAGAAAATGAATGGAACTGATTACAGTTTGAAACTCCAAGCATAATCACAGCAAGAAATGCAGATTTAATCACTCTATTAAATTTGCACTCGTTAATGTTAAACATGGTAAACCTCCTATACCTACAACACACAAGAGCAAGCGCAGTACCAGAGGTCTTTCAAACCATCTGAGCTAAAATAACGAACAATGGATTTTTCACCTGTCTAAAAGTTCAACGAATCCCGTTTCATATTGAAACAATTGAACTTTCTTTGTGTATATTTCATACACATGTTCAAGACAAAAAAGAGCGCTCTCTGAAACAACCCTAAAGGTTTGTAATAAAAGGGTTTATTTCGGCTTGTGCCAATTGAGAGGTGCAAACTCTGTTCTCATTTTGAGATTTTTTTGAAGACTCAAGATGAATATAAGGAAATGAAAATCGATCCATGGGATAATAAATTAATCTTTGGGGGATCTTTTTGAGGGGCCAAACTTACTCAATCTTACTCATTCTTTTTGTGACCACAGCCCTTTTTCAAAATTGTGGAAAATCATTTCAATCCACAAGCAATCAATCCCCGTTGAGTTCTTTTTGCAAAGCTTCACCCCAAGTTCTAACCCCATTTGAACTTAAAAAAGTCCATTGGCCTCAATCCTTCAATCAAGCTTCATTTAAAGCGAGTTCTGCCACCACAGAAGTTGTGGTGGTGGTTGATACTCAATGTCTCTCAGAACAACCTGATGTTCCTTTCTTTGAACAATCCTTATATATAGAGCCAGAAAATAGGAATTTCAAAACGGCCGCTTTGTCGGTCAAGTTGAACACCTGGCCCAGTCTGGCGCAACTCCAAGAAGAGGCTGAAAAAAACCCCTGCATTTTTGGAATCAGCGAAAATAAACCGGTGGTTAAAAATCAAAGCTTAGCCGTCAATGATCCCTTGAGCTCTCAGCAGAACCATCTTAATTTTCTCGGTTTTCAACAGTCTTTAGCTTTGCAACGCCAAATCACTGCGAAAGTGGTGGTTGCCGTTGTTGATAGTGGTATCGATTATCTTCACCAAGATTTACGAAACCAAATGTGGCAAGACAATGAAGGTCGATTTGGTTGGAACTTTGCATCTACAACGACCCAAGATCCCAGAGATGATGATGGTCATGGCACTCATGTCGCTGGAATTATTGGAGCTGAATCCAATAATTCTTTTGCTATCTCTGGTTTAACCACGGGCTACGTTGAATTGATGGCCGTGAAAGTTCTTGATCAAAATGGTGCTGGTAGCTCACAAGCGGTCTATAATGGAATTCAATACGCCATAACCAATGGAGCTGATGTCATTAATATCAGTTTAGAAGCCGTAGGTGAAAACCCCTTACTTGAATCCGCCATTATCAATGCCGTGACCTCCGGAGTGGTGGTTGTTATCGCGGCTGGAAACCAAGGCGAACAAATAACCGCCAATAATCTTTTTGCTCCGGCCTATGTCGGCTCTCGCATCGAGGGGGCAATGACAGTTGCTTCCATGGATGTTAACAGTAGTAACCTATCGTTTTTTTCAAATTTCAGCGCAGAGTATACCGAGATCGCAGCACCAGGAGCTGAATTCTCAAGCAGTGACACCGGAATTTTATCGACCCACTTGAATAATTCTTGGAGACGGATCATGGGCACATCTCAAGCGGCACCTATGGTGACTTCAGCGGCTGCTCTTCTCATTGGATATTTAAAAACAAAAAATGAACCATTTGCCGCTTCTGCCATCGAAAATTTTATTAAGACAGGTGGGGTGGCACAAAGTAACCGACTCTCTTCTCAAGTGAATGGGGGCCACCTCCTTCACATTGGATTTCTCTCTCAAAATATGATTGCCCATTTTGCATCTGCGCCAGACGGTGAAGATTTTAATGGAAACAATAACAGCGGCCGAACTTGCGTCATTCAATAGACAAAGCAGTGAGTGAAACGCTTTCAAAAGTTGTTCATATCTTGTTTTGAAAAGACACAATTTTGTAAGGTGAGTTCGAACCCGACCCAAAGGGCTTAACCCAGTTAAGCCAATCTCTATTATTTATTCTTTAGAAAAAATCGAATAAACAACAATCCTGCCATTGAGAACATCACCATACTTAAAAGCGGAAAACCATAAACCATTTTTTGGCTTTCGATATCCACAGTCATCGCTCCCGCTATGGTGAGAGACGAAACTATAAGACCGATAAAGATCAAACGACTGCTGTTGTAAAATGTTTTTTGAATTTCTTTAAGATTTTTGATTTCAATGGATTGAGCATAGTCGGCTTGATTCATTTTTCTGATATGAGTTTTGATTTCTTTGGGCAAACTTTCTAATAACGAAGTCCATTCTTTAAATTGAAAAGTGGCTTCTGAAAAGAATTCTTTAGTCGAGACACGAGTTTTCACAAATTCCGAAGAATACTCACTGATAAAAGGGAGTAGATCAAAGTCGTCTTGGATCATTCGCGCAAGACCTTCAATCGTCACTAAAGATTTAAAAAAGACCATAAGTTCTGACGGAAGGACGACATGGTTTCGCGCAGCCACTTTCGATGACTCTAAAAGAAGTTTACCCATATTGACCTCTTTAAGATTGAGGCCAAAAAAAGGCGAAAGTATTGATCTTAAATCTTGAGCCAAGCGTTGTCGGTTGGTTTGTGGATGAAAGGGTGCCATCTCGATATACTCATAAGCCATTCGCTCGTAGTCTTCATCAAGAAGAGAAAGGAGCATGCTGGCAATTGAGTTTTGAGTTTTTCTTGAAAGTCGACCGACCAAACCAAAATCAACAAAACCCAATCGGTCATGACCGAGAACAAAAATATTACCGGCATGAAGGTCACCATGAAAGAGCCCATCTTTAAAGACCATATTAAAGTAAGCCCTTAGGCCCACTTTCATCAGAGCTGAGCGATCGGTATTTTCTTGCTCAAGAGCATGAGGTTGACTAAGTGGAGTACCAATCAACTCCTCCATGACAAGAACTTTGGGGCCCGAATAATCCAAATAAATATGGGGAATTTTGACTTGTGGATTATCGATAAAATTCTCTTGGAATCTTTTAATGTTGTTTGCTTCAACCACAAAGTTAGTCTCTAAAGAAATGGAACGAGCAAACTCGCTGACCATTCCGCGCGGATTAAAAACCTTAGACTCTGGAATATAGTCTTCACAAAGATCGGCAAGAATATGAAGAATTCGAATATCATCTTCAATCACCTGGGCGACATTGGGCTTTTGAATCTTCACCACAACTGGTTCACCGTTGAAAAGCTCTGCGCGATGGACTTGGGCTATACTGGCCGAACCAATGGCCACAGGAGAAAAGCTTTTAAAAACTTTTTGATACCCTAAAGGAAACTGCTCCATCAAAATTTTTTCAATCTCAACCCAATCCACCGGTGGAATTTGATCTTGAAGTTTTCGAAATTCATTGACGTAGTCTTGAGGAATAATGTCGGGGCGAGTGGCCAGCAGTTGACCGAGTTTTATAAAGGTTGGGCCCAACTCTTCAAGAGAAATACGTAAACGCTGGGCTGATGAAAGATGACTGGTCTCACTGGAGGTGGACCATGAACTGATAAATGAGTTAAGCCTTATTCTTTGAGCGACGTCCTGAAAACCGTTTTTTGCGAACACGCTTACGATCTTTCTCAGTCTTCCCACGTTTTTTATGGTCTCCCCGATCTGTTTTGGTGTTTGTAACCAACTCATCGCTACCTTCCTTAGTGAGTAAGAAGTCGATTTTTCCTTCTTCGGTGTTTACAGCAGAAACCAGAACTCGAACCGTATCACCGAGATGAAAGATTCGTCCCGTCTTCTTTCCTTTGAGTATGACAAGATTTTCGTCGTACTCAAAGAAATCATCTCCTAAGTTTTCGACTTTGACCAGACCATCAATGTCATACTGACGAAGCAGGACAAAAATACCAAATTTATTCACACTGCTGATAATTCCGGTAAAAATTTCACCGATTTTATCACTGATAAAACGTGCTTTTTTGATCGAGACCACTTGGCGTTCTGCTTTAACCGCTCTTTGTTCAGCCGCACTAAGAACACTGCCAAAAGTCGTCAAATCATCTTCCGAGTAGAGTACCCCCGACGGAGAAGGTGTAAAAAGTTTTTTAAGAATGCGGTGAACCACCAAATCAGGATATCGACGAATAGGAGAAGTAAAATGGGTATAATCCGCAAAACCCAAACCAAAATGCCCAATGTTCTTTTTATCATAACTGGCTTGATTCATCGACCTTAGGGCTAAAATATTGAGTACGACCCCTTCAGGCTTACCGTGAAACTCTTGTAAGCTCTTCGTGAGTTTTTTCTGAAGCAATCCTCCATTGAGTCTTTGTTGAGAACCAAAGCTGCTTAAGAAATGTTGAAGTCGATCCACATTTTCGCTCTCTGGTGGTGGGTGTATTCGATAAAGAGCCGGTTGATTTTTATTATTAATCAGTCGAGCCACAGAAACGTTGGCTATGAGCATAAGCTCTTCGATCAAACGGTGAGCAAAAACTCTCTCACTTTTTATCACATCGATGGTGTGACCCAATTCATCGACCACCACTTCAGTTTCTGGGACTTCTAAATCCAGTGAACCTTCACGGAATCTTTTGCTCATCAAAATTTTTGCTAAATCAGAGGCCAACTCAATATTTTTTTGCACCTCTGGTTTTTTGTGATTTTCTTCTTTGTTGAGAATCCCTTGGGCTTCCCCATAGGTCACACGAGCTTTTGAATTAATAACTGCC
>JBGSSY010000073.1:0-12953 GCA_041736775.1 Bdellovibrionales bacterium | reverse complement strand
CTGCTCTAGGATATGGGCAATCCAACCAGAAACCCTGGAAACAGCAAAGATAGGAGTAAAAAGATCAAGGGGAATACCCATAGCGTAATAAACGCTCGCAGAGTAAAAATCCACATTGGGTAGAAGGCCTTTACGGGCATTCATTTCATCATCCAGAAGTGTCGACATAGCAAACCATTGTGGTTCACTTGAACGCTCCGTCATGCTTTTACTCATGTGCCTTAAAATTTTTGCACGGGGATCACCATTTTTATAAACCCGGTGACCAAAGCCCATAATTTTTTGTTTTTCATCCAAAGCTTTATCAAGCCAAGGGAGTAAGTTCTTAAGACTTCCAATTTCTTTAAGCGAACGCATCACTTGTTCGTTGGCACCACCATGAAGTGGACCCTTAAGTGTTCCAATCGCACTGACGATGGATGAGTGCATATCGCTCAGCGAAGAGGCCGTGACTCGGGCCGAGAAAGCGGAGCAGTTCAATTCGTGATCGGCATGAAGAACAAGACAAGTATCAAAAATTCTTACCATTTCAGCATCGGGTTCAGTACCCTTAAGCATGTAAAGAAAATTCCAAGCGACACTTTGATTGGGTTTTGGAGTCACCATCTCTTTACCTTCACGCAAACAATGGAAGGTGGCTACAAGTGTGGCCATTTTTGCGCACAAACGAATGGCTTTACGGTGATTGGCTTTATCATCCATATCTTCAGCATCGTTATCCCAAAGACCCATAGCAGAGACAGCCGTTCTTAACCAAGCCATCGGGTGTCCAGTGGTCGGCAAAGTTTTTAAAGCGCTGAGCAACTTTGCATCCAAAGCCATCTCTTGACCAAAAGTTTTTTTCATTTCTTGAAGTTCATTGGCTTTAGGTAAGCGATCATTCCAAAGAAGAAAAACCACTTCTTCATAGGTTGAATTTTCAGCGAGGTCCTCGATGGTGTATCCACGATAACAAAGTGTTGCATCAACGATAGAAGAAATGGCCGTCGTACAGGCGATGACTCCCTCTAGTCCCTTATCAACAGCTCCATTATAGACTTCCATAGCTTACTCCTTCTTGATCAGTATCTTTACAATTTATAACTCAAAAACTTATGGGAGAGGACGATTTAATCCAAATCAGTACCCTCTTTCTAAAAAATATTAGCATTTCAATCTAGTGACCAAGCGTTAACTCTGATTCCAGATACGATGCGCTAAGAACCGCCGTCAGAGGCGAGTCTCATGATCCGCTCTTTCACTTCAGTCACAATCACAGTCAAATCCCGCGGCTGTTCTTTGCTGAATTTTGAGGCTTGATAAAACATCTCATTTCTCAGCTCATGCACATCTTTTTTAACGCTCTGTTTGATTATAGACAGGATTTCATCCATTCCCCACAAATGACCCTGATCATTTTTTAGAGAAAGAAAGCCCGAAGAGCATAAAATCACCTTATCCCCTGGATTAAGGTCAACTGTTTGATTTTTTAAATCAAATTCAGATGAACTTCTTTGGGTTGAAAAGGGATTTGTGCTGCCTTTAAGTAACTCGATTCGATTTTGTGCTGCTTGATAATGGATGGCGAGTTGCTGACCCACATTACAATAAATCAGTTGAAACTTGCGGCGATCAAAGACCCCATAGAAAAGAGCTGATTCATCTTCTGGACGACATTCCTTTTTCATCTCTTCAAAAATCTCTTGGATCACACGTCCTGGATTTTTGCTTTTGCTATCTTCAATCTCATAGGTCATTTTCATCAACACAGAAAGAAACAGGGCTGACATCCCGTAACCCGAAGCCGAAGAAAGAAAAAGACCAAATCTCATTTTGTCGAAATGTTCAAAAATATCAAAATAATCCCCACCCGATACCGAGCTGGAACTAAACTTTGTACTGAACTCAAACCCGGGAATATTGGGAAATTCAGTGGGAACTAAAAACTTTTGAATACGTCGTGAATGTCGCAATTGGTCATTCACTTTGAGGATTAACTTTTCAAGTTCAGTGTTCGCCGTGGCCAACTCTCGTCGATAAATTTTAAGATCTTGATCCTTGCGGACCATCTCGGCTTCAAGTTCTTTAATCTTTTGGGTGAGTTCTTCTATTGTTGGCACCCCATTATTGTCGTTTTGCAGTTCACATTCTGTCAACGGCCCGTCGTGGAAAAAGACTTAAGGATTGAATTCCTAAGAATTTTCAGCTCTAGTGCCAAAATGGGTATGGGGGATGTTGAAGTTCAGCGAACTTCAAAGAAATTCTTAATTGTCCACGAGCATTGGCATCTGCTGATGGAACTTTGCCATTTTACCGAGAGCCTTAATCCGGTTTGGCAAACCCAGTACATTCAACAACAACTCAAAGACCTCAGCCACGGCATTATCGAAGAAACAGCTGGCTTAAAGTCAGATGAAGATAAACTTCTACGACTGGTCCAATACTTTTTTGATGATCTCGGTTTCAAAATTGATGAGGTCAAACCACAACTCTCCCAATGTTTTTTACCTGAAGTTCTTCGACTTAAAAAAGGACCAGCGGTTCTTTTAATGTTACTCATCACCACCCTCTTTGAAGAGTGCCAACTCAAAATCCAAATCACCAGCTGCCGCCGTCGTTACCTTCTGCGAATTGAACTTTACAACAAATCCCACATTCTTGATTTTGCGGATCGTTGCCGTTTTTTAGAAGCCAATGAGATTGTGGACCTGATCAACCAAGATTTTGATTTTGCCAGTGGGTCCTTGAATAAGAATAATTTGATTATCGATTATTTAAAAATTATTCAAGATTTAGCTCGTCAAGAGAACAAACTCCACATTCTCACTCTGACTCATAGTTTTCTCATGCGCTATCAACCTTTTAATTTAAAACACATTACCGAGCGGGCCGTTGTCGCCTATGAAACCGGAAACTATCGCAAAGCCATTGATGATATTCGCAGTTACTTTCAATACAAACAGCCCGAATTTACCAACAACCAACTTAAAAAAATCTACAAACTCGCTCTTCGCAAAGAACAAAGTCGACAAACTGAATAAATGCCACAAAGGGTAAAAGAGAGACTGTCTTTGCTTCTCCAAAAAAGTTTACAGAAGTTGCAGGATTAATGACGTCTTTAAGAATTCAACATATCTTTAGTTGTGTCGGAATAAAATCATGAACCTCGTCAAATAAAAGATATTTGTTTTCAATTTTGAAAAAAAATCTTATGAGAGCAAATTCAATAATTGATTTGTTAAAAGGGACGACTCCACTTTGATGTCTTGATCAAAGAGAGAGGTTTCAAAATGTTTTTGGCCTTCAACAAGGTTTTTGATTTTACTTTCTGCAGAGATAACAGGTAAACCCACTTTAGAATTAAAATAATTTTCAAAAACAAGGACTTGGTTTTTTATAAGTTCAACAGCCACTTTTTTTTGCGCCTCATTGAGCTGCTGAGTTTGATCCATTTCAATCCACTTTAAAATCAGGCGATTCAGTGACTGAACAAGACTATCGAGCTTATTAATTTCTTTATAAAAAGACATAATATGATGGGTTAAATCGGCAGGTGCTTTATGTTCCGTCGCTTTTAAAGAAAGTTCTTTAATCTCTTCTCCCACCCGATTGAGAACGCCATGGTAATATTCAAATCGTTCTTTTCGAGAAAGCTGACTATTAACAATTTGTTTGGACCAATCATAGAGGGTAAGAATTGTGGTGAGATATTTTTTAAACTCCTGTCGCAAGAGATAGATCGAAAGGTGAATTGAAAAACTATTGGACTTTTGTTCTTGATAAATAATTTTTTGGGTATCACCACGGGTTCGAGTCAGAAATGGAAAGGTTAGAAAAGAAGGAAAAATCATAACAAACGGAGCTAAAAGCAAAAGCGGAAGAACTTGGTAGGCACTATAGAGCAAAATAACAGTTTTAAAAGAGGACAAAAAACCCTCGGGCCTTAAAAATTCTTTCAAATCCGTGAAATAGTAAGAGGTAAAGACAAAGCTGACCAAAAACTGAAAAATCTGAAAAACAAAACAAAGAAAGAGAGAGTGATAGGTTCGTGAGTGTTTGCCAATAAACATCAAATAAAAACCAGAGTAGGTCACCAAAGAGTGAATCAAAAAGAAGATTGGAAACCAAAATGAGTTGATATCCATAAACACATAAAGAAAAGAAAAAGAGACTAAGAAAGCCAGAGGGGTGCGAAAGTGATGAGAGGTTAAAAACGAAATCAGTAAAATAAAAGCGGGACCCACTTTATAGGTATGAATATTAAGCGCCGACCGACTGAGATAACTGTCAAAGAGATCAAGTAATAAGCCAAAAAGAATAAGACAAACTAAGCTGAGCAAGAGAGGAATCATCTCTTTATATTCATACTTTTTAAGCCCCCATGTGCCCATTATAATGAGAATCGGAATATAAAAGTTCAAATGGGAAAGCAGAAAGGTGGAAACACCAATCCCAATAAAGCTCGCTAAAAGAATCACACCATTTTGCTTTACATTAAAAGTTCTTACGTTAATCAGAGCACCCAGTTGATGAAAAAAAGCTTTTTTGCGAAATGAAATTAGTTGCAGGAGGATAAAAAGAAAAAAATCATGAAGGGATTTTCCCCGGACCTGATCCAGTGTCCACTTTTGAAAACGACGGGTGCTCAGTGAAAAGTAATAAGAAAAATAGTCGATTAAAATATTGCTTGAAATGGCAACCAAGGCGCCGGTTAAAAATAACTGTAATAAAGGGGCAAGACCGAGGTCAAAATTCAATGGTTGTTACCTTTTATACACATCATAACGAATTAATTTTCCAGCAAAGATATTATTGGGTTTCATCACTAAATGATCTCCCTTAATGGGTCGTTTGACAACGACTCTCTTAATTTTCAGATCAAGAGCTCTTGTCAAAACTTCTTTAATATCCTCTTCTTCGCTCTGAATCTCACGCAGATAGGCCATTTCTTTTTTTGGTTTGGATTTCTTTTTAAAATTCTCAAACATGGGGTCTAAATAAAGACAGTCGAGCTTTTCACTGAATTTCTCAATTTCAATTTTGCTGTCACCAAAAAGAATCTTCATACTTTTTTGTAAGACCGGTGATCTCTGCCAAGCATTTTGCATTAAGGCAAACACCACTGGGTTATGGTCACAACCAATCACTTGGGCCCCAAGATCTATAAAGTGAAAGTCATCTTTGCCAAAGCCCATGGTGCCATCAAAGATTAAATAATTCTCTTCGCCTTTAAACCCAACGGCTCGACTGAGTAGATCTTTTTTGTAATTGATCTTTTGTCTTTTTAAATTCTCAAAATCAGCAGCGGGATCAATCTCTAAAAAGAAGTTATTGCCCTGCCTCGGGTCTTTGAGCCTTAAACGCCCTTGTTCAAAAACAAGAAAATACTCCTGAGGTTCGAGTGAACTTTTTTGAAATGAAAACTCTTCGGCCAAGCGAAGAGCGGCCTCTTTCGAGTCGTCTTCTAAAACCAGGATAACCATAAAGGACTCAAAAAGATAAAGACCAAAAGCCCACACTCCATCGTGTAATGGAGTTTTTGTAGGCTCAAACTGTAAGTGATTTGTGAAGAGAGAAAGGAGGGTGCAGTGAGCATCCATCGATTAATATAAACTTCAAAACAAAGGGCTATGATAATCAGCAAATAGATTTCTTTCATCTGCATTTCAAGGGCAAACAAAGTCAGAAGTACAAGATGAAGGGCTGAAAAAATGAGGTAAACCCATTTTGATCTTTCAAAACCAAAATAAGTTGGAAGGGTGTTCACTAAGGCTTTCGAGTTAAAATAAATGTCGCGCATTTGTTTACTATAGTCGTACTTCAGAGCATGAAGACCCATAATAAAACCCAAATAAATTGAGCTCATTGAGACAGCGTCATAAAGCAGGTACTCAAAGCCAGCGATTAAAAGTGGGCCAGCCAAAAGAAAAGTGGCAATAAGGCTTAAACTTTTCATTTTTTTTAAAATTTGACTTGAAGTCAGGGTCATTGCAATCAAAAGAGCCAAAGCTGCAAAGCCAAGACTTAAGGGTTTCATCCAAAAACAATAAGCCGAAGAAAGAATCGAGAGAACCAAAAAAACAAAGGCCAATTGACGGGCCTGAAAGGCTCTCATCAATCCCATCACTAAAGGTTTATTGGAGCTATTTTCATTCACCCGATCGATACCAAAAATATAGTCGCGGTAATCGTTGTAAAGAGTGAGAGCCATTAAAAAAAACTGCAAACCAATCACAGAACTTAAAACCAATAGGCCGTCGACCATTGAGTATTTAAAGAAAAGAAAGGAAAGGCCGGTGACCACCGGAAAAATCAAATAAATATTTCGAGCCAGCGAGTACCACGACGAGAGAGCTTGCAGAAGTGAAAAAGGTTTTCTCTCGATGATCTTAAAAGTCACCATCTCGTCGACCGAATTGACATAAAGATTCTGAACCGGTTGAGCAAAGTGTGTTTTTGAAAACTCTCCCGACAGGAGGGGCCAGAACTGTTCGTCAGATTTTGAAATGGTTACGAAGTCACTCAAGAAACCACTCCCTTTAAGACTTAGGCTTACGTCGCCAGTAAAGTATATCGGGCAAACCGGAGAGGTGGTTCATAATTTTTTTCTCATTACCATTCAGATAGGGATCAAGCTGCTTGAGTTTATGTTGATAAAGGTCAATCAACTCTTGATTGATTTGATCAAATTCTTTTAATGAAACTTGAAAGTCTTCTTCTCCGATAATTCGATAAATCTCTTCAAGGGATTGGATGCTTTTTAGTTTTGCACGAACGGCTGAGTCTTTATTGCGACAAAAATAGGCTCCAAAGGAATTTAAATATCCTGATTTAATATCACCCAGAATAGCTTTGTTTTCAGCATTGCGGATATCATAATCAAGCAGATCATCGCTGCGCTGAAAGAGAAGTCCTAAAGTTGTTCCCAGTTCAAACAATAAAGTTTTGAGTTCTTCCCGTTCACGATCAGCGGCAATAAAAGGCGCCCATAAACACCAACGAAAAAGAGAAGCCGTTTTTAAACTATGGACTTCAGTCAGTTGTTGAAAAGTAAGATCAAAATCCCCAACCAGAGAGTCTTGAATCCACTCCCCTTCCAGAAGTTCAGCAATAGTAAGGCTTGTGATCTGCACCAAATGGATGTTTCCGTAAGAAGAGAGATTGGTCATAACACGGGCTAAAAGATAATCCCCCGCAAGAACGGCATACTCAGGCGTGTACTTAAGCCAAGCGGCGGTTTTGCCACGACGAAGGGATGACCGATCCACCAAATCATCATGGAGCAAAGAAGCGTTATGTATAAATTCAATGGTTTGACAGAGAAGTTGAATGGTTTTTTCGTTAAGACCTAAAGGTAGGGCCACTTGTTGGGTCAACAGAGAGCGAAAACCTTTACCCCCCTCAAAGAGATCATCATAAAGTCGATTGAGCTTAGGAAGATAAGTTGGAAAATCTTTTTCACTGTAATATTTGGTCTGCATAGGTCACAAACTTCTATCAAAGATGCTGCTTAATAAGAATCAGAGAGAGGGATTGTTGCTCTGGGTCAATTTTTGTGCCTAAGGCCTTTATCCACGACTGTGGCCATGGCAGAACTTATCCCATGGTCTTTAAAACAACTTTAAAAATACATTTTGATGAAGCTGACCCTGCTGGTATTGCCTTTTCAGGAGGACTTTTTACTAAAATCCACCGCTGCTTTGAGGATTATATTGAATCTCTGATGGATCCCAATGAGTTCTTTTTTAACCAAGATTCAATTTTCCCATTAAGACATAATGAGGCTGAATATCTTAAACCCCTGTTGCCTTTACAAACTTACGCGGTTGAAATTGCTGTGATCAGACTTTCTGAGAGCAGCTTTCAAATGGAGTTTAAAGTGTTGGATCAAAATGAAGTGAGTGCGATCGTACGTTCGACCCACGTTTGCTGTTCGGCAGAGACTTTTAAGAAGAAACCGATTCCTGATTTTTTAAGAGCGGGTTTACAAAATTATTTACGGCCTGAATAACCGGCATAGGTATTTCGTGCCCTCCCGAAAACTCAAGCCATTGGCCTTTAAGTCCCATAGATTCTAATTTTTCAAAAAGTTTTCTTGCACCCTTAAGTGGCAAAACTGAATCTTGTCGACCATGACATTGAAAAAAAGGAACCTTTAGTTCATCGGGCAGCTGCGGGAACTGCGAGGGGGCAATCATAAAACCTGAAAGAAGCAATAAACCACTGGGTTTAAAATTAAGTCGATAAAAACTATGACTCGTCAAAATCGCCCCTTGGCTAAAGCCTCCAATAAAAACATGGGTGTACAACTTTCCAAGTCGGTTAAGCCAGCGACTCACTTGATTTAAAACATCAATCATTGCGGGCTGAAAGGATTGATCCGCCACTGTATCTGTTGAGATTCTTTCAAAATCACTGACACGAAGTTCAAACCAAGCCTGACCACTCATCATCGGACCAATTGGTACCGTTATCGGTCCCTGTGGAAAAAACCAATCCACTGTTTTATCAAAGCAGAAAACTTCTGCAAGTCCGGCTAAATCTTGAGCATCAGCTCCATAGCCATGAAAGAGCACAACACAAACGTTGGCTTCTTCGTTGGTTTTACACAGATACTGTAATTTTTCAAATTTTTGCCATTCCATGAGGCTTCTATAGCACTTCAAAGGGCATAAAGGAAATCAAGAAGCTTAACCAGAGTCGCAAAAGCTTGAAAATTAAGCGCAAAGACGCCATTATGATCGACATTCACAAAATGTTTTTATCCCTTAAACAAAGGGGAGGATCTCAATGCACTTTCTTCTTTTGTCTGCCCTCTTTCTTATTTCTTGTTCTTCAAGCCCTCCCGCCAAAGAACCGAGCCCACTCAGTGCAGAAGCACGCAAAGGAATTAAATCTAATTTTATAACCCATAGAAAACAGATTAGTGATTGTTACGGAGAAGCCATTCTTAAAAAAGGCAACGAAGATCTGGCCGGAAAACTCACCGTAAAATTCAAAATCAATAAGGACGGTTCAACCAGTCATATAACTTCCGTCCCCGAAAAAACCACACTCTCAGATTCTGATCTTTTTGACTGCATAAAAGGTCATCTCTCGGGTTGGACCTTTCCCATCCCAGACGACAAAACTGAAATTGATGTCACTTACCCTTTAGTTTTTAGTAAAGATGCTCCTAAAAATATGCAAAACAAACTGGATTATTTTGAAAAACTCAAAAAATAAAGATCTTTAAAAAAGAGGACGACCATGAGTGAAACCCCAAAAACGATTTACCTCAAAGATTATAAGGTCCCGTCTTTTTTGATCCCTGAAATTCATCTGCATTTTGAACTCAGCGAAGAAAAGACTCTGGTCACCACCACACTCAAAGTTTTAGAAAACCCTCAGAGTGAAGATAAATCTAACAATCTCTTTTTGGATGGTGAAAATTTAAACCTGCTTGAAATTAAACTCAATTCTGTTCCACTGACTGCAAAAGATTATGAGTTAACGGCCAAGGGTTTAACATTAAAAAACTGTCCCACTGACTTTACCTTGCAAACCCAAGTTCAATTGGAGCCACAAAATAACAAAGCTTTTTCGGGTCTCTATAAAACTAAAACAGTGTTCTGCACACAAATGGAAGCCCAGGGTTTTCGTCGCACCACTTTTTTTATGGATCGCCCAGACGTCCTTTCAAAATACACCACCACAATTATAGCTGATAAAAATCTTTATCCGATTTTGCTCTCCAACGGAAATTGCGTTGAAAGCCAAGATCTCGAAAATGGTCTTCATAAGGCGATCTGGAAAGACCCCTTTCCAAAACCTTGTTACCTTTTTGCCTTAGTCGCCGGAGATCTTGATTGGATAGAAGATTCCTTCATGACCCGTTCAAAACGAAAAGTGGATCTAAAAATTTTTGTGGATAAAGGTAAAAAAGAACGAGCCCGTTTTGCAATGGATTCTTTAAAACAATCTATGAAGTGGGATGAAGACACCTACAGGCTCGAATACGATCTTGATATTTACAACATTGTCGCCGTCGATGATTTCAATATGGGCGCCATGGAAAACAAGGGCCTCAACATTTTTAATTCAAAGTATGTTTTAGCCAGTTCACAAACAGCCACGGATGACGAGTATCAAGCCATTCAAAGAGTGATCGGTCATGAGTACTTTCATAACTGGACTGGTAATCGCGTCACTTGTCGCGACTGGTTTCAATTGAGTCTCAAAGAAGGTCTCACGGTTTTTCGCGACCAAGAGTTCAGCAGTGATATGAATTCTCGGCCGGTAAAAAGAATTGAAGATGTTGCACTCCTTCGTGCCCGACAGTTCCCGGAAGACTCTGGCCCCATGGCCCATCCAGTCCGTCCCTCTTCTTATATTGCCATCGATAATTTTTATACAGTCACCATCTATGAAAAAGGGGCCGAAGTGATTCGCATGCTCCACACACTTCTGGGTGCAAATATGTTTAAAAAAGGAGTGGCCAAATATTTTGAACTTTTTGATGGGCAAGCCGTCACCACTGATGATTGGGTGAAATCTATGGAAGTGGTTTCAAAAAGAGATCTCAGCCAATTTAAACTTTGGTATGATCAAGCCGGTACTCCGCTTGTTAGTGTTTCCACGGCTTACGACCCGCAAAAACAAACTTTTGATATCACATTGACCCAAAAAACTTTAGATCCCAAAACCCATCAAGAAAATAAACCTTATCATATCCCGATTAAAGTGGGATTGATCTCTCAACAAGGAACTCATATCGATTTTAAGATTGAGGGGCTAACCCCATACGATCAAGAGGACCTTTTAGAACTCACTCAACGAGAGCAAACTTTTAAACTCATTCAAGTCTCTGAACAGCCGGTTCTCTCGATCAATCGCGATTTTTCAGCACCCATCAATATTCAATTTGAGCAAAGCGATGAAGATCTTTATTTACTGATGAACAGTGACAGTGATGCTTTTAATCGCTGGGAATCTGCACAAAAAATTTATCGTCAAACTTTAATGAAAATCTATCAAAATCTCAAACTCCATCAAAACACTGAAATTCCAAAGTCATTGATTCACTCCTTTAAAAAACTGATTCATTCAGGAACAGAAACCCCAGCTCTCACGGCCCGTCTTCTGGATCTTCCATCCAGTCAATTTATGGCCGAGTTCATTGTCGATTTAGACCCAATCCTTCTCAAGAAAGCTTCTGTGAGCCTAATGGAAACCTTGTCACAAGAGTGCCACTCAAGCCTTCTTGAACAGTACCAAAAATTAAATGGACAAAATCTTGGGCAAACACCCGATGACATCGCTTTAAGATCTTTTAAAAACAGTCTGCTTAACTATCTCTTTCGTCATGATAACGAAGAGGGCTCACTGGTGTTTTACGAACAGTTTAATAATGCCAAAAATATGACTGACACCTTAAGCGCACTTCATCGTTTAGCGGTCAGTGGTGGGTTGCTTTATAAAAAAGCCATGAAGAGTTTTTACAGCCAATGGTGTGATGAGAGTTTAGTCATGAATAAATGGCTTACGGTTGCTGCCCTATCAAATGCTGAGGATGCATTTGAAGACATAAAAGAAAAAATGAAGTCCGATGTGTTTGACCAATCCAATCCCAATAATGTCTTCGCTCTGCTTTATTATTTTGCCCAATTTAATTGGACAAAGTTTCATAAAACCAGTGGCGAAACTTATTCTTGGTTTGCCGAGCAGGTCATAGAGATTGATCGCCTTAATCCCCAAGTCTCTTCCCGCTTAGGATCCTCTTTTAACAATTGGAAAAAACTTTCTCCGGCCTACCAAGCGCCCATTAAAAAAGCACTGGAGCAAATTCTCAACTCAAAACCCTCTGATAATCTCTACGAAATTGTCAGTCGATCCTTAAACCAAAGCTAACCAAGAACAATGACAGAGTCTAAAAAATCTAAAAGAATCTGAAATTTGAGGCTTAAATGGACAAACTAACGCATTGCCCGCGTTAGTTTTGTCTATTCAACCCCTCGATTCAGTTTTTTACTGGATTTTATGACCCTCCCCTTTTTATGATTAAAGGTAAGGCAAAGCTGACCCTGTGTTGATGCTGATCCAATGTGCAATTAAATTTATGATTCGCAATTGGATTTTAGTGAGGTTGTCAGTTGAGTCGCATACATCCAAGGTTGGATGAGGGGGAATTCTATGGATAGAATTATTATTTTTTTGTGTCTTTTCTTTTTAAGTTTCACATCCTACTCAAGAGATCCACTCAGCGATGAAGAGATCTCTTACATCATTAACGAATTTCAGTTTGATGTTGTTTACAAAGAGCTCTCAAGCAGCAACAACAGCAGCAATTGGGACGACTGTTGGGTTTACAAAAAAAAGGTGGATGTTCAGTACCCCAATATGACTGAACCCCTTCAACTCTCGGTTTCCTACTACATTCCCAACCGCAACCGTTTGGCTGATAAAAAAATTCCGATGGTTGTTATGCTCCCTCCTACTGGTGGTATGAATTTACTGGATCGTCGAATGGCCGATAGTTTTTGTGAACAAAGCACGGTCGCAGCCATTATCGAAAATGATTTTGCCAATATCGTTTATCAGGCCCAAGAAAAACTTCTTCCGCCCGAAGATCATGAAAGATCATATTACCGAGCCGTAGCGGGAGTGAAAGCCATGATGGCCCTTGGAGCGAATGATCCCAATGTGAATAAAGAGAAGATGGGTATTTTTGGAGTCAGTCTCGGTGGAATTTTGGGGGCCTTTGTGATGTCCACCCAGCCGCAAATCGCAGCTGGTTATGTCATTGTTGCTGGCGGAGATGTTCCTGCCATTTTAGCTCAAAGCCAACAAGAAGATGTTTCGGCCATTCGTCGCAAAAGGATGTCAGAGCAAGGTTTGAAAGATCGTGAGCAGTACGAAGCATTTCTGCGCCAGTACCTCAGCATTGATCCAATGGATGTCGCCTCAACCATGCTTCCTGAAACATTAAAAATGGT
>JBGSSY010000026.1:0-7290 GCA_041736775.1 Bdellovibrionales bacterium | reverse complement strand
ACAACCATTGGTTGTCTTTTTTTTTAATAAAAAATTTGAATAGATCTTCAGTTGTGAAACCGAAATTTTTTATCGTGTGGAAGTGGGGCTTGATGGATTTGTTCGGTTGTTACCACCTAAACCTCTGAACCAGGCTCCCACTCTTGTGAACCAATTGTTTTTGGCCGTTGTACTTCGGGCGGCAATTTGTGCAGGGGTACCTTCGCGATTCTGTACTCTGGCATTATCACTGAGGAGAACTCCATTGGCATCAACCGGTCCGGCACAGGCGGGCATATTGGTTCTTGGATTGATCGGACCATAACCCTTCCATTGGAATGAAACGTTACTGGTTCCGACATGGCGAACTAAATTAAACAAGGCCATGGCATTTGTGGATTCTAAGCGAATACATCCATGGGATTCAGGGTAGCCTGTCACCACATTTGATGAATGGTAAGCAATGTCACCGTTGACCCAAGTGGTCCAAGGCATCTGAGCCCCTTCCCAATCTTTAGCTTCGCTGACCACATGCCACTCTGTAATATAGCCCTCACCCCGAGAGCTAGCTGGAAGATTTGTTCTCCAGCGACCCGTGCTCTCATCCCCTCCGGTATAGTTGTAAATGCCCGGTGAGGTCAGCCATCTTTCCACTTGAGCCCCATTTTGGGTTCTGACCGTTTTATTGCTGGGGTGTCCAAGGGGGCTTTTAAAATTTTTAAAACTTCCATCGCGATCGCGATAATAAACTGTGGTGTAAAACTTCCCTTCTCGTTGATCACACTCAGTGACAACTTGGACACTGGTCGGACGGGGGATGTGACGATAATTGGGATCTTGAAATCTTGGGTCACCTTGTCCAATGCCACTAATAACTCCACAAGTTGCATCGGTGCCACCAGCACGGGTGCAAGATTGCACCTGTGTTCGGTAGTATTCATAGGCCGCTCTTCGATCAGGGGGAGTCAATGCATCCATATCATTTCTATTCACTTGAGCTTGAGATATAAGGGGAAAGAAAAGAAGAGTAGAAATTACAGAAAAGAAAATTAGCTTCATCATTGGGCCTCTCAAAATGGAACTCCGTCTCTAGTTTAAACAAATCTGCACTAAAACTTGAGTCTTTCCTCCACGAACCACGACCATTGCCTGGCTCTTTTGACCCCTTCCATTTTTTTTTGTCTTGAATTGAGAAAATGAGCACAAGTGTTTTAGGAATTCTAGACCTTGGCCGATAAGTTCAATGAAAATTAAATGTTAAAATGTTTTCTTAAGGTGGGGTTTTATGTCGTGGAAATTGATCTCTCAAGAAACGATGATGCAAATCAACTCAATTCTGACCCAAGTTAAAGCCCATGATTTATCAACCCATGATCATTGTGTGAGAGTCTCCCATCTCTGCCGGTTTTTGGCTGATGCCTTAGAGCTCACCGCCGAAGAAAAACTACAGGCACAAATCGCCGGTCTCTTGCATGATGTGGGAAAAATGAAAATCCCCATTCCTATTTTAAACAAACCCGGTCGATTGACGGAAGAAGAGTATCAACTGGTTCAAAAACATGCTGAATTCAGTAGTGAATTGATTGCTCCTCTGGTCAAAGATGATTTTTTTAAAACCATCCAACTCTCTGTGCTCCATCATCATGAAAGAGTCGACGGAATCGGTTATCCCATGAACCTTAAGGGTGAGGAGATCCCTTTTCTTTCACGCCTGATTCTCATTGTTGATACAGTGGATGCGATGACTGAGTCCCGTCCGTATCGAAAAGGCTTGCCCATTTCTGTGGTTTATCAAGAGCTTGAAAAATTTGCGGGTCAACAGTTCGATGAAGATATTGTACCCCTCTTTATTGAAGCCCATCAAAAACTCAATCATGCACAACCCGTTGCTTCAGTGCTTGAACTTAAGAGATCTAAAAAAGCGGCTTAAAACTGCATCTTTATTTTGCGAAGAATCTGGTAAGTGGTGGCCGCTTTTGGCACCTCACCCAATTCAATTAAATCGAGTACGTGTTGTGGATCGGATAGACCCATAACCACAGAAGTAATTTCTGGCAGAGACAAATAAAGTCGGGTGACTTTATTGGAAAGCTTGGAGTCGCCACTGAGAATTCCACACTCTGAATTGAGGTAATGACAAATCTGATTGGTTCTTAAATTGGCGATACCTTGTAGGCTGTCTGTGATCAAAGAAAAGAGCGTGTGAACTTGATTGACGTAGTTAATCTTCCAATGGTTCCACTCTTGAGTTTCTGGTAGATCTTCAATTCCCTTTTGTAAAGAGGGGAGCACTTCTTTTTGCAGATAAAGACTCCATTGCCACCAATCACTGATTTTATGGAGATGATTGCGCAAGGAGTGGCCCCAATTCAGATTTTTATGGTGGGGTCTTTTTTCAATAAGCTCTTTCTCCATTTCAACCACATCCATAATACTTTTATGAAGGCGACCCTTAACCGAGACCTCATCTTTTCCAGGAAATGTGATGAAGTGATGGACTTTATCACGGTGATGGGCGGTGAGGGGGCGACAGGTTAATATACCGAGGTCATGGGCTGCGGCGGCTTTAAAAAAAGATCTTTTATTTTGATTCTCATAAAAGAGAGGGTCTGTTTCAAAAAGATTAAACGGGACTTGGACCACCGAGAAGTGATGTTTCTTAGAAATACCCTCGGCTAATTTTATAATCTCATCGAGATTGATAAATTGGGGCGAGATTTCTTTCTGTAAGAAAGCACTTGAGCTAATTCCGTAATGTTCAATTCGTCCTTTGGCCACTTCAACTTCAAGGTGTTCAAAAGCTCTCTTCAAATACTGAGTGAATTCTTTTTTTGTTTTCAAAATTTTAATGAGATGCTCAGGGTTTTGAATCAACACGACGTTCAATTTGTCGATTTGGAGCCGGCGTAAAGAAAGAGTGATTTGGGTCTCCATATGCTCAGGAGTTAAACAGTAACTCAGGCGATCTGAAATACGGTAGGCCCCGTTGTTCTTTTTAGAAGCCACTTGCAAGCGATTCATTTCTTGTAAACTCGCACCTTGGACCAAACCCAGTTTTGTGCAAAGAACCATTTGATTTTTTTGATGGGGATTCTCTGTGATATATTCTTTAAGAGTTTCGCCAATCAGAAGCTCCGAAGCGCCGTTGCCATAGGCTCCGCTGGTATCGATAAAATGGATTCCTAATTCTAGAGCTTGATAGAGAGTTTCTTTGTAAATCCCATTTTCAGGAGTAAGACGAAGCGATCCGAAACAAACGGGTGAGACCATTAAGTTGGTTCTCCCCAATCGCCTTTTCTCAAGCAATAGAGCCGAATAGAGTTTTTGTGGAATTTCATCATTTTTAACAGCAAGACCCATAGGATCTTATCGGTGTATTCCTATTTATTTTCACACGGTTAAAGTAGGGTTTCTGGGCTTAAACTTTGATCTAAAATCTCGTTCAAGGATTTGTCGAACTTGTTTGGACCCTAGACCCCGACCAATAGATTGATTTTAAAGACAAAAAATCAGGCTAAAGCCGTTTTCTGATTCGCAGAGCAGAGAGTAAACTGAGAAGGGGAAGCCCAATAATAGAGTAATGATCCTCGGTCTGAATTTTTTCAAAAAGTAAAGGACCAGAGCACTCAATCTTATAACCGCCGGCACATCCCAGAGCTTGATCTTTTAAATAATAATCTTCAATCTCTTTGGGGCTCAGTGAATGCATGGTCATTTGTGCTTCAACAGTCCAAGATTGTTTCTCTCCTTTTTCAAGCAGACAAATCGCTGTCAGTAACCAATGAGTTCTTCCTTGTAAAGTGGTCAGCCGTTCAATCACCTCAGTTTTTGACTTTGGTTTTGAAAGAATTTTATTTCCAAAAAGCAGAACTTGATCGGAGCCGATGATCAGTGATTCAGGGTAGTCATCAGCAAGACTTAAAGCTTTTTCATAAGCTAAAAACTCAGCGAGTTTTTGAGGGGGGCCTTGATATTTATTTTTTAAAATCTCTTCGTCCACTTGAGGAGAAACGGCAGAAAAAGACAGACCCACCTGCTGAAGGAGTTGAGCTCGATAGGGTGATGCACTGGCCAGAATCAACTCAGACACCGGCGAGGCCTTTGAGTTCAGAGAGAAGAGTTTCAAGGCTGAGGGATTTTTGTGCACCTGTCTTGAGGTCTTTGAGCTGATAGATTTTTTGAACCACTTCATCGCTGCCAATAAGAACCGCATGGCTGCAATTTCTTTTATCGGCTTTTTTGAGCTGTTTAGAAATGTTACCCGAATAAATCGGTTGTGAAGGAATTTTCAATGCGCGCAAGTGTTGCAAAGTTTTTAACATTTCTTTTTCTCCACCGGGATCAGTGGCCAAAACAGCGACACTGGTGCCAAGGGGGCTTGGTTTTTCGAGCAGTAAAGACAAGCGGTCAGTGCCTGCAGCCCAACCCACACCCGGAGTGCTTGGTCCGCCCATTTGTTCAATCAAATGATTGTAGCGCCCCCCAGAGAGAACCGCGTTTTGTGCCCCAAGGTGTTGGGTGGTGAATTCAAAGACGGTGTGAGAGTAATAATCCAGTCCGCGAACAAGGCGAGGGTTGATATGATATTGGATTCCCAATTCGCTGAGTCCCTCTAACACATTTTTAAAAATCATTTGCGATTCTGAATTCAGGTGATCGCTAAAGGGCGGTGCCTTTAAAATAATCTCTTTATCACTTTCATCTTTAGAATCTAGGATTCTCAAGGGATTGTGGGTGAGCCTTTCTTGGCTCTCTGGAGAGAGTTTTTCCTTATGTCGAGAAAAGTAGTCGACTAAGCTTTTTTTATAATTTTCTCGGCTTTCAACATCACCGATAGTGTTAATCTCAAGAACCACTTTAGAGAGAAGATTAAAACTTTTAAAAAAATCCCAGGCAAAAGCAATCACTTCAATATCAGCCAAGGGATTTTCAACCCCAATCAGCTCGACCCCAAATTGACGAAACTGACGGTAGCGACCTTTTTGCGGACGCTCATGGCGAAACATAGGACCAGAGTAAAAAAGTTTGAGTGGAAGATCACGAAGGAGGCTATTAGAAATCACAGCCCTTGCAACACTGGCCGTGCCTTCTGGGCGAAGGGTCAGGGAATCTCCACTGCGGTCTTCAAAGGTGTACATTTCTTTATTGACGATATCAGAGGCGTCTCCCAAAGTTCTTTTAAAAACAGAGGTGAATTCAAAGATCGGGGTTTCAATTTCAGAGAAGTCGTATATTTTGGCAATTTCCATAAAACGATTTTCAATCTCTCGAAAGAGTCGAGCTTCTTCGGCGATGATATCTCGTGTTCCACGAACCGGTTGTAATTTCATATTTTAACCTTTGGTAAGGAGCCAATCATTGGGGGTATTTTTGCCTATCCTCTTGAATTTGTCACAGCTTTAAGCAAAAAAATGAGGGTCAGCGGTCCAAAAAATCAAAAGATTTGCCTTAACTGAATAACAATTGATAGGCCGCAGGCCTCTGTTGGTCGTCTGACAAAATTCTTATTGTTGATTGATCCCAAAATCCCTATGATCTCAGCCAAGAATATTCAAACTCAAGAGGTCTCCCATGATTTTTCTGATTCATCTTATCTTTTCTGTTTTGACCATTTGGGCCCAAGCGCCTGCGGCTAAGCCCTTGATGGTTTATACCTCTCGCAAAAGTCATTTGGTCGAGCCCCTTTTTAAGGCTTATGAGAAAAAAACCGGTGTTAAAATAAAACACATCAATGGCGATGATGGTCCTCTGATTCAAAAACTAAAACAAGAGGGGAGTAGCACTCCAGCCGACCTTCTCATCACTGTCGATGCGGGGCATTTGGTTTTTGCAGCCGAGCTCGGACTCTTAGCCCCCCTAACTGAGTTACAAAATCTTTCGGTTGTTCCTCAAGAGTTGCGCGACTCGAAAAATCTTTGGACGGCCCTTTCTCTAAGAGCCAGAACCCTCTTTTATAACAAAAATAAAGTGAAGGACACTGATCTTAAAAGTTATCAAGACCTTGCCGACCCACGCTGGAAAGGTCGACTTTGCCTAAGAACTTCCCGTAAAGTTTACAACCAATCTTTGGTGGCATCTATGATTGAAAGATTAGGTTTTGATAAAACATTAAGCGTTGTTCAAGGATGGGTCAAAAACCTAGCTAAGCCTGTAATGACCAGTGATGAAATTCTTTTGACCGCAATTGATAAAGGCTATTGTGACGTCGGTATTGCCAACACTTACTATTTAGCGCGAATGCAAAAAAATGGCGCCGGAAAAAATGTCTCTGTCTTTTGGCCAAATGCAAAAGAGGGCGGTGTGCATATCAATATTTCTGGGGTTGGACTTGTGCAGAATAGTAAAAATAAAAAAGAAGCTCAACGCTTTATTGATTGGCTCCTCACCCAAGAGGCTCAAGAACTCTTTGCTGGACTCAATGATGAGTACCCTGTGCGAGAAAAAGTGAAGTTGTCCGAGACGATTGCAAAATGGGGAAGCTTTGATCGTGATCAAACACCCTTAACCGCGATTGGAAAAAATCAGAAGAAAGCGGTCCAATTGATGGATCAAGCTCTTTATCGCTAGTGCCTGACCTTAAAAATCATTCACTGAGGCTACTGACTCATTTTATTTTTTTGGTTTTTTTCTTATTGCCACTTATTTATCTTTTTATTTTTTCAAAACAAAACATTCAATTGGATCAAAGTCTCGAGACAGAGGCTTTCAATAACACCTTTTTTCTTTTGCTCTTCGTGTTACTTTTTTCAACGGCTCTTGGGACTGTCCTCGCTTTTATCACCACCTTTATCCAATGGCCCTTAAAAAGTGGGATTGATATTCTTTTAATGATGCCCATGGCCCTTCCCACATATGTTTTGTCTTACACCTATTTGGGTGCACTGGGGCCGAGTTCATCCCTTCATGATTGGGTGAGTGTTGAAATACAAGGACAGTTTTGGTTTTTAGCTTTCGTGCTTGTGCTTTCTTTTACCCCCTACATTTACTTCTTTACTCGCCTTGGGCTCTCTTTTGTTTCTCAAAATGAGGTAGAAACAGAAATGATTATAGGTGCGGGTTGGTGGAAATTTTTGCAACTCCATTTAATTCCCAAAATTCTCCCTTTTTTGCTTTCTGCACAGATTCTTGTTCTTTTTGAAACATTGGCTGAATTTGGGGCCGCCAGTATGATTAATGTTCCCGTTATGACAACTTTAATCTACAAGCTTTGGTTTGACCTCTTTTCATTTGAAAGTGCTGCAAGCCTCTCCCTTCATTTAGTGAGTCTTGTCTTTTTACTACTGGCGGTAGAGTGGTTAATCAAATTCAACT
>JBGSSY010000360.1:0-19992 GCA_041736775.1 Bdellovibrionales bacterium | reverse complement strand
TATTTAGAAATTCATTGTAGTCTTTAAGAGAACTTTTTTTATTCATAATGTCCTCGCAATTTCTTTAAAGAACGACTTACAATTTGCCTGATATTAGAAGGTGTTGTTTTAAGTTTTTTCGCAATCTCTTCAAAGGTTTCTTCATCCATATAGCGCATCTTTATGACCTGTTTTTGTTGAGGAAGAAGGGGGTCTAACAATGAATGTTCAGATGCCTTATTGAAATTCCCAACAAAAGATTGATTTTCAGACGTAGTATTGAGATTCCCACTCAAAGATTGAGTTTCAAAGGTTGAATTGAAATTCCCGTCGGAAGAATGAATATCAAGTTCAGAGCTGTGAAGGTTCTCTTGTTGAAAGAGTTCTATTTTATCCCTCTGTCTTTTTTCCATTTTAAAAGAATCGAGCAGTTCGTTGCGACACAGAGTAAAAAGCCATGCTAAAAAAGGATACTGGGGGTCGTATTGGTTTCTGGATTTATGAAGTTTAAGAAAGGTGGCTTGAAAAACATCATGGGCTTGGGATGTATTGGCTGATTTTTGGATCAAGTAGCCCAAGAGGCGACCAGAGTGTCTCTGATAGAGAATATCAAATGAATGTAGATCACCTCTTTGGTAGGCTACCATAAGCTCCTCATCTGTTGAATTCTGCTTCATTTTTTCAGATCCTTACTTCTCTTACGACGCGAAAGATTGTTTTGTGACAGTCTCCTAAAAAAAACAAGTTTTTATAATTTAAACCTATTCTTTAATGGTTTTTATAAAGAAACTCTTTAAAGCTTAATAGAGCCGTTTTTTTATGGAGAGGTTTTACAAAGATTGTCTCTTTTTTACATATTCGAGGGGTTTTACAATGTTTGGCTTTTTTCTACATCGACGAGAGTTTTTATATTATGAGAAGCTTTTTTAGTAAGAGACTGTATTAAACAATTAGAAAGGCTACGTATAAGGGATTTTCTCCCGAAAATCTCTATTTCAGAGGAACTCAGACAATAATAGTGGAAATATTTTTTTCAGCTTATTAAATAGGATTTGTTAAAGTAGCTTCCAGCTCACTGAGAGTAGGGCGGCATCCATGATTTGGCTTATGGGGGCTCCATCTTGCTCAGTAAAAGTGAGGGAGCGGTATTCTAGATTGATATAGGCTTTGCTAGAGAGTTGACCACTGATGCCAAGCTTGATGCCATCTCCTTTGGAGGTGGTGGTTGTTCCCCCAGATTCTGTTTTGAGGTCTGCGCTGGCAATATAAGTAAACCAAAATCTCCAGCTTCGAAAGTCACTACCAAGGCAAAGCCCAAGATCAGTTGCGCTTGAAGTGGGTACTGATGCAATCTGTAAATCGTGATAACCCACATCAGCCAATATAAAAAAGTTGCTGAATTCAGCTCCCAGTTTTGTGGTGAGCCCTATTCCCTGGGCTCTTTGACCGGCGCGCGAGCCCCGATTGTAACCTATACCAGGCTCAAAATGGATAAAACCTTGAGCGAAGTTTGAAAAAAGGAGGAGGCTGAGAAAGGCAATGATCTTTTTTGTTTGCATCCTTTTATTATCACGGTCACCTCACTGATTCCAAAGTGAAATATCTTTGGCCCAGAGTTTGGTCTGACTCAATTCAGCCTGGATGAGAAAAATTAGGACAATAAATGGAAAAAAAATGAAAGGATAAGGAAGATAATGATTGAGATAGAATAGAAGTGAGATAACGAACAAAATTTTAAAAGAAAGAATATCATAGGATAAGAAAAACGAAATAAGTGCGAGAGAATTTAATTTGATAAGATTGAGAATAACAGGCTAAAACAAAAAACATTGTACAATCAATCCAGCAGTATTTTAGCATACAAACCAAACTTACGTCCTGAAACAAATCTCTCTCTCATGACTAAAAATTTTATAAAGACATTAAACATCCAGTGGAACAAATTGGCGGTTCAGTGTAGGTCATTTTGACAATCCCTCAGGCTCCTCGGTTAGTATGAGAGGTGTTGAGGGGAGCTCTCTTATGAGTTTTAATGACCGAAATCTCAAAAAAATCTCTCTCTCAAATCCAAAATTGAATCGGTCATGAAAGGAAAGATCAAAAGTTTTTTATTAATATTTCAACAGATATTTCTAGGAGGTAGTATGAATAAAAATACGATCAGAGAAATTTCAAAGGATTTTCAATTTCGAATTCGTGGTACATCCTTTAAACAGCGGTTTCAAAAATTAGCTCACCACGCTGTCAATGATCTTTATGGGGCAAGCCCTGTTGATGCTGATTTCAGGGTTCGCATCGAGCCCCTCTCAACCCAAAAGCAAATTTATGCTGTTTCAATCCAAGCCTCAGTAGACGGAGAACAAACTGTAGTTATCAAAAAAGGAAAGCGAATACACCAACTATTGAGCCGCTGTAAAAGGGTGATCCTAAAAGTTTTAAGAAGAAAAAAAAGTGAAAAAAGAAAAAGAATTCAGCGGCGACCGCCCGCTTATAGGCTTCGCCCGTCCGATCTTGCCGCCTCTTGATCCATTTTTTTAAAATGAATTAAAATTTTTCAAGCCTCTTTCAATTAAAAGAGGCTTTTTCTTTTAAGCAGAGCTTCAGTTGACTTTTTTCGCTTCAAAAAAGGGGGAAGAGTTGTGTTTTTTTGTGTTCTATGGAACAGTACCCACTTAGCCCCAAAGGAAATGATGAAAGACACAAAACTCATTGTGAGAGAAGCCCAATTTAATGACACTCCAGCCATCGTAGCACTGGTCAAAAAAGTGTATCGAGATATGCCAGGTTACACTGCAGAGATGATCCAAGGGCAAATCACTCATTACCCACAAGGACATTTAGTGGCCGAGCTTGACGGGCGCATCGTGGGCTATTCCGCCAGCCTTCGTCTGAGTGGTAAAAAAGCTCTTAAAACCCATACCTGGAAAGAAATAACGGGTGGAGGCTTTGCCACCACTCATGATGAGCGAGGAGATTATCTCTACGGTTATGAAACTTGTGTCGACCCTGAAGTAAGAAGAGTAAAGATTGGGGAAAGATTTTATAACCGCCGAAAACAGCTGGTAAAATATGAAAGGCTTAAAGGTATTGTTTTTGCCGGAAGAATTCCTAATTACCATAAAAGAAAAAACAAAGTTCGCGATGTGGCGGAGTATGTTCAACAGGTCATCGATAAAAAAATAGTGGATCCGACCTTAGGATTTCAAATTCGTAACGGATTTGAAGTGATTGGAATCATCGAAAATTACATCCCTACCGATCGTGAGTCGGTTGGTTTTGCGGTTCACCTTTTATGGAAAAATCCTGAGTATATCGTCGATGATAAAGGGGCGGCAAAAACCACACCTTCCAGTCGACAGAATTCGGTTCGGGTTGTTTGCGTTCAGTACCAACAAAGGGGGATTTCTTCTTTTGATGAGTTCTCACAGATTGTCGAGTATTTTGTCGACGTGGCATCCGATTATCGAGCCGACTTTTTACTTTTCCCAGAGCTCTTTACTATGCAACTTCTCTCAATCGAAAATGAACAAATTCGCCCCGCTCAAGCGATTGAAAAAATGACGAATTACACGGGTCAAATCAAAGAACTCTTCAGAAATCTATCGATTAAATACAACGTCAATATTATTGCCGGTTCCCACCCCACACGAGTGGGGGATAAAGTGAGAAATGTATCTTATATTTGTTTACGTGATGGTTCAGTTCATGAACAAGAGAAAATCCATCCCACCCCTGATGAACGTTATTGGTGGAATATTGAGGGGGGAGATAGCGTTAAAGTGATTCAAACTGACTGCGGTCCTATCGGAGTGTTGGTCTGTTACGATTCTGAGTTTCCAGAACTTTCTCGACATCTTGTCAATCAAGGGATGCAGATTTTATTTGTTCCCTTTCTGACTGATAACAGACAAGGTTATTGCCGAGTGAAATACTGCTGCCAAGCACGGGCTGTAGAAAATCAAGTTTATGTAGCAATGGCTGGGAATGTTGGAAACTTACCACGAGTTCACAATATGGATATTCAGTATTCCCAAAGCTGCATCCTGACTCCTTGTGACTTTCCCTTTGCTCGAGATGGAATTGCGGCGGACACCACTCCTAATGTCGAAATGGTCGCTATCGCCGATCTGAGAATGGATCTTTTGAAAGAGGCACGAGTCAGTGGAGCGGTTCAAAACCTTAAAGATCGCCGTCATGATCTCTATTCAGTCCTCTGGCACGAAAAATAGAAAAAAAATAAATCGATGGTATGAGTGAGAGATTTCAAGATACTAAGGTTTTGCAATAAAAAACCAATACAAACTGGTGATTCCAGAAAGTTAAACTCCCCTCTTTCGGCCTGATTTGCCAAAGTGCAGCCTTACAGACAATAAGCTGAGAAGTGGGCATTGCACGATAGTGCGCCGGGATGATGATAAGTCATATAAACTCCGACTCTTGCAGCGCAGCTGTGGATGTTATTTTTTCCAGGATCACTGACAATATTGGGGATGCCCGGTAAGTTTTGATTGTAGTGTGAAGCGCAGGCCTTAATACATGTGGCCACTTGACTGCCACTATCACACGCCCCACTACTGCCGCTCATGAAATTATAACTTTCAATATGGGTGCAGAATTTGCCTTTTGTTGCGCAAGCAACATTTCCAGTGAGACCATCAAATCCCATTCCTGGCGAAATGATTTCTGCTCCAAAGTTACCTCCGCAGCGAATAATAGCTCCGGCGGGGTTGGTCGAAGCGTTTATTGTTACGACAGAAGGTAGAAAGGCCTTAGAATCAAGTATCTTACGCTTGCGAGTGGTAGAAACTTCAATATCAATCAACCCCGAGCCTCCTAAAACAGGCACTGAACGATTTCGCAGGACAATTTGTTCAATTCTTAAATTTCCCTGATCTGAAAAACTTGATAAAACAACATTGCCGAGATTGTCTCGAATCGAAGTCACAGAACTGGTTTGACTTGAATTGAGATTCAAACTGACCCCGTTAAGACTTGCCGTGCACGCGGCGGTGTAGGACAGCTGCAGTTGGATCTGGTTTTGAAGCTGCAAATTGGCAAGACGATCCTCAAGGTAGGTCGCAAGAGCTTGTTGTTGACTGATCATATGAGCTGACCCAAGTCCAATGACGGCCACGACTGAGGCAACAACCATCACTTCGACTAAGCTAAACCCACGTTCTTTAAGAGTGGTCCTCATGACTTTATCCTAACAGGGTCAGTTTACGATATAAAAGCGGTTTTAAAACTACACAAAGAAATGTAACGATATGAAGCAGATGGAATCCAATAATCTCCCTTTTTCATAAGGCGAGTGGCTACTTTTCCAATTAAGCTCGTCCGGCGAGCAACGCTGCGCGATAAGGCTCAAATTTTGAAACCCTATTATCCTATGGTAGTCCCTGGGGTATCGGGAGGGATTTATGAAATTGGCCACCTTTATATTCACTTTTTTTATTATGTCCGCCGCTTCGGCTTCAACAGAGTATGACTTCGCGGCTTACCAGCGGGCTATTCAAGCCTTACGCGGCGATGGTGAATTTAAAACCTCAGAAATGATAGGTTACTGGCAGCTTCGTTATTCGGAAGTCACCAGTTATTGCATCACCGAGAAAACCTATCAGCCTGAAAAATACCAAGATAAGGCTTTTATTTTGGCGGGTGGTAATAAGCTCATAAACATCGAGATCACACAAACCGGCCAAGGCCACTTTATCTTCGATATCCCCCCGAAGGCTGGATTTTTTCTATACGGTTTTAAAGGTCTTGCTGATCAGGATCAGCAAAAGAGAACTCTTTCGATTGATGACCGAAGGTTTGCTGCTTTTTTGGATGCCGAGGGTGAAGTCCGTTTGGCTGTTGCCTTCATTGATGATCTAGAAAAGTCCTGCCAATTGCGTATTTATATCTTTGACCGTCTTTAAGTCGGATTTTTTCTCAGCCTCATTCAAGGGATAAATATGAGTCGATTGTTAAATCTATTAAAATATATTGGATTTTTGATTTTAGCATTTCTTCCTTTTTTTTTCTTCCTATCTATTTCAAAGGCCTCTGCACCAAAATTTTTGGATTTATTTAAAAATAAAAAGCCCGTGATTGCGGCTCTTATGATTGATAAAGATTTGAGTAGTGAAGTTAAAATTCAAAGGGCCATTGGTCTTGGTCTTGAACAAATTAAAATAGCGAAAAAAAATGAAGTGGACGGAATTTTGTTTGAATTTCGAGCGGGTGAAATCCTTGAGCCTGCGATCACTGAAGAAAAGTTTAAAGCAATGCTCAAAGTGGCGCGAGCTCTGGTGAAAGCTTCCTCTGGCCTGATCATCGGTTTTGAGATTTTATGGCACTTTCCCGAAGAAACTCTACGATTAGCCCAAGAGAGTCGAGCCCAGTTTGTGAGAATTGATTTTTTCAGCGATGAGGTTATGGCGGGCAAAAAGAAAGTCCCCATCGATCCAGAAAAAATTCAAAGCTACCGCCAAAAGATTAATGCTGAAAATGTATTTTTACTCACTGATATTCAAGTCAAATACTCAAAAATGATTGACCCTAAAATTACTCTCGCTCAATCCGCACAAAAGGCTTCAGAGAAAGGGAGTGATGGTTTGATCGTGACTGCGACAAAGTCTGGAGAAGCTCCCAGTGTCCTTCGTTTTAAAGAGGCACGTTCTGGAGCCCGTAACAAGCCACTGATCGTTGGTTCTGGCTTTTCAGTCCTCAATGCCAAAGAACTTTTGCCTCATCTTGACGCCATCATTGTTGGTACTTCTATTTCAAAAAAAACCGGAGGGCCCTTAATTGATGAAAAAGTGGCAAAATTGATGAATTTAATTAAGGCCCATCGAAAGACACTTTAATGAAAGGTGTCTTTAAATGTTTCAGTGTTTCGTTTTATGGTTTTTTTCTTTCTGTTTTTTTGATCTTTTTGCTGAGTTGTGCCCACGTTCAATCGTCATACCCACAACACTGGTGGCATGAGATTCATGACTCAAATACACCTCATTGGGAAATCCTTCCTCAATCCGCCCAATTTCCTGAAGTGATTCTTTCCAAAAGAAATGAACTGGGTTTGCTTTCTAATTTTGCCCATACCCCCTTTCAATTTAAGAAAAAAAAATATCAAAGTGTCGAGGGTTTTTGGCAAGCGACAAAGTTTCCTGAAAATGAAAACGACCCTCGATACAAATTGACCCAATGGCCTTGGACCAGAGAAGAAGTTGAACAAATGGTGGGGTTTGAAGCTAAAAAGGCGGGTGATTTTGCAAGCGAAGTGATGAAAAAAAATAATATCAATTGGGTGAGTTTTCAAGGAAACCGAATGGTCTATCGAGAAGAGGGTGAGAGCTCTTTTTACCTCTTAATTTATCAAGTGATGCTTGAAAAAGTCAGACAAAATCCCGAAGTCCGTAAACTTTTGCTTTCAACTCGAGGGCTAAAGCTTAAGCCCGATCATTTCCAAGACTCCTCACTGCCCAAAGCCTGGCATTATGCTGAAATTTATTCAGCCATTCGAGAGGAACTTTGAGTTTGTCGAGAATTAATTCTCCATCAAACGGGAAGTGCAATTGATTGATGGATAGTAGACGGAGCCTGAAGGCTCTTGTGATATTTCAAACCCATCAGTATCTAAAATCAAATATGTGGGTGAAGAAAAGAAACCATCGGGAAGACTCTTGACCAGACCCCATCCATTGGCAAAAGGCACATTTATATTGAGAGACTCTCCGAGAGCCTCACAAATGGGATTGAGAAGTGTTGCTCCCCATCCCAAACGAGCCTGGAGATACAACCTTTTATGATCGATTCCTTCAATTTGAACATCAATATTGCGAAGGGTGATCAAAGTAAAAGTTGAGGGCACAGAATCAGAATTCTCTTCACTGTACTCAAGATCTCCTTGGATAATCAATCTTTCGCCACCGAATTCTAAGTAAAAAGTCTCAGCCTGAGCGAGAGTAGAAAAGCTTAAAGTAAAAATAATAAGTAAAAGTTTTTTCATAAGAATCCCCTTGTGAGTCGAGGGGTATCAAATATCATGAGTAACTACAATTATTCTCTGAGAAGAGAGTCACTATTTTTTGCTCAGCGATAAAGACGACTGTACTCAAACTAATGGCTTTCAGTCTTAAGTATTAAAAAGGGAAAGAGCCATTACGCCTCTTTCCCCTGATGGGTTTAGGTCATTATTCGAGTTCAACGATTATGGACTTAATTTTCACATTCCCATTGAGATCAACTTGCCATGCTCCTTGTGAGGGGCCTTTGTGTCTCCATTCAATCAAATTGTAACTGGCGGGTCTGTTATCTTGAAAACTAAAACCAGGTTGGGCCACTGGGATGACTTTTGCGGGTTTCGACATCTGTCCAATTTGAAGTTGTGCAGTGGCTTGCCCGGCGCGACTTTTCGCCAACATCTTTACACTTTTCAAATTGAGGTTAAGAGAGTTAATCCCCATTTGATTAAGCTGTTGACGAAGTTTTACAGCACCAAAGTTTTGCCCTGTAAAGAGTTGATCACCCATAGGAATAGTGATGAGCCGACCACCGACAGAGATGTGAACCTGCATTTGATCGACCACAATATTTCCTGAAAATCTCATCTGCCAAATCTCACTGGCTTGTCCAGGGGCGTTTTGCAAGTCCCAGGTTAGAACGTTGTAAGTGAAAGGTTGGTTCATGAGAAAAAAAGCAAAGTTCTTGGCTCGCGGAATCTTTTGGGTGTTTTGATCCGGACCAACAATTAATGTTGCGCTGGCATTACCACCCCAACTTTTTGCAAAAAGAGTCACCCCTTCTAATTGATAATCTTGTGGATTTTGACCTTGAGCTTGGAGTTGTTGATTAATTAATGCGTGTATTCGAACCACTTCTGTCCCATTGATGTTCTTGTTGTATAAAAGAGTATGTGTTTGGAAATCTTTTTTGTTTTGACCATTTGCCCCCCAAGGCTTGGCCATCGCTGAAAAACTGAGTGACAAGATCGTCACTAATAATAAATTTTGTATCATAATTCCCCCTTGGGATGCTTCATGCATCCACAATCTACCTATAGCTGACTGTCAGGAAAGAAATAAAGTGAAATTAAGTGAAATAGAAAAGTTTCACAAAATCTTAACAGAACTGTGCTTAAGAAAAGCTTGAAAGTAGTCAAAACCAGAGTAGAGGCTTAAACCCACGCTCAGCCATAAACCGTAGTAACCAACTTCATTAAAGGGTAGGAACTCCAAAGTTTGCCCTAAGAAAAGAGAAGGGATTGCAATCATTTGAACTGTGGTTTTCCATTTTCCCATGGAGCCCGCCGAGATGATTTTACCTTGGGCCGCCGCAATGGCTCGAACTCCACCAATAATAACATCTCGGTTGATCAGAAGAAGAACGGCAACGGCATCAATAATCTGTAAAGGGATAAACATGATCAATATACTAGAAACCAAAACTTTATCGGCGATGGGATCAAGAAATTGTCCCATAATCGAAACACTATCCAGTTTTCGAGCCAAATAACCATCCAACCAATCCGTAATCGAGGCTATGATAAAAAGAAAACAACAAGCGAGGGCCCAGCCATAAGGACGATAAATCATCATTAGGACAAGGATGGGCACAATAAATATTCGAAACAAAGTGGCTATCATCGGCCAGGGTGAAATTTTCTTCATCGATAAAGCATAGCATTGAGTCTCTGAGTTTTGTATGATGATTTCATGACGATTGGGTCCATTGTTCTTTTTTTTACATTTGTGCTTTTTAACAGTCCTCTCTGGGGCCAAGAAGAGGCACCCTATTGGCGGGGTCGGCCAACTCTCTATAAAAAAGTGATCGAAGACCGTAAAGTGCTGGTCGCCGTTAAATCCAAAACCCAAGAAAAAATGAAAACAGTTAAAATGCAGGGGGTTGGTGTGGTTAATGTCCCTCTGACTTTTGCCCAAAAAGAAATCATGGCGTTTGAAAAACTACCCCAAATCTCTCCTCATTTCGATAAAGTGGTTCATCAGCCTGAGGAAAAGAAAATTGATCTGCTTGTTTCGGCCTTGGGTTATCAAACTCGCCTCATTTTAAAGTACTCCTGGCAAGAAAAAGACAAGCAAAAGCAAATGGATTGGGTTGCTGTAGAGGGCCCCTTCAAGGGAATGGTGGGACATTTTCAACTCCTCCCGATTACGACTCGAAAGACAGAGATCGTTCTGTGGTCAAGTTTTGAATCCACCCATATTCCCATCCCTGCGTTTCTTCTGAACTTTACGCTGGAAGTTATTTGTGAAAAAGTCGCCCAGAAAATGAGATCATTCATGGAAGAGAGTTACAAAAAAAGTTTTGTGAGTGGAGTTTAAAAAAAACGGGATCCATTTATGAGTTTTTAAAACCCTGAGGCTTAAGAAAAGAGATTCTTATGAGCAAAAGTGATAGTATGAAAGATCGCCGAAAATACCCCCGGGTTTTAGTTGAGCCTTCCTCAAAAAATTTAATGGTTGAAGTGGTAGGCTATGGCAACACCCTTGTTTTCGATATGAGTTACACGGGGGCAGCCTTTGCTCAGCCCAAAGAAAAAAAAGTGCAAAATGTCGATGAGGCTATTGAACTGCACCTCAAAACGGAGATCGACCAATCTCGGGTCAGAGGCAAAGTCATTCGAGTCAATGATGAAGTGATCGCGGTGGAATTTGATCAAATTGATGTGCCCTCTCGGATTATAATTGACCGTGTTGTTACTGATCGTATCGTGGGTTTGAATATGTCTTTGATTGATCCTAAACACTATAGCCCCCATGCCGACTTTACTTTTTGGTTCCATGGACCAAGGGAAACCAATCTCTACTTTTGGGTGGCTGAGGATGGCTTGTTCAAAGCTCAGCTGGATACGGATATCGCCTCCCTCATCTTTGAGGAAGATAGTTTTTTCTTTGAGAATAAGGCGGTTAAAAATGTTGACCAACCTTTGCTCAATAACAAACAAATTACCTTAAAGGCGCTGGCGATTGTCGAACAAATGGATATGAGTCTTAAACCCCTTGAACAGTTTAAAAAAATATTGGCAGATCATGTCGGCCTTTCCCTTTAGTTATCGACGAGTCACTCAATTTTATGAAACAGACGCCATGGGAATTATCCACCATGCGAATTATCTGCTTTATTTTGAAGAGGCTCGGCTTGAATTTTTAAAGCAGGTCATGGAGGCTGAAGAGGGCGAAAATATTCTCTCTGAGCTCAATTACCCCTTGATCAGCAGCCAGGTCGACTACAAAATTCCCCTTAAATTCAACCAGGAGCTGAAGATTGATTACAAGGTGACCACTCAAGGGGCTCGTTTGATTTTTGATTATGTCATTTTCACGAAAAGCTTTAATAAAGAAGCCGCATTTGGTAAGACCATACACGTCGCTTTCGATATGAAAAAACAGCAAGCCTGTCGCTTGCCTCAGTCCTTGATCGATTTTTTGAGTAAAGAGAGGAAATAAATGGATCGTAACCTTGCCCTAGAATTTGTCAGAATCACCGAGGCCGCTGCTCTTGCTTGCTCTCAGCTCACCGGAAGGGGCGACTCAAAGGGCGCAGACCAAGCCGCCGTTGATGCCATGAGAAAGGCCTTTGAAGATCTTTCAATCGATGGAACCATCGTCATTGGTGAAGGGGAGCGTGATGAAGCCCCCATGCTTTATATTGGCGAAAGAGTGGGAAAAGCAGGGCCTGAATCCCCCAAAGTGGATATTGCCCTTGATCCCCTTGAGGGAACCAACATTTGTGCCAGTGGTGGGGTGGGTGCCCTATCCGTTATTGCGGTCGCTGAACAAGGGAATTTCCTTCATGCACCGGACACATACATGGATAAAATTGCCGTTGGCCCTGAGGCCGCGGGAGTGGTGAGTTTTGATCAGACTCCTGAAGAAAATATTCTTGCAGTCGCTAAAGCTCTCGATAAAAAAGTCCAAAATGTAACTGTGGTTATCCTCGAAAGAGATCGCCATAACGATCTTATCTCGCGAGTGAGAAAATTAGGGGCTCGAATTCTTCTCATTGGTGATGGTGATGTCTCAGCGGGTATAGCAACTTCTTGGCAAGAAACTGGAATCGATATGCTTCTGGGTATTGGAGCCGCACCAGAGGGCGTGATTACAGCAGCCGCTTTAAAATGCCTGGGCGGAGATTTTTTAGGAAAAATGGTTTGGCAAAATGACGAAGAAATCAAACGGGCCTATAAGATGGGGGTTGAAGATCCCCATCGTATTTATCACCGCGATGATTTAGCCAAAGGGGATGTGATGTTTTGCGCCACCGGTGTCACTGACGGTCCACTTCTTAAAGGTGTTCGCTATCTTTCCAATCGGCGAATTTTGACCCAATCGGTGGTCATGCGTTCAAAAACGGGTACAGTCCGGTTTATTGATTCACAACACAATATGCATTTGAAGCCGAGCTTTTTTTCGGGCGGAGTTTGATTCATGGGGCTTGAAGTATCCTGTTTTTCTTGCGGACAGAAAAATCCGGTGAGTGAAAGAGTTGGTCGTCGTGATGAGTGTTTTAAGTGTCACACCGATCTTCATGTTTGCAAGAATTGTCGATTCTATGATCCATCAGCCTATAATGAGTGTCGAGAACCCTCGGCTGATGTCATGCGAGAGAAAGAAACCAGCAATTTTTGTGATTTTTTTGAACCTGGATCCAGTGGATTCCAAAATTCCGAAAAAGAAAAACTTTTATCACAGGCTGAAGCCTTATTTAAAAGAAAGGTTGATTAAGATGGCAGAAGTTAAACACACTGAAATTTTTAACTGCACCCCAGAACAATTTTTTGACCTGTTAGTGGATTACAACAGCTACGGAGATTTTTTATCCGATGTTAAAAGTTGTAAAGTGGTCGAAGAAAATCCAAATGGAAAGGTTGTGGAGTATCAAATTTCTGTGATCAAAACCTTTAAATATTACAACGAACATAAAGAAACCCGACCCTCAGAAATTAAATGGAAATTTATTAAAGGTGATCTCTTTAAATCAATGAACGGTTACTGGAAACTTTCGGACCAAGGTGGCAAAACCAAAGCAGACTACTTTGTTGAAGCTCAGTTTGGACTTTTTGTACCTTCTGCTTTCACAAAAACTGCCCTGAGTGTAAACCTTCCGGCTATGATGAAAGCTTATCATCAGCGGGTTAAACAATTATATGGAGTCTAAAGAAATGGAAAAAGATAAAGTGGAACTCAATTGGGAAGAGGATAAAAAAAGTGGAGTCACTGATATGCTTAAAAAATTGATTGCAACAGGACTCTCTTCACCTTTTCTATCCGAAGAACAGTTGAAAGTTTATCTCTCAGGCCTCAATCTGCCCAAAGAAGTGGTGTTACAAGTTTTAAAAGGGGCGCAAAAATCAAAAGACGATTTGGTTCAAAAAGTGGGGGGAGAGTTTTCTAAGCTGATTCAAAAAGTCGACATTGTTAAAGAGTTTAAAAACATTCTCCGCGAACACAAAATCTCGATCCAGGCCGATATTGAATTTGTTCCTAAAAAGAAAAGTGAGATTGAAAAAGAGGACACCTCTTTAGAAAAATCCTAAATGGAGCTCCTGCATAAACTTTCAAAAGAGTTCAAGCCTTACCGAACAAGCAAACATCTCGTTGCAGTCAGTGGCGGCATGGACTCCATGGCTCTGCTTGAAATTTTTCTTCACCTCAGAAACCATTTTAAAGTCCAATTTTCAGTGGTTCATTTTCATCATGGACCCACAACGGATTCACAACAAATGGATTATCGCTTTAATGCCTATGAGTTGGTCAAAAAAAAATGTGAAGACAAAAAAATTGATTTTTTTTGCAATTTTGATGGTCTCAAGAGAGCTGCTTTTTTAAAAAATTTTTCAAAGAATCACCCCCTTTTCAAAAATCCAGAGGCCGTTATACAAAATCATTCCAATCAAAGTCGATTGGCCCATTCCGAATCCGAATTTCGTCAATTGCGCTACCGATTTATGAAAATGATTATGGAGCAAAATCAATTTGATTTTCTCTCCTTAGCTCATCATCGCGACGATCTTCTCGAAACAAGACTTATGCGCCTTATTCGAGGAGTGGGGCCCCAAGGCTTGCCTTCGATGAAAAAGCGAAATGGTGCCCTTTTAAGACCCCTTCTTAATGTCTCGCGACAAGATTTAAGGACATACCTACTGAATAGCAAGAGTTCGTGGCTCGATGACCCCAGCAATGAAAATCAAAAACCTTTTCGCAATTGGATTCGAAAAAAGTGGCTTAAAGATTTAGAAATTTTTCAACCGGGCGCCATTAAAGGCCTCGCTCGCTCTCTCGACTTATTGCTGGTTGTACAAAAAAAACAAATTCAATTTGAATCTTGTTTTGAGAGCCGCTCTTTAGTCTTGAGTGAATGGCTCTGCCTTGATTCTGATCGTCGCAGGCTGGTCATTGCTAATTATATGAAGAGTCAGGGGCTTAAAAACTACGGCCTCTCTCACATAAATGAGCTTTTGAAGCGTCTTGACACAGAGAAAAAACACCACACCTTTAGTTTGGCCGGTGGTCATTGGACGGTTGACGCAGGACGATTGAATGTCCAAAGGCTGGGTCATTTGAGTGAAGAGCATTAAAATGCTAAAATCACTTATGCCGGATCGTTTTTCTGAAAACCATTTGTGCATTTGACTTGAACCATTGAATCGGAGGTGTTCTCCCTTTCGTGACTTAAGAAAAGGAAAAATATGAAAGCATCTCGCTCCATGGCCTTTTGGGCCCTCGCCATTGTGGTCATTGTCATTCTTGTTCAGGCTTACGAACAAACCAAAAAAGCTCAAATTGCTGATTTTGATTACCCTAAATTTCGCAAAGCCCTCGAAGCTCAAAAAATTGATACCATCACTTTTAAAGATGTGGGTACCGGTGGTGATGTGGGTGAAATTCACGGTACAATAAAAGAACAATACATCGCTGAATTTGGTGGAAAAGATTTTATGATCACCGGAAACATTGGCGAACAAGGTTCCCGTTTGCTTGAGCAAAATAACATCACACCAAAATACGAATCCAATCACCAAAATTCTTTTATGATGGTTTTTCTGATGAACTATCTTCCGATCCTGATTATTTTTGGTCTCTTTATTTTTGTCATGAGGCAGCTGCAAGTGGGGGGTGGCAAAGCCATGTCCTTTGGAAAAAGCAAAGCTAAGCTTTTGACTGAGAATAAAAATAAGGTCACCTTTAAAGATGTGGCCGGTGTTTATGAGGCCAAAGAAGAACTCAAAGAGATTGTTGATTTTTTAAAAGATGCCAAAAAATACACCCGTTTGGGTGGAAAAATTCCCAAAGGGGTTTTGCTAGTAGGTTCTCCGGGGACTGGAAAAACACTTTTAGCTCGAGCTGTCGCGGGTGAAGCGGGCGTTCCCTTTTTCACTATTTCAGGTTCCGACTTTGTTGAGATGTTTGTCGGCGTTGGCGCTAGTCGGGTTCGTGACCTTTTTGAACAGGGAAAAAGAAACGCTCCTTGTTTGATTTTTATTGATGAGATTGATGCCGTTGGAAGACATCGTGGTGCTGGCATGGGTGGCGGACATGACGAGAGAGAGCAAACCCTCAATCAAATGCTGGTTGAGATGGATGGTTTTGAAAGTAATGAAGGCGTTATCATTATTGCAGCGACCAATCGACCTGACGTTCTTGATCCAGCCCTCCTTCGTCCCGGTCGTTTTGACCGCCGAGTGGTTGTGAATAAACCCGATCTTATTGGCCGCGAAAAAATTCTTTTGGTTCATACTAAAAAAGTTCCTGCGGCGACTGATGTGGATCTTAAAAAAATTGCTCGTGGAACACCGGGATTCTCCGGTGCTGATCTGGCCAACCTGGTTAACGAAGCGGCCTTGAATGCCGCTCGAAACAATCACTCTAAAGTGACGATGGGCGATTTTGATTTTGCTAAAGATAAAGTCATTATGGGTTCTGAAAGAAAATCCATGGCGATCAGCGAAGAGGATAAAAAAATCACCGCTTACCACGAGGCCGGTCACGCCCTTGTGGGCAAAATGCTTAAAGGCACAGATCCGATTCATAAAGTGACGATTATACCCCGTGGAATGGCTTTAGGTTTGACCCAATTTTTGCCCGAGCAAGATCGTTTGAATCTCTCTAAGAAAAATGCAGAAAACATGATCGCGATGCTGTTTGGAGGCCGAGTGGCCGAAGAACTGATCTTTCAAGATTACACGACGGGTGCCGGAAACGACATCGAACGAGCCACTGATATTTCTCGTAAAATGGTTTGTGAGTGGGGAATGAGTGAAAAATTAGGTCCTCTCGCCTATGAAAAAAATGAAGGCCCGGTTTTTTTAGGAATGCAGTCTCAAAATCGAAAAGAGTACTCCGATTCAAAAGCCCAAGAGATTGACGCCGAAGTTCATCGCATTATTATGGAAGGTTACAACAAAGCGAAGAGAATTCTTGAAGAAAACATTTCTGTTCTCCATGCTATTTCAAAAGCCCTCCTTGAGTTTGAAACCATAGATGGTGATGACGTTACTATGATGGTTAATGGTGGCAGTGTAGAAGATCTTAGAAAGCGTCATAGTGAGCGCGACAAGGCCATGGCCGAAGAGCAAAAACAAGCTAAAGAAGAGATGGACAAAAAATCCAAAGAAGAGGAAAAAAGAGCCCAAGAAAAGTTGTCCGACACCATGGGTGATCCGGTCATCGCTTAAAACTTCAACTGAAGGAATATAAGACTCATGGGCAAAAGACTCTTTGGTACTGATGGTATTCGTGCAACGGCTAACACCTATCCGATGACCCCTAACATTATTATGCGAGTGGGTCAGGCCCTTGGATACCTGATCCGCAAAGACCCTGGAGTCAACCGACACCCTAAAGTGGTCATTGGTAAAGACACTCGTTTGTCGGGTTACATGGTTGAACAAGCCCTGACCAGTGGACTTAATTCTATGGGTATCCATGTTCAGTTGGTTGGACCCTTACCCACTCCCGGAATTGGCTTTTTAGCTCGAAATATGAGAGCCGATGCGGGGATCATTATTTCAGCTTCCCATAACCCTTATCATGACAATGGAATCAAAATATTTGGTTCCAATGGTTTTAAAATTTCCTCAGATCTTGAAGATGAGATCGAACGACTGGTGCTTGATACTGATATGGATGTTTTTCTTGCTGAGGGATCTCTCATTGGGCGCACCAAGCGGATTGAAGATGCTGCTGGTCGATACATCGTTGACATAAAAAATACTTTTCCCCTCCAATACACTCTGGAAGGCATGCGAGTTGTTCTTGATTGTGCGAATGGCGCCTCCTATAAAGTCGCACCCGCTGTATTTGAAGAGCTCGGTGCTGAGGTTATTACCTTTGGAGACGACCCCAATGGTTTTAATGTGAATGATAAGTCAGGAGCCCTTTACCCCAAACGAATGACCGAAGCCGTTGTTAAATACCGTGCTGATGTGGGTGTGAGTCTTGATGGTGATGCGGATCGTGTGATCATGGCTGATGAGATGGGTCGAGTGGTGAACGGGGATCATATTTTGGCGATCGCTGCTCTTCACCTCAAGCAACAAAACAAACTTCCAAAAAACACAATTGTTGCGACCCATATGAGTAATTTTGGTTTGGATAAATTAATGTCAGAAAATGGGATACAAGTGGTCCGTACGGATGTCGGCGACAAGTATGTCGTCGATGAGATGAGAAAGTCGGGCTACATCTTAGGTGGAGAGCAATCGGGTCATATTATTTTTCTTGAACATTCAACCACCGGTGATGGTTGTGTGGCAGCCCTTAATGTTCTTGCGGTTATGAAGGCTTCTGGTAAAAAACTCTCTGCTCTGAGTAATGTTATGCAAGACGTTCCACAAATTTTAATTAATACCAAGATCAAAGGTAAAAAAGAATTTGAGGATATTCCAGGATATATGGATCTTAAAAATAAAATTGAAGGGGAACTTAAAGGAAAAGGTCGTCTTTTGGTTCGCTATTCCGGCACTGAAAACTTGGTCAGAGTTTTAGTTGAAGGCCCCGACAAAAAAGTCATCACAGACTATGCTCAGCAGGTGGCCTCTCATCTTGAAAAAAATCTTAATTAATGAAATCTCAAATATTAGATCTTCTTGAACTCAAAAGCTGGTGCAAAGAATTTATTCCTTTGCTCAAACCTAAAACCTTGGTTTTTTTAGACGGTCCTTTAGGTGTTGGTAAAACGGAATGGGTAAAGACGATTCTCCATCAAATGGGCTACACAGAAGTTCTTTCCCCAACATTTTCACTGATCAATGAGTATAAAAAAGAAAATGAGACTCTCGTTGTTTACCATGTTGATCTTTACCGAATCGAGAGTTCAGAAGATCTTGAGAGTACAGGATTTTGGGATCTTTTTTCTAGCGAAAAATCCATGGTCTTTGTCGAATGGTCTGAAAAAGCTCAGAGTCAAGATTGGCCCATGGATTGGGACCAATATCAGCTTAAAATTGATTTTTGTAAAAACGAAAGTCAGAGGTTATATAAACTCACTCAAAGAAAAGCTATTCATAAATAAATCTTGCATTTCTTGCTTCTCATTAAAACCTTGATTACCCTAATGAGATGAAATTGCACTTAGAAATAACATCAAAATGTGCTCTGGCCTGTCCTTCATGTGACAGAACAATTCATAAAAATGATTTGCAACCCGGGGAATTGAGCCTTGAACTTTTACAAAAAAATTTGGATTTGAGCCAAAAATACGATCACATTCTCTTCAGTGGAAACAGTGGAGACCCAATTTACCACTCTCAATTCCATGATATTCTTCGGTTTTTTCAAAAAATTGCCCCAGATACTCCATTAGTGATCGCAACCAACGGTAGTCATAGGAGTGTTGAGTGGTGGAGAAAAACAGCTCAACTTTTGCTGAAAAAGGATCATGTGACCTTTGCTATTGATGGACTGGAGTATTCTAATACTCTTTATCGAAAAAATGCGGATTGGTTATCCATCATGAATGCCATAAAGACCCTTAAAGAAAACTCTAACTGTATCATTCATTGGCAATGGATTTTATTTAAACAGAATCAACACTTAATCAAGCAAGGGGTGGCTCTTGCAAAAAGTTTGGGGGTTGATCGTTTTTTTGTTTTGAAAAGCTCACGAAACAATGGCTGGATGGATCCTTCTCTGACTCTTGAGGAATCTTTAAGATGAGCGAGATAGAACCAAGATGTAAATCAGATTTTGCCCAACACTTTATTCATATTGATGGTTATGTCATGCCCTGTTGTTGGATTGGAAGTTACGATTCTTTTCAAGATTATTTACGCTTCTTTGAGGATTGTGCCAATGAGATGAATCTAAAAAATAGGAAACTTTCAGAAATATTATTAGATCCCCGTTTTTTACGTATTGAAGAAAGTTGGAAAACAAACGCTCCCTTTAAAACATGCCTTGAGTATTGTAAAAAACAGTCAAAGTCAGAAATCTCTGAATCGTCAAAAAAAGAAGATATGTTTGGTAATAGCACTTTTAAGGAAGTTTATTATAATAAAGACTGATTTCTAAGTTTATTCTCTTTCGATAAGAATAGTTACTAATGGAGTGACAATTTTTGTTGTTCACCCTGTTAAAAAAAAATCAGTCTTAGTGATTAGTTTGCATCTCGTCAGTAAAAATATCTTAAACAAAGTAATTAGGTCTGAACTGAGATTCTATGTATCTATAATTATTGAATATTACTGGTAGGCACTCAAATTGCTCTACAGAGGGGTTGAAGCTGAAAGGGATATTAATATGTACTTCGAAATTCGAGCCAAACTTATTTTTATCAGCTTTCTTATAACTCCCTTTCTAATAGGTTGTGGTGCCTTTGAAGCCTCAAAAAAATCGATCAGCGACGACTCGCTCAACACCACTCAAAATTCGTCTCAGATTGAGCCACCCAAACTGACAAAAGTTAGAACTATTTTTTCGGGAGAGATAAAAAATATTCTAGTGAGACAGGGAGTTGACCAGTCATACATGAACTTAGTTTCTTTTTCAGACGTCGATTTTTATCAGCTGG